>NZ_MUXW01000018.1 GCF_002015085.1 Glaesserella parasuis
AAAGATATAACCGCAATTGAGGATGCTCACTTTACTCATCAATTATTAGCTAATGATGCTCAGAGGCTAGAAAAGCGCAAACTCCAGGTTTTGAATATAAAAATGGTGTTGCCGTTAATGAGTACAATAAGCAAGTTATTCGAGACTCACTCAAACTGATTTCAGATAAAACTAAAATTACCTTCCAAGAAAGTAGCGAGGAATTCCTAGCAGACGGAACAGGCATTAACTTTGTATTTTCTGAAATGAAAGAATCCCTACTCGGATTTGCGAGTCACGGCGGTAACGTGCATTTGAATGCCCTGAAATTTTCTGACAAGCTCACCCCAGAAAACCAAGGAATTTCTACCCTTTTACACGAAACCATGCATGCGTTAGCATTAAAACACCCTTTTGCACCTACTCTACCCTACCAATGTCGCCACCATCACCGCTTTAATCGTATGCATACGATTTTCTGCTTCATCAAAAACAATAGAGGCTTCGGATTCAAATACTTCATCCGTTACTTCTAATCCGTTCATTCCATATTTTTCTGCAATTTCTTTACCCACAAGGGTTTGGTCATCGTGGAAAGCGGGTAGACAATGTAAGAATTTTACATTTGGATTACCCGTTAATTTCATCAATTCAGCATTCACTTGATAAGGCTTCATTAAATTGATACGAGATTCCCAAGCGGATTTTGGTTCGCCCATTGATACCCAAACGTCCGTATAGACAAAGTCAACACCTTTAACCCCTTCTGCAACATCTTCTGTACAGGTAATTTTCGCCCCTGTTTTCGTAGCCATTTCTGCGACTTCGTCTAATAATGTTTGTTCAGGAAAGAACTGTTTAGGTGCAACTAAACGTAAATCCACCCCCATTAATGCAGCCCCCTCAACAAAGGAATTTCCCATATTGTTACGCGCATCACCTAAGTAAGCGAAATTGAACCATCAAACCCATCACTACCTGCGACAGTATTAATTTGAGCCTGATCAGCTAAAACTAAATTGTCTGCAACAGATAAATTTTTATTTAACGTAATTTGGCTATTCCCCGTCACGGTTAAATTTTTAACATTTTCTAGGGATAAAATACCGCTAAAACTTGGTTTTACATTATTTAATGTTACTGAAACATTTGTTGCTTCACCTGTAAGGATTTTTGTTACTGAATTTGAGGCGCTCGTTACATTGATCTCACGGCTATAAGATTGATCGTTATCTACCCCTGCTAAATACAAATCTTCCACTAACTTCACATTTTCCCCTAACTCAATCGTCACTGGGGTAGTGCTGTGAAAAGAACTAGCGCCACTATCTTTACTATCAGCAATAATTACCGAGTATAGTTTAGTTTCTGTTGGATCAGCATTTCTTACTATCAGGGTATCATGTCCATTATTACTTTTTGTAGTATCGCCATTCCCAAGCAAAATAATTGGGCGAGTGTCCGTAGGTTCGCTTTCAACATTTGTTCTAACGTTATCTAGGGTTAATTTATTTCCATTTGTTACAATTAAAGTTGGAACCGCTTCTAAATTTTTAGAACCTATTGAAGTGAAAATACTGTCTAAACCTCGACTAGGCTTTAACGATAAATTCATATTGGAAAAAGTTACATCTTTTCCTAATGATAAATCATAACCTTCAAAATGTAGGCGATTTCCTTGTCCCTCAATTGTGACTTGTTTATTAAAACTAAAAAAACCACTACCTCGTATTAACCGAGTATCGCCTTCTAAACGAATAATATCGCCATCCCATCATTAGCTTGATTAAGCAATGCTCGAAAGTGTTCGCCACGATTATCTGCTGAGTTGCCCGAAACCGTGTAAGTCTGAGCATTCGCATAATTCATTTCAGGAATAGGGGATAAACATAATAAGATAGCCAACGCTAACGAGGATTTTCGGAAATACATAGACGATCCTTATAAAGATATAAAAAATGAAATTATTAGTTCTAATGAGTTTTACTGAGAGAGTAAAGCAGTATAGTGACTAGAAATTATACTTTTCACTATTTTTGCTATGTATGAAAACTATCAAAATACGATATAAAATTGATAAAACCACAACTAACTAATGAAATTCCTTGCAAAAAATGCTACATTTCTCAAGTTGATTTTTATTTATGTACGGAGAAATCTGAATGAAACTGACCGCTTTAACAGCGTTATCTCCTATTGATGGTCGTTATCAAGATAAAGCGACTGCACTTCGCCCTATTTTCAGTGAATTTGGCTTGCTTAAATTTCGTGTTACCGTGGAAGTTCGTTGGTTACAAAAACTGGCTTCTCACGCACAAATCAACGAAGTTTCAGTTTTATCTAAAGACGCAAACGATCACTTAAATCAAATTGTCGAACATTTTTCGATTGAAGATGCCGAGCGTATTAAAACGATTGAGCGTACGACCAACCACGATGTCAAAGCGGTGGAGTATTTCTTAAAAGAGAAGTGCAAAGCCTTGCCTGAACTGCAAAAAATCAATGAGTTTATTCACTTTGCTTGTACTTCTGAAGACATTAACAATACTTCTCACGCCTTGATGCTTAAAACGGCTCGTGAAGAAGTTTTATTGCCTGAATGGAAAAAAGTGATTGATGCTGTTGTGGAATTGGCTCATCGTTACAAAGATATTCCGTTACTTTCTCGTACGCACGGTCAGCCGGCAAGCCCAACCACGATTGGTAAAGAGATGGCAAACGTGGCATATCGTTTGAAACGTCAGTATAAACAGTTAGAAAACCTAGGGATTTTGGCAAAAATTAACGGTGCAGTGGGAAATTATAATGCGCATCTATCCGCTTACCCTGAAGTTGATTGGCACACCTTTAGCCAAGAGTTTATTCAATCTTTAGGGGTAACTTGGAACCCATACACCACTCAAATTGAACCGCACGATTACATTGCAGAATTTTTTGATTGCGTCTCTCGCTTTAATACGATTGTGATTGATTTTGACCGTGATATGTGGGGCTATATTGCGTTAAATCACTTTAAACAACGCACCATTGCAGGCGAAATTGGTTCTTCTACAATGCCACATAAAGTTAATCCAATTGACTTTGAAAACTCCGAAGGCAACTTGGGTTTAGCCAATGCGGTGATGAACCATTTAGGGCAAAAATTGCCGATTTCTCGTTGGCAACGTGATTTAACCGACTCAACCGTATTGCGTAATTTGGGCGTAGGTTTAGGTTATGCTTTGATTGCTTATGCAGCTACTTTAAAAGGAATTAGCAAGTTAGAAGTGAATGAACAACACTTGCGAGATGAATTGGCTCAAAACTGGGAAGTGTTAGCTGAGCCAATTCAAACGGTAATGCGTCGTTATGGTATTGAAAAACCGTATGAAAAACTTAAAGAGCTAACCCGTGGCAAACGTGTAGATGGTGAAGCGATGCGTCAATTTATTGATGGATTGGCATTGCCACAAGCAGAGAAAGATCGCTTAAAACAGATGACCCCTGCAAGCTATATTGGCTATGCGGTGGAACTTGTTGAAAAGCTGTAAAGTTTCTTAATGGTAGGGACACACTGCGTGTGTCCTACATTTTCGCTTTTCAAACTGTATATTCTATTCGTTTCGTAAATTTTTTGTTAAAACGCACCGCTTGTTGTATATTCACTTTTACTTTCTATTTTCAAACAAGGAGCTAATATGCTGAATATCGTTTTTCTTGACCGTACAGGCATTCCTGCCACTCACAACATTCCACGTCCATCTTTTCCGCATAATTGGATTGAATATGATCGTACTTCTGCTGAAGAAACCTACGAGCGAGCAAAAGATGCCGATATTGTGATTACTAGCAAAGTATTATTTGGACGAGAGTTGTTAGCGAAATTGCCTAAACTGAAGCTTATTGCAATTACTGCGACAGGTACAAATAATATTGATCTCGTTGCAGCAAAAGAACTAGGCATTGCGGTGAAAAATGTAACGGGTTATTCCAGTGTGACAGTGCCAGAACACGTTTTAGGGATGATTTTTTCATTAAAACACAGTTTAATGAGCTACCATCGTGATCAAGTCACCAGCGACCGTTGGGCAACTTGTGGGCAGTTCTGCTATGTCGATTATCCGATTACCGATGTGCGTGGCTCCACCCTTGGCGTGTTCGGCAAAGGTTGTTTAGGGACAGAAGTCGGGCGTTTGGCAGAGTTAGTTGGTATGAATGTGCTTTATGCAGAACATAAGGGGCAACGACTATTCGTGACGGCTATACCCCTTTTGAAGAGGTGTTAAAACAAGCAGATATTGTTACTTTACATTGCCCATTAACTGAAACGACCCAAAACCTGATTAATGCAGAGACCTTGGCATTAATGAAACCGACTGCGTATTTGATTAACACAGGTCGTGGCCCTTTGGTCGATGAAGCTGCTTTACTTGATGCCCTAGAAAATGGCACAATTGCAGGGGCAGCGTTAGATGTGTTAGTCAAAGAACCACCAGCGATTGATAATCCGCTTATTCAAGCGGCAAAACGTTTACCGAATTTATTGATTACGCCACATGTTGCGTGGGCGAGTGATTCAGCCGTCACAACTTTAGTTAATAAAGTGGCGTATAATATTGAAGAATTTGTCAAAACAGGCAAATAATTTGTGATTAACTTAGGAGTTCCTATGAAAAAAACAGTTTTAACCCTTGCTTTAACCGCACTTTTCGGATTTTCAACTTCAGCTATGGCAAATTCAGCTGCTCAAATTGAAGTGAAAGTTCAGCAGCTTGATCCACAAAATGGCAACAAAGATGTGGGAACAGTGACGATTACCAAATCGCCTTACGGTTTAGTATTTACCCCAAATCTTAAAGGATTATCACACGGCTTACACGGTTTCCATATTCATGAAAACCCAAGCTGTGAACCAAAAGAGAAAGATGGAAAATTAGTTGCAGGCTTAGGTGCAGGCGGTCACTGGGATCCTAAAGGGGCGAAAAAACACGGTTATCCTTGGTCTGATGAAGCCCATTTAGGTGATTTACCTGCTTTAGCGGTTGATCATGATGGTAATGCAACTAACCCTGTACTTGCACCACGCTTGAAAGAGCTTGATGAAGTTAAAGGTCGCTCGCTGATGATCCACGCAGGTGGTGATAACCATTCAGACCACCCAGCACCACTTGGCGGTGGCGGAGCAAGAATGGCTTGCGGTGTTATTAACTAATTTTTTGTTGATATAACAGAAATCTCTAAGACAAGCGGGTAGATTTTGGTAGAATTTTACCAATTTCTACTCGTATTAATTTTTATGAACTTAATAACTCCTTTATTTATTGCCTTTCGCTATTGGCGTTCTAAAAGTGGCGACCGTTTTGGTCAATTGGTCACAAACCTTGCAAGTCTAGGCATTGTGTTGGGTGTGATGGCACTTGTGATCGTCCTGTCTGTGATGAATGGCTTAGAAAATATGCAGAAACGCAATCTGCTTTCTACCTTACCCCATGCGATTATTTCACCCATAAATGAAGCTTGGCACAAAGAACAGACGTTAAATTTACCTACTTATGTGGAAAAATCTGTTCCTATTAGCCGTGCCAATGTGATGATTCAAAGTCAGCATGGCATGAATGCGGGGCAATTAATTGGCGTTGAGAAAAATAGTGATGATCCGTTATTAACGGAAGTAAGTGATTTATCAGAACGGTTACCAGCAGGCGATTTTAATGTGTTGATCGGTTCACGCCTAGCCAATCAGTTAGATCTAAATGTGGGTGATAAAATCCGTTTGATGATTACAGAAAATAGCCAATATACTCCATTTGGTCGTGTGCCTGTTCAGCGTCTTTTTACTGTTTCAGATATTTATTATTCAAATAATGAAGCGAGTGCTTATACCTTATTTGCAAATTTGGCTGACTTTGGACGTTTGTTACGCATTGAAGAAGGCAAGAGCCAAGGTGTTCGTTTATTTTTAACTGATCCTTTTTTAGTCACGGAGTTACCTTCGGCATTTCCTTCTGATAAATGGCTGGTTAATGATTGGCGTGAACAGAAAGGAGAATTTTTCCAAGCGGTGAGAATGGAAAAAAATATGATGGGCTTATTGATTAGCCTGATTATTATCGTGGCTATTTCAAATATTGTGACATCATTAAGTTTAATGGTGGTTGATAAACAAGGGGAAATTGCGATTTTGCAAACCCAAGGATTAACCAAAGGACAAATAACACAAATTTTTGTGGCTCAAGGTGCAATTGTTGGGGTAATAGGTGCATTAGTCGGGGGAGTATTTGGTGTGTTAGCAACGGTTTACTTAGGAGATTTTATTCGCTTAATTAACCCTACGGGAATGATGTTGCCGACAGAGATTGTTTCAAAACAAGTCATGGTGATTGTACTTTCTTCGATTGTATTATCGTTGGTTTGCACACTGTATCCAGCCTATCGAGCGTCAAAAATCGAACCTGCGGAAGCATTACGCTATGAGTAGAAAATCACCTATTCCCGAAATGCCTTGGACGGCAAAACATCAATGGCAACTTAAACCCAGTTCACTCTGTGTGATCTCTATGGCAACCATTCTAATGGGAATTGCTGATGGATTATTAGTGTTGGCAAATTTAGGTTCAAGCCCGTGGACGGTTTTCTCACAAGGCGTAGCGTTACAAACGGGATTGTCTATCGGCACAGTGGTTGCCATTATCAGCGTTATCGTACTGCTACTTTGGATCCCACTTCAACTACGTTTCGGGCTAGGCACACTACTCAATATTTTTTGGATCGCTCTCTTTATTGATTTAACCGTACAATATGTGCCAGCCCCCGAAAGCCTATTATCACGCTTCATCCTAATGATAGGGGCTATTTTACTGTTTGGCATTAGCACAACCTTCTACCTTTCGTGCCACTTAGGTGCAGGGCCTAGAGATGGCTTAATGGTCGGAATGTGTCAGAAATACGGCTGGAAAGTAGGGATAGTTCGCACGACAATTGAAGTGACAGTATGTGTGCTTGGTTTTATCTTAGGCGGAACAGTCGGCATTAGCACCTTGTTTTTTGCCTTGTGTGTGGGTTGGATTATTCAATATACGGCAATGGTTTTGGGTGTAAAAAAAACAGGCATAATACGCAAAAGTGTTAATCATAATTAAAAAATAGCTAAACTAGCACTTTTGTACTCCATTCTTTTATGGGTCACCATTCACTTTTAATCAAAGATGATGATGCTTAGAAATTCAAAAATTGCCGAAAACCACGCCGCCGCAACCCCGTGGAAAGCCCCACCCCGTTGGGAGTACCTTTTTAATTATCAGGAACAGATAAAGCCTATTTGATAGGCTCAAGGCTATCCATTTCCTTTATCCACGTTTTAAAATGTGGGTTATTAATCTGTAACGTTTTATCTATGTTTCGTGTGATTAGCTCATTGCGTTCTAGTTTTTTGATCTTGCCTTGAATTGTGCTTGCCGTCAGGTCTTCAATGCCGATTACATCCGCCAACATTAAACGGGTTTCCCTGCTGTATGGTGTGCCGTTACCGTTGGCGATTAGCTTCAATAATTGGCGTTCTATCTCTGATAAACGTTGCCATTGGCTAGCAATTCCGCCTTGTTCTTCCATTTGTGATAGGCGGTACTTTATCGCTTCATCTAGCGTTAAATCAGGGTTAATAATCATATCTTGAGCAATAGCACGCATATATAACGGGGTAAAATGAAGGCGTTCAAAGGCTTGATAGAATGCGATTTTATCTAGCTGTTTTCCCGTGCGTTGATAATAAATATCTGCCAAAAAGTCCGTAAAGGCTTTATCTAAATGCGGAAAATTCAAGACGTGGGCAAAATGAAAGAATGGGGCTTTGTTATCGTTAAACATTGCCTTTAATCCGTTTGTACTGCTTCCCGTAAAAATCACTTTAATTTTTGACTGGTTTACATCTAGCCCTGTTCTTAATGAACGAATAAGCCCATCATTCCCTTTGCTTCGTGCTAATTCTTGGACTTCATCGAGCAACATTAATACTGGCTTTTCGCTCTTCTCTGCGATCTCGTTTAACAGTCTGCTAAGGTTGATTTGTGCTTGTTCTTCCTTATCATTTAATTCTACGCCTACGCCCAAAATATCAAGGCTTTTGATGTTTTTCAGCGTATCTATTAGCTTGCTTTTTCCCTGTGTGATGTCGTTTAGAAAATCAAGCAAGGCATAAACAAAGGCTTGTTGTATTTTGCTGTCATTTGCCTGATCCATAAAGCTGAAATAGAAAACATTAAAGCCCATATCTTCTGCTTTGGGTTGAATGTCATTTAGTAAAAACTGAGTTTTGCCCATTCTTCGAGGGGCGAAAAGTGTCAATGCGTGTGTAATGCCATCTTTTAAGCTAGTCAAAAGGCGTTGAGCAAGTTCACTTCTTGGGAAATATAAAGGGTCTGTTCTTTTCATTTTAGATAGAATTATATGATGAAAGTATAATTATACATTCTATGTATAATTTTGTATAAATCAACATAAACCTAAATAAACGGCTGTAACAATCTCAACTGTTTATAGTCATTTATAGACTTTATCAGTCCTGCTAGTATTGAGTAGTTAGTAGTGGTTAATAGTAGGTTTTCATTCACTTCACCAAAACCTGCAGTTAAAAAGGGAATTTATCAGCCAAAACCAAAACACTACCTGTCCACACTTTTGCAATTTCAAAAATTAGAAAGTAGCTTGAAGCCTTGTGCGGTAAGGTGCTATTGTATGAAAATGTAAGAAAAAATAAGAAATAAAAAACCGCTAAAGAGCGGTTTAATTGAATGTTGGTGCAGTGGTCGGATACATTCAAGCAATGTAACATATTGAAATAAAAGGTTATTTTATATTTAAACCCTAAATCATACCCCTAAACGTACCCCTATAATAAAAAAACGCCTATAAATAGATTATTATTTAATCATTTTTTAGCGGCTAAACACTACAGCATTTTGAAGTTTATCACTTGTATAGGGTTGTTTTTAAAATTGGCGGATCAGGTGAAGAAAGTTCACTTTTTACTATGGTGATATAACTATGCTTCGGTGTCATCTCCTCAAAATTGAGGAAATGATTTAATTTTAGGATAATCCATTTACTTAAAATAACACGCCTTGCAATTTTAAGAGACTGAAGAAAACCAGTATCAGCAAATTCAACATCTACCGCCATCATTCTAGGCATAACTATTCACTTTTAATCAAAAGATGATGATGGCTAGAACCCCGAAAAATTGCCGAAAACCACGAGCCCGTAACCCCGTGGAAAGCCCCACCCCGTCGGGAGTACCTTTTTATTTGGAGCAAATATATAATTATATTTCCTATGTATAATTTTGTATAAAGCCCCTAATTCTTAAAGCCCACAAAAAAGCCCTACATTCAAAAAATGTAAGGTTTACCTCTGTTATCTCTGATATATTTTAAATTGCCATCTACACTGTTTGAATATGCTTCAATAAGACTTCATTAATCCTTGTTTGCCAACCTTGCCCCGTTGATTTAAACGCTTCTATAACTTCAGGTGATAGCCTCAATGTGATAGCTTGTTTTGTCGGTTTCTTTTGCTTCCCTCTGCCTGTTTTAATTTTTCCTTGCCGTTCCATTTCGTTTTGATGTGTGGTGACTAAATTCACAAAATCTAAGGGTAATACATCTTTGATTGGTTTGAATTGATGGAGGTCGTCAGCCTGTAACTCTCTTACTTCCCCGTCAAAATCAGTTAGATGATTGTATTGCTTCATAGTGTTTTACCTCTCTTTTGTTTGCTTTGCGAAAACTAATAACCCTTACGCCGTTCTGAATTGGCGTAAAACAAAGAACGTGTAACCGCCCTTTTAAAAAGCCAACAGCCACAAATCTAGGCTCTGGATAATGAAAACGTTCGTCTTGTTTGATGATTGCCGTTTTCCATTCAAAAAAAGCCACTTCATCAAAAGATAATCCTCTTTCAGTGATGTTCTTATTGCTTTTGTTAGGGTCATAATTAATCAGCATAACGGCTATTTATGGGGTTAAAGTTATTTTATTGTAACTACATTATAATATAATTTCAATCTTTTGTAGTCATTTGTAGACTTTATCAGCGTTGTTAGTATTGAGTAGTTAGTAGTAGTTAATAGTAGCTTTCCATTCACTCAGTCAAAACAGCCTTACTTGCGTTACTCCTCACACGCACGTACTGCTCCGAAATTCCGCCAAAATGTGTAGCATAAAAAGGGATATTATCCGCAGAAACCAAAACGCCACCCCTCCGCCACTTTTACTGTTTCAAAAAAATTTTTTTATATTTAGTAAAAAACAGTAGTCCAATTAGTCCAATTAGTCCAATCCTTTAAAATCAAACACTTAAGTGGCATTTTTTGGACTAATCGAGTAGTCCAATGTAGTCCAAAATTAGTCCAAAACTAACAAAATACTCTTATTGTTCATTTTTTGAGTAGTCCAAAATGCCCCAAAATTAGTCCAAAATGCCCCAAAATTAGTCCAAAACGACCCCAAATTAGTCCAATGAATTTTATGTAATATATTGATAAATAAAGATATTATTTTTTTAATAGGTATTTTGGACTAATTGGACTACTAAAAAACTACGCGCATGAAAAAAAATTTTTTTTGCAAAGATAAAAAAAGAGCTAACCATCTCTGGAAAGCTCTTAAATCATCAATGTAGCATACAGACCACAAAAAGCACTTAATGATATGGTTTGTTATGGTTTTTATGCTTCATCACTTTCAACAAGTGGGAAAACGAGATAACATCTTGTACGTTTCGGATCTATCCTGCTTGGTATTCTTACTAAGTATCTATAGCCATTTTCGCCCTTAGATAGCATTCCTTTATCTGATAGGATTTTACAAGCCTGCTCCTTTGCGTGTCCCTTTATCGCTTCCTCAAAGGCTAATGGATACAGATAAAAGTGCTCTATCTCATTATCTCGTTGAGGAATGATTTTATAGCCTGCGATATTCGAGATGGCTCGCTGTTCGGGGTTGTTTGGGTATTCGATAAACCGCCCCTCAGCATTTGCTAATAGCCAGCCGTTCACCTGCTCAATGATTTGTTTCTCTTCTTGGCTATGTAGCCCGAATATATTAATCCATTCATTGAAGCAGTGTAGTAAGGCTTCACCGTTGGCGGAAGTGTCCCACCCTGTGAGAAAGCTCGCTAGCTGTAAAGCGGTTTCAAGGATAGCGAAACGGCTGGCCACTCGTTGAACCTGTGGACTTGCGTCACTTGGCAAGCGGTCTAGCCACTTGGCTTTTATTTGGCTATGAACGCTAATCAGTGTTTTCTGATTGTCCGCCACTGTTAGCCACTCAATCCACGCCCTGCCAACGGCTCCGTAGTGTTGCTTGCTCGCATAATTCAAGTGGTCGGCGTGTGCCTTGCCGTCAGGGAATGAATGATAGACTTTCGCCCTTGTGATAGGCACATTCAGCAAGCGGACTAATTGCCCTGCTTTTATCTTAATGCCTCCCATAGATAAATAGCCCTCTATATCCAGCTCCCCCGTAGAAAATACCATAATCCGCCACCGTTGAAGCTCTCTATTACCACCGTCTTTCGCTCCCTGTATTTTCCCCACGCCATTAAATAAAGCGTAAGAGGTTTGCTCAACGCTCTTATAAGTTGATGATTGCCCAACTTCATCAAGTGGCATAAAGTTATCATTTCTTGCCGATGCCTCATTCATTAGCCCTAAAGCGGTTGCGTTCCACGATAAACGGATTTTGTCAGGGTGTCCGTATAGACTGCTGGCAATGTTAGCGGTGGTGGTTTTGCCTGCGGTTGAGCCACCGAATAAGTGAACTCCAAAGCTCTCAGCCTCTATGATGTTCATTATCGGGGCAGATAAAGCGCAAGCAATACTTAACATCATAGAGGGATTAACTCGCACGTTATCGGCGATCTCTTGCCTCCAGCTCTCTATTGTGCCTTTGGTGTCGTATCCACTGGCGGTGGCGGATTGACGATTAAATAGCACGGGTGTTTCAGGTTCGCCTAATACTTCCCCATTTGGCAAAATATAAGCCCCATTATGCCACCCTGTAGCGTTGGTGATGTGCCATAGGGTACGCTTACCGCTACTTTGTAAATAGTCCGCTAGCTCGTTGCGTAGGTAGGTGCGAGTAGTTAAGCGTAGCCCTTTTGCTTTGAGCTGTCGCCATCCCTCCCGTTCGCCTAAATCCCCCAAGGATAACGCCTCTTTGACTGGTTGCGATTTGCCCTCAGGCGTCCACTCTAGCACGAGATAATGTTCAGCTTCACTTTGCCCTATACCTACTACAGAAATCACATCAGAAAGCCATTCTGTACGCTCTGATAGCAGTTCGCCTGTATCCTTGTCATATTTCGGGGTAATGCGATAAAGCCCCTCTACGCCGTTTTCTGTGCGTTTTTCTACATAAGGCTTATGTTTATCTATGTCAGCATTCACATCATCGCTAGCGGTCACTTCCGCCACGTTTTCCGCCATTGCTTCACCTTGTCGAATGCGTTCGATATATCCGCTTAAATCTTCAAGGTGTTGCTCGGCTTCGTCAATGTAGTGAATGATTTTAGCCTGTGTGTTGTTAGCAAGGTTTAAGCAAAGTTTATCCATGATCTCACCGCTTACATCTTCACCGTGATTAGCTCGCTGTATCGTGATGATATAAGCCTTTTTAGGTGCTATGCGGTATTGATGAACGTTTTCCAAAACCTCAGCAGTAAGCACAATAGGGGGCGATTTCTCGCCCTGTGGTAACACATCATCAAGTGCTATCTCTCCCTGTGTGCGTTCAGCTGGTGGAGCTTTGGCAAAATCCCACGCTTGAGAGCCGATAATGATATAGGCATTCTCCGCATTAGGTTTTTGCAGTTTCATATTTGGGGCGTTTTTTAGCTTAGTGAATACTTTCATTTTCGCCCCCTGTTAAGCCCATTACTGCCATTTGGCTAGCTGTGTTGCATTGAGCAATGATTTGATGAAATTGACGAGCAACAAAGCTAGCCACAATGTTTTGCAATAGCGTTTTCTGTACTTCTTCGTCGCTCATATCCTCTTGATTTGCCAGACTTGGCGGAAGCTCTAGCAACACTTTAGCGATACATTGCAACTCACCACATAAACGGCTCGATAGCTCAGGGTTTACTATTGAGACATCGGCTAATAGCTCGCTGAGTGTGTCAAAAAGAATATGGCAACGTGGAAATATCGGCTCCTCTGTGCCGTCTAGCATATTCTTGTAAGCGATTGCGATAGCGTCCTTTTCGGCTTCGCTGAAGTTATCCCAGTTTAATTCTTTGCTCATACATTCCCCCTTAGTAACTGCTCATCTTGTCGATTTAATGTTTCATAAGATTTTGCTGTAAAGGCTTGTTTAGCTTCCTGTTCGCTTAAAATCTCGTCCGTTTTATCAATCAAGCAATTAATTCTGTGGGCGTGTCTTTGCAAAACCTCCAACTGCTCCGATTGTTCGCTTAAATGCCACTGAATAACGCTTAGGGCGTGTTTTAATACCTCACCTGTGTAAGCGGTCGGATTATCCGCCATTGCGTTAATTTGGGCATTTATGCGCGCGTGGTCTACGTTCATTCGGTCCAACAACGATAAAGGGATTTTGATGTGCTGAATGTTACTCATCGCCTAGCCCTCCTATGTAAACCATTTCAACGGCTTTGTATTGTGCCTTTAGCGTTTGATAGGCTAGGTCTGCCTGTGCTTTGGCTTGGTATATGCCACATTTGACTAGCTCGCCTTTGTCGTTGAAGCAGTTGATTTGATACTGGTAAACCTTAGCAATGCGAAATTCAATATAAACATTCATAGGGTCGGCTTTTCGTGATTGCATTTCCGCCACCGCTTGCCCGTGCTTGTCGAATGTGCCTAGTAGCGTTCTTCTGCCGTTGGCGGTGTAGCCTGTGAGTTGGTATGGGTTATTCATTTTCACCCCCTTTTCTCAAGCTGATATATACACCGTCTTTGCTGTTTTCTTCGATTTCTTCAATGAAATGATTGACTGCATCTAAGGCTGTTCTAATGGTTTTATGGTTAGTGAAAAAATCATCACTTTCGCCGTCCATTCCGTCTGAATAATCGTGTGAAATAAGCGTTAGAATTGACTTAGCATAGTCTGCGTAACGGTGGATATTGCCTACTTTGCCTTGCTCTAAAGCATAGTGAGTTGGGATTTTGTTTTGATTACGCATATACGCCCCCTTTTGTCGCAAATGAAAGGGCAATAGATACATTTCGGGCGGTGTTTCCGCTTGGGGTTTGGGTTGGTTTTTTCATAGTGTCGTATGTTTTAGTTAGTGATGAATAGGATATATCGCCCTGTTTGATAGGGTGCGATAAGGTCTCAACTGCTACATACGAATAGCTAGCCTTATTCGTCCGATTACTCGGCTTATCTCGGCTTATCAACCTTACCGCAAATTCGATACTTTTCGGGCAGTGTTTGCCTAAAGAAGTGTAAATTTGAGATAAAAAAATACCGCTTGTATTAGGGTTGCGGTTGCCCTCGTATGTAGTAGTGCAATCATCATACCCGTAACGGCTTACTTTTGGCAAGCTGTTATTTTGTTCAGGGGTTGGGCAAGCGGTCTGATTTGTTCTGAATTTTGCAATAGGACGGTCAAGCAATAGGCGATAGTCCGCAGATAGCTGTAAGCGTGCTTGCTCTTCGCTGTCGGCTTGAATGTATAAGGTTTCTTGGTTGTAGGTGTGCTTAGTGCGGTTTAAGCATAGGAATTTGTAGATCATTTTTGATAGCTCCAAGTATGATTTATGAAGGCTACCGCTAAACTTCTGAGGGTTTGGGCGGTAACGTGTAACGGGCTCAGAAACTGCGATACTTGGAACACAGCAAAGGGCGAAACCTTTCCCATTACACGCTACCATTGAGAGAAAACCACTCTCCCGATTTTTCGGGGCTGTGTTTTCTTTAGGTGTGCGTGTGCTACGAATAAAAAAACACGCTTGGGGCGTGCTATTCGCCAAGTATAAATCGTTCGAGTTCTGAGGCTCGGTTGTAGATTTTGCTACAACGTGAACAGAATAAATCTCACTTAGCATTTTGTAAAGTGAAATGTTTTCATTAAGATTGATTTTTAAATGAAATAGAGTAATATCTCTATTGATGTTTACAATATGGTTTTTCATAAGTATGTTACCCCATTGCCCCTTAGTGTTTAGGCTAAGGGGCTTTGTTTTATGCCACCATTGGCAAATGATTGCGTAAGAAATACAAGGCAGATTGTTCTAGCTTTGCCTTGTTCGTCGATATATTTAGCCTCCTTAAAATTAAGGTGGCGAAAGTTCATTAAATCTCAGGTTTTCTCAGGTTCTAGTGTTTTTCTCATTTTTGAGTAAAACCCTAGGCTGTACTTTCATTTGGTGCTACCAACTCAATAACCGTAGGGCGAAGTGAGCCGTCAGAGCTTGTATGGTTGATAACTTGCTTATCTAACCCTAGTAACTTTGCTTTTCCCATTGTGGCTGATACTGCAACGCTTAACTGCTCACGTTCTAAAGCCTTTTCTCTGGCTACCTCTAGCTCATCTAGTAAATCATCTACTGTCAGTTTGTGTCGCTCTATGTGTTCAGCTTGTAGTTCCTCAATCCTTGCCGTAATCTTGCCGTTATCCATTAGCTCTTTTGCTTTGCGGTGAACCGTTTCGGGTTTCATTCCATCCGCTTTATAAGCCTTGCGATAGGCTTCGCTTGCGTTGCCAGTTTCAACAAAATACTGAGCAAAATTTTCTTGCTTTGGTCTGTCTAAGGTTGGCATTGCTCCCCCTTAATGCGTTTTTCCATAAAGAGCAAATCTACTTGTTTGCGATTAGCCTTAGCCATCATTTCCAACGTGATTTCATTACCTGTGTAGTGTTCAATCAATGGATTTACGCCGTCACCGTATTGAGAATGCTCGTAGAAATATCTGATACTGTCCGCCACTTCATCATCAATCAGTAACGGTGTTTGGGTGGCTTGTTGTTGATAAGCAATAATTGCTAGAGCTTCTTTAAATGCGGTGGCTCCCGCCATTTCAATTATGATTTGATCGCCCATTTCTAACCACAAAATACCGATATAAAACGGTTTGCCGTTGTCGTCTTGTTGTTGCTCAATGCGAATATAGGGAAAATCTAAACTGCTTAACGTTGCTTTAATCGGTGCTTTCATTAGCTCGCCAATCCCTTGGGGTGATAGGTCATATTTAAGTGTTTTTTCTTGTTCGTTATTTGTCATTGTTTTGCTCCTTAACTGAAATCTTGTACAACGCATCAAACTTCTTCCGTAGTGGCGATAACTGAAGTAATAGGCTATCGCTTGGCATTGCTTTAAATTCCCTCGCTAGCGTTTCTATTCGCTCAGATAACACGATTAGCAATTCATCTAATGGGTAAGGTTCATCATCTGAATACAAGCTCTTAAACGTGAATAGAGGCGTTTTAGAGCCGTTTTCAATGTAGTGCTTAATTGCCATATCCATTACAAGAGGGTTCATTTTGGCAATTACGCATTTAATTACTGCGGTCATTTGCTACCTCTTCAGCGTAGTACCGATCTTCTCCTTTCAGCATTTCAATCACTGCTTCAATGATTTCAGTTTGTGTAAGTGGCTCGCCCTCGCTACCTAATACTGCCCCGTAGATACAGGCTTCTAATAATTTAATCGCTTCGTTGATTTGCTCCTGTTGCTCAGTGAGCAGGTTTTTATTTACTCGCATTCTTCCCCCTTAAACTGTGATAAATAGCGTTGTGTTTCGTACTCAGTCAGCATTGGTAAACCACATTTAGCACGCTCACCATTTAGCAAGGTGATAGCTTTCAAGGCTTCTTTTGCATTAGGGAAGCTGTAAATGGTGTAAGTCCCTGTTCCGTATTGGTTTGGTCTTTCGGTTTTGTGAATGGCAATATTGTGTAGTCTTGGTAATTCCGTCACCTCATTGCGTCCGCTATTGATGAAGTATTTAAAATCAATCTCTCGCCCACTTATGCCTTGTGGGTGTTCTAGTAGTGCGGTGATAGATTTTGCTTTTCGGGTTGGATAAATAAGCTGTTTCATAAGATGTTACCTCGTGAATGTGCCTTAGCTGTTTACATATTCCATAATGTCCGCCAATCTCCAACGAGTGGAACGGCCACATTTTTTAGGTTGTGGGAAAATGCCCTCCTTGACGTATTTGTAAATAGTGGTGACTGAATGCCCTGTGATAGCTTTCACTTCTTGAACATCAAGCAATTGTTTTTGGTGGGTGGTTTGGGTTGGGTTTAATGTTTCCATCTTTTACGCTCCTTTGCGTTGTTGTTTTTGTATTCGGGGCGTATTGTGGGCGTGTTTTAGGCAAAAAAAATGCCCTGTACTTGTAGAAGTCAGGGCGTTACTTGTAAAAGCTAGGGCATTACTTGTAAAAGACAGGGAACTAAACTATTTATACTTTTCCTTTTAGCCAATTATTACGAACTGTACCGTAGTTTAGATTATGTTTTAAAGCGAACTGTTCAGCAAAATGATTTTTACTTAACCTAATATTCTGCTCCATATATCGTGCACTTTCAGCTTTATATTCTTCAATTGCTTGTTTCCTTAATTCATTAGTTTTACTATGCCTTTTGCTTACTGCATTTTTTGCATTATCTGATATTGCCTTTCTTGCAATTTCGTCATTGTGCTCTATTTTAGCTTTTTCTATTAGATACTTAGCTGTTTCTATTAAGGTTCTGTAAATTTTTAAATGTCTTAAGTGATGTGCTTGAATAACTGCTTCTGCTGACAATAAACAAAATTTCATTGCCTCGCCTTTGTTGTGGATCATGGTTTTTTGAAGTTGTTTGCAGTGTTTCCCTGTTTGAATTTTAATAACTTCTTTATTCGATATTTTTATTGCCTTTTGCAACCAGTAAAGAGCAATAAATCCTATTAATTCATACCCCTTCAATGTCTCGTTAAAAGGCGTACAACTCATTTCATCAATAACTGATAATACAATATCGGATAATTCAATTTTAAATTCTTTAGAATTGTCTGTTATGTATTTTTGTGCTTGTGTAACATCAAGTATATTACCATTAAAAAACACACCTCTAAAAACAGGGTCATTTTTTGTTAGTTTATCAATATATTCTATTTGTTTTCTAAATTCGATTTTCTTAACTATCTCATGTATATAATTAGAAAATCCGTTACCGTTTAACAGTCTTAACGTTTCCTCATTCGTTGTTTTATCAAATATATAATCTATTTCATCAAATAGAAAATAGGCAAGTTCAGAAAATTGCGATCCTGAATTTACATATTTAGTTTTTAAATCTTGAAGATAACTCATACATTCCCCTTACAAGCGGTCAATTTCCGCCAAAAATCTGTTATTTACTCAATTTCAAACATCATTCCGCATTGCTCGCAATAATCGCCTACAGCTTGTAATGCTTGCTTACGTTCTTCCATAAATTGCCAGCGGTCATAGACTGCTTGCGTTTTCTCTTTACCTATTGAATGGTGAGCTAGAGCAAGCTCAGCAACCACCACGGGAACGCCTATACTGGTTAAATAGGTTCTAAATATCGATCTGATACCGTGTGCGTCTTGCTTGCCCTCGTAGCCGTTTTCTCTTAATGCTTTTGCTACGGTGTCCTTGCCAATGGTTCCGCTGTTGCTTTCTGTACTCGGGAAAATATAACGGCTGTAACCGTATCTTTGGCGGATTGTGGCTAGTAACCGTGCCATTTGTGACGAAATCGGGATAATGTGATCTATCGGTTGCTCTTTCATCTTCCTAGATTGCTTCATTCGCTTGGCTGGAATAATAAAATACTGCTCACTTTCATCAATAAACCGCCATTCAAGCCTTGTAAGCTCGGTTTGTCTTAAGCCTGTAAGCATAGTCAGGTTAAAAGCTAGTAACGTATTAGGCTTAATTCTCTTGCTTAAATAGGCGTTATTCATTGCCGTTAATAGCTCGGGTAATTCATCGGGCATAATCGCAGGGTGATTTTTTGCCAGCGGTGCAACAAAATCATCTTTTGCAATGTTGCAATTGTGGCTTTCGATAATGCCTAATTTAATGCCGTGATCCATTGTGGCTTTAATCAAGCGGTGTAATTTATCTAGCGTATTACTTGCCCCAATTTGAGAATACAGCCCCACCAACAATCGAGGTTTGATTTCTTCCAGCGGTAAATTGCCAATGATAGGGAAAACGTGCCTTTCTAACCGCTCCCAATTCTTCCGCCTCGTTTCTTCATTGTGGGCTTTTAAAGGGTAAATATCTCTAAACCAACGCTCACACACATTTAAAAAACTGTTTTCTTGCTGCAGTTGTTTCGCTTGCTCTTGTTCTTTACGGTGAATTTGTGGGTCAATCCCTTTGGAAATAAGCAAGCGGTATTCATCTCGTAATGCTCTTGCTTGTGCTAGTGATAGGTTTTTTAGCTCGCCTAAACTTAAATCAGTCTGCTTGCCTGTATTTGGACGAACATACCTAAACCGCCATATTTTGGAACCATTTTTTTTCACCAATAGAAAAAGTCCCTTTCCGTCCATCATCTTATAATCAGTTTCGGCAGGTTTTGCATTTTGTATTGTGGTTTTATGAAGCTCTTTAGCAGGTCTTGCCATACGTTCTACCTAGCTTTAACGTGTTTTTAGGGGTACGTTCCCCCTAAAAAAAGATTTAAGGGTATAAAGTGGATTTCATACCCCTAAATATACCCCTAAAATTTGCGGTTGTAAATGTATAAATGCGAACGAACACGAAGGAATAGGAAAAGTAGAAAGTAGCTTGAAGCCTTGTGGTATATGGTGATAGTGTATTAAAATGAACGAAAAAATAAGAAACAGAAAAACCGCTAAAAAGCGGTTTAATTGTGTGTTGGTGCCAGTGGTCGGACTCGAACCGACACGCTTTATGGGCGGCGGATTTTGAATCCGCTGCGTCTACCGATTTCGCCACACTGGCAAGCTGAATGAGTGCATTATAGGGGGCTTCGGTTAAGGTTGCAAGTAAAAATCGTGTGGTTTCAATCGGTTGTTTTTATTTTCAACACTATTTCAATACTAAGCGGTGTAAATGCCGATTAAAATCGAAATAAAGATCCCCATTCCTACATAGTGATTATTTAAAAAGGCTTTGAAACAGGCTTCTCGTTCACGTTGTTTGGTGAGTTTGCATTGGTAGATAAATAAGGTAGCAGTTAGCCCTAATGCAATAAAGTAAGCGGTTGAATAGTGGCTTATTTTTCCAAAAATCGTGAGTAGGACTAATGCAGTTGCTTGCAATAAGGCAATGATTTTATTGTCGTATTGAGCAAATAAAATTGCAGTTGATTTTACACCGATTCGTAAATCATCATCTCTATCCACCATTGCATATTGGGTGTCGTAGGCAACCGTCCAAGCAAGATTAGCAAAAAAGAGTAGCCAACACTTTAGGGGTAAGGTTTCACTTACCGCTCCGTATGCCATTGGAATTGACCAACCAAACGCCATTCCCAGTACAAATTGGGGTAAATGTGTGTAACGTTTCATAAAAGGATAAACAGTGGCTAAAGCAACGGCAATCACAGATAAGCCAAGAGTATAAAGGTTTAATTGTAATACCAACAGAAAGGCAATAAAAATCAGTGTGGCAAAGAGTATTTTGGCTTCTTTTGCTGTGGCTCTGCCTGTGGCAAGTGGACGTTGTGATGTTCGTTTTACGTTACCGTCAATGTGGCGATCGGCATAATCGTTGATGACACAGCCTGCCGCACGCATCACAATTACGCCAAGCACAAAGATGATTAAAATAGGTAAAGGCGGAACGCCATCTGCCACTGCAAATAACGCCCATAAGGTCGGCCAAAGTAATAAAAAAGTACCGATTGGCTTATCTAAACGCATTAATTGCATATAAGCCAACCATTTGTCTTGACTAAAATGTGATTTCATTCTTATTTTTCGTTACAAATATGCACAGCGACATCACTGTGAATAAGATGGTTTTGCAATTCTATTGGCAATGGGCGATCAGTAAAGAGATAATTCACTTCTCTGACATCGCCTAAACGCACAATCGCATTGCGAGCAAATTTGGAATGATCGGAAACAAGAACCACATTGCGAGCATTTCGCATTAACGCACGTTTAACTTGTACTTCGTGGTAATCATAATCCATCATTGAACCATCAGATTCTACCGCACTAATGCCTAAAATACAGTAATCTAAACGAAATTGATTGATGAAATTGACGGTTGCTTCGCCAATAATACCGCCATCGGTGCGTAAACCACCGCCTGCAATTGTAATTTGAAAATCTTCTTTTTCTTTAAGGATATGAGCGGCGTTTAAATTATTGGTGACAATTCGAAGGTTTTTATGGGAAAGTAGTGCAAAGGCAACTGCTTCAGGGGTAGTGCCAATGTCAATAAAGAGTGAAGCACCATCAGGGATCATCTCAGCGACTTTCATTCCGATACACTCTTTTTGCAGAGAGAAGAACTGTTTACGTTCAATGTAATCGCTATTTTCGCTGGTAGAAGGCGCACCTGCACCGCCGTGATGTCGGCGAATTAAGCTATTTTCGGCAAGTTCATTCAGATCACGTCGGATTGTTTGAGAGCTCACATTCAATTGAGCAACAAGCTCTTCCGTGCTGGCATAGCCTAATTGATTAACCAATTCGATAATTTTATTGTGGCGAATGGACTGTTTCATTTTTATTCTCCCAATTCACATTTGCAAAATTTTTCCTAAAAGTGACCGCTTATGTAGTGTGCCCCTACAGATAAACTTAATTAGACGTATCAATCTCTTCAAAAGATTTCACGAGATCATCGATCGCTTTCATTTGTGAAACAAAGGCTTCTAACTTAGACAACGGAAGGGCTGATGGACCGTCGCATTTTGCTTTGTTTGGATCTGAGTGAGCTTCTAGGAATAAACCTGCCAAACCAATCGCCATACCTGCACGAGCAAGTTCTGTTACTTGATCACGACGACCGCCTGACGCTGCGCCAAATGGGTCACGGCATTGTAATGAGTGGGTGACATCAAAGATCACTGGGCAACCTTTTGACACTTTTTTCATTACGTTAAAACCAAGCATATCCACGACTAAGTTATCGTAACCAAAGTTTGTACCACGGTCACATAAAATCACTTTATCGTTACCGCACTCTTCGATTTTTTCTACGATATTTCCCATTTGTCCTGGGCTTAAAAATTGTGGTTTTTTCACGTTGATAACTGCACCTGTACGAGCCATTGCTTCGACTAAATCTGTTTGACGAGCAAGGAATGCAGGTAGCTGGATAATATCAACCACCTCTGCAACAGGCTGGCATTGATAGATTTCGTGTACGTCGGTGATGATTTTGACACCGAATGTGTCTTTCAACTCTTGGAAAATTTTTAAACCTTCTTCCATACCAGGCCCACGATAAGAGCGAATAGATGAACGGTTTGCTTTGTCGAATGAAGCTTTAAAGACATAAGGCACGCCTAATCTTTGCGTAACTTCGACATATTTTTCACAGACTTGCATTGCCATATCACGACTTTCAAGTACGTTCATTCCCCCAAATAATACGAAAGGTTTGTTATTTGCAATGTCGATATTGCCGAGAGAGATTGTTTTTTGTTGCATAAGAAATCCTTAATAATTTCGCAAACTAAATATGATTTCCCTCTCCCGTTTACGGGAGAGGGTGGAGCAAATTCGCAGAATTTGCGGAGGGAGAGGGCTTTGCAAATATTTCACCAAATCTAACCGCTTGCGCCCTCTCTCTGCTAAAAATAGCCTCACGCTATTTTTAGCTGTCTCTCTCCCGCAAGCGGGAGAGAATGTTTGTATTTAATGTAAAACACTCGCCTTACTCTGTTTCTCAAGCCCTGCAATTTCAAGTTTTAACATCATTGCAGAAGGATCGTCAGGGCATTGATCGATAAAATAGCTTAAATCATCAAAAGCTGCTTGATAGCAATCCATACTCGCTAAAATCATTCCACGATCACGGATTTCATACGGATCTTCAGGACTAATAGCCAATCGATATTCGATTAAACGCAGTGCTTCTTCATATTTACCTTCACGAGTTAAAGCCATTTTAAATACCGTTTCTAACCGCTCTAATAGCTCATCTTCTTCCGCTATGCGCAAATACTCTTGGTTTAATTCTACGCCGTAGCCCATTTCCCCTTCGAGCCATTTTTCCAATTTTTCACGGCTTAGCTCAGAGCCGTCCCACGGATTGATAAATTTCACTTCCGTTCTGCCTTGCTCATTTTTCAATTCAGCTCGCAAAATTAATTGTGTCGGGAAATTGACCGGATATAGAGGTAAATTCAGTGAAGCTGCTAAATAAAGCACCACTGCCCCTAAAGAAACAGGCATTCCACGGAATTTGCGAATAACTTTATTAATCAATAAGTTATCTGTATAGAAATACTCGGCGTGATGACAATGAAAGCCCCATTCTTGATAAACTAAAGTTAATAGTTGGTTTAAACGTTCTTCATCACTTTCCCCATTCACATCATAGCGAGCTTTTTTGACAAGTACTGACATCAAGCCTAACACCTGAGATTCAGACAGATTATCGTCAATCATCAAGGTTAAGCGAGCTAACTCACGGTAAAGAAATTTCTGAAGCTGAACTTTATTTACCACGCTTTTAGGCTTTTTAATCTCTTGGAAAATATCGTTAATTATGTTGTCCATATTGCTACTGTTACTCTATCATTACCGCCATAATCTTGGAATGTGGTGACTGCATTCCATTGATTTTGTTGGAAAATATCTTGAACACTCGCAGCTTGTTGCCAACCGTGTTCTAACATTAACGCCCCGTTTTGGGTTAAATAAAGCGGTGCGTTTTGGATAATTTTTTGCAAATCACTCAGCCCGTTTTGTTCGGCAACCAGTGCGGTTAATGGTTCAAAACGAACATCACCTTGTGTTAAGCTTTCATCATCTTTATCAATGTAGGGCGGGTTACTCACAATAAGATCAAAGCGTTGATTTTTCAAGGCTTCAAACCAATCACTTGGTAAAAAGCGGACATTGTCAAATTCTAATTTCTGACGATTTTTTTCTGCAAGTTCTACTGCATCAGGCTGTTTATCTATCCCAATAATATCCGCTTTTTTGCCTAGTTCACTTGCTAACGCTAAAGCAATCGCCCCTGTGCCAGTGCCTAAATCTAAAATATGCAATTTTTCTTGAGTCGCTAACCGCTTGTATGCCCATTCCAACGCAACTTCGACCAAACGTTCCGTATCAGGACGGGGGATTAAAGTTGCCATTGATACCGCCAAAGGCAACGACCAAAACTCTTTTTCGCCCAAGATGTATGCCATCGGCTCACCTTTGGATCGGCGAGCAAGTAGCTCGGCAAGTTGGCGTAGTTCGCTTTCGTTCAGTTCTGTTTCGGCAAAAGCAAAAATTGCAGATTTTGAACGTTTTGTTACCGCTTGTAGCAGAATGTTGGCATCGGCTTTGGCGTTTAAAAACGGATCCTGTGATCCGTTTTCAAGCAGGGTTTGTTCGGCAAAAGTGAGCCATTGTTGGTAGGTTTTACTAAAAATCTTCACCACTTCAAAACGTTCACATACGAGCTCAAATTCATCGCTAATCGGTTGATTTAATTGTTGACTAAAAAAATGTTGATGTAACGATTTCCATTCATCCAAAGAGCCTTCGCCTTCTGCAATTGCAAAGGCTTCAGATACTTTGCCTAAGGTATTAAAAGTCACTTCCGTCAATTTTATTGTCACTAAAGGCTGATTTTGGCTATCTAAAATAGTATGCAATTCATCTTGAACAGGATATTTATCTCCATTTTCAAGGGAATAGAACATTTTGCCAGAGCAAGTCGCTGTTTTTTTACCAGCCAGAACTAATGTGGCTAAATAATTTGGTGTGATGCCGAATTGCCATTGCGAGTGAATTTGAGCCATAGAGAATATCTCAATATGGGGGATTTCTCCCCCTAAGAATAGATTAATTCTGATCCGACAACGCCGCCAACTGATCCGCTTGATATTCGGTAATAATCGGCTGAATTAACTCATCAATTTTACCATTCATCACTTCGTCTAAACGGTAAACGGTCAAGTTAATGCGGTGATCGGTTACACGCCCTTGTGGGTAGTTGTAAGTGCGGATCTTGTCTGAACGATCGCCTGAGCCAAGTAGGTTACGGCGAGTATCTGCCTGCTCTTGCGCTTGTTTTTCTTTCTCAACTTGGACAATGCGTGATGCAAGTACCGCAAGTGCTTTAGCTTTGTTTTTGTGTTGTGAACGTTCGTCTTGACACTCCACCACAATACCTGTTGGAATGTGGGTAATACGCACCGCAGAGTCGGTGGTATTAACGTGCTGACCACCCGCACCTGATGAACGGTAGGTGTCAATACGCAGATCCGCAGGGTTGATTTCTGGCATTTCGCTTTCTGGTAATTCAGGCATTACTGCGACCGTACAAGCGGAAGTGTGAATACGCCCTTGCGATTCGGTTTTCGGTACACGTTGTACACGGTGACCGCCCGACTCAAATTTGAGCTGTCCGTAAACGCCTTCACCGCTGATTTTGACGATAATCTCTTTATATCCGCCTTGTTCACTTTCGTTAGCACTTAATTCTTCAATTCTCCAGCGTTTGCTTTCTGCATAACGGCTATACATACGGTATAAATCGCCTGCGAAAATACCTGCTTCATCACCGCCTGTTCCAGCACGGATTTCAAGGAAGCAGTTATATTCATCATTCGGATCTTTTGGTAACAATAAGATTTGCAGATGTTGTTCAAGTTGTTCGATTTCAGCTTTGTTTGCCTCGATCTCTTCTGCTGCCATCTCTTTCATATCGGGATCATCAAGTAAGATTTGTGCTTCTTCTATGTCGCTATATAATTTTTTCCAACGATTAAAAGTGCCAACCACTTCTTCCAGCTGAGAGTACTCTTTGGAATAAGCACGGAATTTTTCTTGATCGCTGATGATAGTTGCATCGCCAAGTAAGGCTTGTAGCTCTTCGTAGCGTTCGCTTAGGCTGTCTAGTTTATTAATAATAGATGCTTTCATTGTTGTCTTGTTTATCTGTATTTCAAATATCGCTATTGTAACGGAAAATCACAATCTGATAAACGCAAAAAAGCCTAAATATTCTCTAGGCTTCTAGCAAAACACTTTGTAAAAGAATTATTTTACTAAGTCTTTTAATGCTTTACCTGCAACGAATGCTGGAACGTTAGCTGCTGGGATTTCGATTGCTTCGTTAGTTTTTGGATTACGACCTGTACGAGCTTTACGGTGATTTACTTTGAAAGTACCGAAACCGATAAGTTGAACAGAATCACCTTTTTTAAGGCTTTCAGAAATTGCGTTTAAAGTTGCTTCTAATGCTGCTTTAGCATCTTTCTTGCTTAAATCTGCACCTGCTGCGATTGCATCGACTAACTCAGTTTTGTTCATAGTTTTATCCTCTAAAGATGTGTATCAGTTAAGATGGCGTTAATTGCCAAATAAAATTGCAAAATGCAATGTGTAGCTTAATTCAAACAGCCCATTTCTCAAAGCAAATAATGCAAAATTTGTTAGCTAAATCACATTTTTTGATTAAAATTTAACCCAATGTTACTAATCCCACTCGTTCTAATCTCATTTTTTAGCCCTAAAATGAGTTCAACGTCCCTTTCTTCACACTCGTTAAGCAAACGATAAACTTGCCATTGCACATCTAATTCATCTTGAATTTCAGGGGCATTTTTAAGCTCTTGTTCGTTTAAACTGCGATCTGCTTGTGTTTCTAAGTAGGCTGCCACTGTCGAAAGTGAAATTTGGCTAATCTTGATTGCCTGCTCCAACGTTTCTCCCGCGATAATGCTATGTAAAACTTCCGCTAAGGCGTGGCAGGCATCTTCAGCAGGGAATACGCCGTAAAAATCAAATTCATTCACATCAGGAATAATGGCTTCCAATTTTTCGAGTTGGTCCTCAAAATTGATTTTTGCCCCTTTGACAGTCAGATGTTCCCAAACTAAATTGAGAATATTTTGAAAAGTTTTAGCATCATCTGACCGCTTACTGACCTCGCAAAAGAGTTGAAAGTTAGGCAACATACGTTCGCATAAACACGCCATAAAGGTAAGATGTTGCCAAGTTTCAAAACGCTCGATACGTTTATGAATAGGGTTTCTCATTCGTTATCCTTATTTGTGATACTGCTGTGAAAAGGCATGAACGCTATCCACAAACACTTTCGGACTTTCTATCGGAACATCTTGATGGATACCGTGTCCCAGATTGAAGACGTGTCCTGAGCCTTGCCCAAAGCCAGCTAAAATCGCTTTGACTTCTTGTTCGATACGTTCAGGGCTTGCATAAAGTACGCTTGGATCCATATTGCCTTGCAATGCAACTTTGTGTCCGACACGACGACGAGCATCAGCAATATCTACCGTCCAGTCTAATCCTACTGCGTCACAACCTGTGTCAGCGATAGCTTCCAACCATAGACCACCGCCTTTTGTAAATAAGGTCACAGGCACTTTTCTTCCGTCGTTTTCACGGATTAAGCCATCGACGATTTTGTGCATATAGCGTAAGGAAAATTCGTTGTAATCACGGTGTGCCAATACGCCACCCCAAGTGTCAAAGACCATTACCGACTGAGCACCAGCTTTAATTTGTGCATTCAGGTAAAGAATAACGCTGTCAGCCAGTTTGTCTAACAGAGCGTGTAGCAATGCAGGCTCGGCATACATCATTTTTTTGATTTTGGTAAAGGCTTTGCTACTTCCACCTTCAACCATATAAGTCGCTAATGTCCACGGGCTGCCCGAAAAACCAATCAATGGCACTTCGCCTTTCAACTCACGGCGAATGGTACGCACCGCATTCATCACATATTGCAGTTCTTGTTCAGGATCAGGAATAGGCAGATGATCGACATCGGCTTTACGCTCAATCGGACGAGCAAATTTAGGGCCTTCCCCTGCTCCAAAACTTAAGCCTAATCCCATTGCATCTGGAATAGTTAAAATATCAGAGAATAAAATTGCCGCATCTAACGCATAACGACGTAAAGGCTGAATAGTCACTTCGCACGCTAAATCCGCATTGCGACATAACGACATAAAATCCCCTGCTTCTGCACGGGTCGCCTTATATTCAGGCAAATAACGCCCTGCTTGACGCATCATCCAAACAGGTGTCGTATCAACAGGTTCACGCAATAATGCTTTTAAATAACGATCATTTTTTAACATTGTCATACTATTCTCTCAAAATAAAAATGCCCTATCGGGCTTGATAGGGTAAATCATATCATAAATTACAGGGATTTGACGCTAATCTTCACACTAACTTGTTCGCCTGATTGCACTAATTGATAAATCCGTGCAGTTTCAACGCAAACCATCGTTCGATATCCCGTTTCACTCATTCCGCTCATTGCCTTATGCCACGGGTTCCAAACCACTACTTCGCTGGCATTTTGATGTTCAACCATCATTTGACGGGAATAGCCAAGATCTTGGATCAGCGTTGGTTGTTGGTTAGCACGATAAATCTCATCAACTAATTCTGCAATTTTGCGTGGCGAACTAACCGCTTGCTGTTGCTGAATAAGGGAATTAAAGGTCTGTTCTGGTAAGCCAAACAGTTCCACCTGCTCAATGTTTTTGACATTAAAATAACTATGTAATGCCACTTGTGCTTCGCCTTGAGCTAAATGGGTAAAACGCAACTGACAAGTTAGCCCTAATTCCATCTCCATTTTTGCTTCTAATTGCTGGTTTTCATCAAACAAACTGAACTCAAGTTTGACCTGATCCGTTTGGACTTGATAGTGAGATAGCTCCCACAAGCGATTACGAGCGGTACCGTGTGGGGGTTGTTTTACACCACCAAACCACGGATAACAAATCGGCACGCCACCACGAATAGCATTGCCTTGCTCAAACGGCTCAACTTCACTGAGCCAAAAAACATCTTGCTCAGAGTGAACAGGTTGCCAGCTCAATAAATGCGCACCTTGTAAAGCCACCTTCGCTTTCACTTTCGGGTGAGCAATTTCAAGTACTGGAATTTGGTTGTAATCGACCAATACAAGCTCTGGGGTAAGTTGTTTTGTCATATTTGCTCCTTTTATATAGACAAAAGGGATGTAACGATACATCCCTATTCTTATTATTGATTTAGATTTTGTTTTGCTGCGGCAATCGCTTCAGCTACACGCTCTAAGTTCACGCCACCTTTGGCACAGCGTTTTGTCAAACAAGAGTCTAACGATAAAATCGGATAAACATCATCATTAATCGCAGAATGGAATTGTTTAAACTTATCTAAATTTAGCTCTTCTAATGCTTTCTTCTGGCTAATTGCATAAACGACTGCTTCACCAACAATGTGGTGTGCCTCACGGAACGGAATACCTTTTGCAACCAAGTAATCTGCAAGTTCTGTTGCATTTGCATAACCTTGCTGTGCAGCTTCTTTGGTACGCTCAGTATCGACTTTAATATCTTCTAACACTAATGCTGAAATATTGACACACGCTTGCCATGTTTCAATCGCATCGAAAATCCCTTCTTTATCTTCCTGCATATCTTTGTTGTAAGCCAACGGCAAGCCTTTTAAAGTTGCTAATAAACCGCTTAACGCACCAAACACACGCCCAGTTTTACCACGCACAAGCTCACAGGCATCAGGGTTTTTCTTCTGTGGCATTAATGATGAACCTGAAGTCACACGATCTGAGAGTTCGACAAAGTGAGATTCACCACTGTTAAAGATGATGAGATCTTCGGCAAAACGAGAAAGGTGCATCATACTAATAGAAGCCGCAGCTAAAAGTTCTAAAACGTGATCACGGTCAGATACACTGTCTAAGCTGTTGCGAGTAGCGGTTTCAAATCCAAGATCTTGTGCGAGTAAATCACGGTCGATTGCATAAGCCGTACCCGCTAACGCCCCTGAACCTAGTGGGCAAGTATTCATTCGTTTATAAGCATCGGTTAAACGGCTGTAATCTCGTTCTAACATCTCGTAATATGCCATACACCAATGGGCAAAGGTGATCGGCTGAGCACGTTGTAAATGGGTATAACCCGGCATGACAGAAAGTTGGTTAGCTTCTGCGGTTTCCACCAATTTTTCTTGTAACGCACGGATAGACTCTTGTAGTGAAAGCACTTGGGCTTTACACCATAATTTCATATCTACGGCAACTTGGTCGTTACGGCTACGTCCTGTGTGCAGTTTTTTACCGAGATCGCCGACTTTTTTAATCAGTTGTAGCTCAACCCAGCTATGAATATCTTCCGCATCTTCTTGTAGCACAATGGCTAAATTAGGGGCAACTTCTGCACGCAACTGCTTTAACGCCGCAATTAATTCGACTAATTCCGCTTGATTGATGATCCCTACGGAATGAATGGCTTTTGCCCAACCAATTGAGCCGTCAATATCTTGTAACGCCAAGCGGTAGTCAAAACGTAATGAATCGTTGAAATATTTGAATTGTTGATCTGCTTGTTGTGTGAAACGTCCACCCCAAAGTGCCATATCCAGTATCCTTTATAAATTAAATTGCAAATAAAAGGCGGTTTCTCACCGCTTGTCTTGGTGATTATTATGCATAATTATGCAATTAAACTCAATAATTATTTATATTAAGTTTCTATACTTCCATCTTGTAATAATATTATGCAACAATCTAGCGATTTTGTAATGCATCTAAGCCTAATATTAAACTTACTATGGAAAACTTTAGACAAAGTTGGTCTGAAATTATGAGAAAATACTTCAATAATTTCCTTAAAATTGCAAATTTTTGCTTTCATTCCCCCCCCCATTCGCTATATCATTGCAAGCTATTTCAAGAACATATTTATTATGTTGCTAGGTGCTGAATTTTTAGTCAGCTTTTTTTGCATTTTCTCAATTTATGCCCTAGGGGGAAAACAAAAATCAATGGAAAAGTTAGAGCAAAAACCAATTATTGAGCTTCGTTCTATAACGAAACGTTATGGTGAAAAAACAATTATTGATGGCTTAGATCTTACAATTAATGACGGTGAGTTTTTAACCATTCTTGGTCCGTCTGGCTGTGGTAAAACAACGGTATTGCGTTTAATTGCAGGTTTTGAAGATTTAACTGATGGTTCAATTATTCTTGACGGACAAGATGTATCGAATGTTGATGCAGAGCAACGTCCAGTAAATACGGTTTTCCAAAGTTATGCACTTTTCCCTCATATGACCATTTTTGATAATGTCGCTTTCGGTTTGCGTATGCAAAAAGTGCCAGAAGCGGAAATCAAGCCTCGTGTAATGGAAGCGTTACGTATGGTGCGTTTGGAAGAAATGGCACCGCGTAAGCCGTCACAGCTTTCAGGAGGTCAGCAACAACGTATTGCGATTGCTCGTGCGGTGGTTAATCAGCCGAAAGTGTTGTTATTAGATGAGTCGCTTTCTGCTCTTGACTATAAATTGCGTAAAGAAATGCAACACGAATTAAAACAGTTGCAACGTCAATTAGGTATTACCTTTATTTTCGTTACCCACGATCAAGAAGAGGCATTAACAATGTCGGATCGTATTATCGTAATGAACAAAGGTAAGATCCAACAAGATGGCTCGCCTCGTGAGATCTATGAAGAACCAAGTAACTTGTTCGTAGCGCGTTTTATCGGCGAAATCAATGTGTTTGATGCAACGGTGATTGAGCGTGTGACAGAAAAAACGGTAAGAGCCAATGTGAAAGGTCGTATTTGCGAAATTCATACGGAATTACCTGTTCATCCAAATCAAAAACTGAAAGTATTGCTTCGTCCAGAAGATATTGTAATTGAAGAGCTTGATGAAAACGAAAGTGCAAAAGCGGTGATTGGACACGTTAGCGACCGTACTTATAAAGGTATGACCCTTGAGTCTAATGTGGTGTTAGATCATAACCAAATGAGAGTGTTAGTGAGCGAGTTCTTCAATGAAGACGATCCGCATATGGATCACTCTGTAGGACAAAAAGTGGCATTAACGTGGCACGAAGGCTGGGAGGTTGTACTCGACGATGAAGACTGCTAGTAAGAAATTTCAAAATATTACTGTAGCGGTTATCTTCGGTTGGTTAATTTTCTTTGTATTAATCCCGAACTTACTGGTGTTATTCACCAGTTTTATGACCAAAGACAGTAGTAATCTGATTGAATTTACGTTTTCCCTTGAAAGCTATGGTCGTTTGATTGATCCACTTTACTCACAAGTATTGTGGAACTCGCTCTGTATGGCTGGGATTGCAACCATTATTTGTTTGGTGGTGGGCTATCCGTTTGCCTTTATGATTGCGAAATTGCCTGCGAAATATCGTCCATTTTTGCTCTTTTTGGTGGTGTTGCCATTCTGGACGAACTCGCTTATCCGTATTTACGGAATGAAGATTTTCCTTGGCGTTAAAGGCGTTCTAAACAAAACCTTGCTATCTTTGGGTATGATTAGCGAGCCAATCCGTATATTAAATACCGAAATTGCGGTGATTATCGGTTTGGTTTACATATTATTGCCTTTTATGATTTTGCCACTCTATTCTTCGATTGAAAAAATTGATGGACGTTTATTAGAAGCAGCAAAAGATTTGGGTGCAAATGCGTTCCAACGCTTTGTTAAAGTAATTATTCCATTAACAATGCCGGGAATTGTGGCGGGTTGCTTATTAGTTTTGCTTCCTGCAATGGGTATGTTCTATGTGGCAGACTTATTAGGCGGTGCGAAAGTATTGCTTGTAGGTAATATCATTAAAAGTGAGTTCCTTGTCACGCGTAACTGGCCATTTGGCTCTGCAATCAGTATTGCATTAACTGTCTTGATGGCATTAATGATTTATGTGTACTACCGTGCAAATAAACTGATGAATAAGAAAATGGAGTTAGAATAATGAATCGCGTATTGAAAAGCTTTTTTATGTTTGTCGTGTACGCATTCTTGTACATTCCAATCATCATTTTAATCATCAATTCCTTTAATGCTGATCGTTATGGTTTAAGCTGGAAAGGTTTTAGCTGGAACTGGTATGAGCGTTTATTTAACAATGATACGCTAACTCAAGCGGCAACAAACTCAATTACCATAGCCTTTTTCTCAGCGACTTTTGCAACATTAATCGGTGCATTAACGGCGATTGCACTCTATCGCTATCGTTTCCGTGGAAAACAATTTGTTGGTGGTATGTTGTTTGTGGTAATGATGTCACCTGATATTGTAATGGCAGTATCTTTACTTGCCTTATTTATGTTAGTCGGTGTAGCGTTGGGCTTCTGGTCTTTATTATTTGCACATATTACGTTCTGCTTACCTTATGTGGTTGTGACGGTATCCTCACGTTTAAACGACTTCAATGCGAAAATGTTAGAAGCGGCAAAAGACTTAGGGGCGAATGAATTTACCATTTTGCGTAAAATCTTATTCCCATTGTTGCTTCCTGCGATTGTTTCAGGCTGGTTATTGAGTTTTACCATCTCGTTAGATGACGTTGTGGTTTCTTCTTTCGTAACAAGTGCAAGCTATGAAGTGTTACCATTGAAGATTTTCTCACTGGTTAAAACAGGGGTAACCCCAGAAGTTAATGCGTTAGCGACTATTATGATTGTATTCTCACTTGCGTTAGTGGTATTAAGTCAGTTAGTTCTGCGTAAGAAAGATTAATACTATTCACAAGTACACTAAAGCAAAAGCTTAATTTTCATACAAAAGAGATCCTATGTAGGATCTCTTTATTTTTTCTAAATATCGTCGTTTTGTATTATTGAGTGGTGCCATCAAATAAAGGAAGCTAACCTTTAGAGCTTACGGTATGTTTAGGGAGATAATGATTGCGCCTGAAAATATACTGTTCTAAAATGATAGTGTTAAAATCCACATAAAATTATTGATGTAAAATCTATTTATTTGAGAATTTAGGAATAATAACGTGTCAAAAACAATTCAAGCTTTACGCGGAATGAATGATCTTTCCCCAACTGAAACACCATTATGGCAGTGGGTTGAAAGTAATATCCGTGATATTTTCGCAAGTTATGGCTACACAGAAATGCGTAGTCCGATTATGGAATCTACCGACTTATTCAAACGTGGTGTCGGTGAAGCGACAGATATTGTCGAGAAAGAGATGTTTACCTTTACCCGTAGCGAAGAAGCGGGCGAAAGTTTTACCCTTCGCCCTGAAGGTACGGCAGGTTGCGTGCGTGCGGCGATTGAACACGGTTGGATTTACAACCAAGAACAACGCCTATGGTATATCGGTCCGATGTTCCGCTATGAGCGTCCGCAAAAAGGTCGTTATCGTCAATTCCACCAAGCTGGCGTTGAAATTTTCGGGATCCAAAATGCTGAAGCGGATGCGGAATTAATTGTGCTAACCGCTCGCTTATGGGAAAAATTAGGTATCCGTGAACACGTCACTTTACAGCTTAACTCAATCGGCGGATTGGAAGTGCGTACTCGATACCGTGAAGCTCTAGTTGCTTTCTTGCAAAATCATTTAGACGTATTAAAGCAAGATCCTGACAGCGAACGCCGTTTAACAACCAACCCATTACGCATTTTGGATACCAAAAATCAAGCGTTACAAGCAGTATTAAACGATGCACCAAAACTTCACGATTTCTTAGATGATGAATCGAAAGCACATTTTGCCAGACTTTGTGCAATCCTTGATGAAATGGGTATTGCCTACGAAGTCAATCAAAAGTTAGTGCGTGGTTTGGATTACTACAATAAAACCGTATTTGAGTGGGTCACCACAGCATTAGGTGCACAAGGCACAGTTTGTGGCGGTGGTCGTTATGATGGCTTAGTCGCACAACTAGGCGGACACGCAACGGAAGGTGTTGGCTTTGCTATGGGCTTGGAGCGTTTAGTCTTGCTAGTGCAAGAAGTAAACCCGAATGTGCAATTACCAAGAGCCGTTGATATTTATGTAGTTCATTCAGGTGAAGGCACAACGGCAGTTGCATTCCGTTTGGCTGAAACCTTACGTAATGCGTTCCCACAACTTCGCACAATGTTACATACAAGCGGTGGGAATTTCAAAAAACAATTCAAACGTGCCGATAAATCAGGGGCGAAAATCGCTTTGGTGTTAGGTGAAAGTGAAGTCGCCGAGCAGAAAGTGGTAGTAAAAGACCTATTTGGTGAAGCGGAGCAAATGACCATTGCCCAAGCTGATTTAATCAACGAATTAACAACGCGTTTTGCATAGGGAGCAGAAATGAGCGATTATCTTAATAAAACCGAAGAACAGCAGTTTGAAGAAGCAAAAAGCTGGTTTAAAGAAAATGGCACACCGATTGTTGTGGCAATTTTTCTAGTTGCAGTTGCAACATTTGGCTGGAACTACTGGCAAAAACACCAAATTGAAGTAGCTCAAACCACATCAGCAAGCTATCAACAAGTGATGGAAAGCTATTTGCAAAATCCTGAGAAAAACGCACCGCTTATACAAAAATTTATTGCGGAGAATAAAGACTCAAGCTATGCGGTATTTGCTCAACTCGAAGAAGCAAAACAAGCGGCAGATAAAGGCGATTTTGCGACAACAAAAACGTTATTAACACAGTCTTTAGGTTCGACAACCGATGCAACATTACAAAACGTGATCCGTTTTCGTCTTGCTACAGTGGATTATCAGCTAAAAGAGTTTGATGCAGCATTAGCAACACTTTCTCAAATCAAAGACACCGCTTGGGATTTCCGTAAGCAGTTATTAACAGGTGATCTGTTAACCGCAAAAGGCGACAAGGCGGCTGCGAAAAGTGCTTATGAACAAGCTAAAGAAAAAGCAGGTGATGCAAATCAAATGCTAATTGATGTGCGTTTAAATAATCTGTAAAAAGGTAATAGTAGAGAAATCCTTAATGAATGTTAAGGTTATCTGCTTCTTGGTAATTAAAGAAAATAGCTCCTAGAGGCAGATATTTCACGGAATTAAAGTTAAGGTGTTACTGAATGCTATTTGTATCTTCTGGTAGTCAATGCCATGTGATTTTTAAATGATAATAACCTTTTATAGTTGAATTAAGTTCTAACATACTCTCTCTTTCTTCTCTATTAATAAATTATATTTTTATATATAAATTAAACAAGTAATGCTTGATTTTCTTCGCAAGAAATTACCTTCTATGAACAGAGTATGGAAAATGTTATAAAGCAATAATATTGCTATCTATTTATATGGTATGTGGATATTTCACGTCAATAAATCTGGAAGATTTTGATGATTGGAGGAACAAATGCAACACAAAAAAATCGCCTTTATCGGTGCTGGTAATATGGCGATTGCGATCATTTCAGGATTAATCAAAAGCGGTTATCCTGCCGAGCAAATTATCGCTCGTAATAAAAGCAATGAAACTCGCCGCTCGCAGTTAAGAGCAATGGGCGTTCAGGTGGATTTGTCTAACCTTGATGCTGTGACCCAAGCTGACGTGGTGATTTTAGCGGTTAAACCGCAGATGATGGCGGAAGTATGCAGTGAGTTTTCTCAAGTGGATTTTAGTGCAAAATGGGTGATTTCCGTTGCGGCTGGAATTTCTGTTGCCCGTCTTGAGCAACTGTTACCAACAGCAAGCAACATTGTTCGGACAATGCCGAATACGCCATCGCTCATCGGTGAAGGCATTGCAGGATTATTTGCAAAAAAATCGGTAGATCAGACCGCTTGTCAATTTGCAGAACAGCTACTGTCTGCGGTAGGCAAATGTTATTGGGTGGATACGGAAGCGGAGATCAACCAAATTATTGCTATCACAGGTTCTAGCCCTGCTTACTTCTTTAAGTTTATGGAAGCAATGCAAGAAGCGGCAATTAAAATGGGCTTTAGCGAACAAAATGCTCGTTATTTAGTGCAATCGGCAGCATTAGGGGCAGCAAAAATGGTGGTAGAAAATCCAGAAGTTGCCTTAGCAACTTTACGCGAAAATGTCACTTCAAAAGGCGGCACAACGGCTCAAGCATTGGCGGTATTTGAACAACGTGAGCTAAATGCAACCGTTGAACAAGCGATGAATGCGGCAATTAAGCGTGCAGAAGAGATGGAAAAATCCCTATGATAAAATTTACCCCTTTTCAATGGTCGTCGTTTAACTTCTTCGGCTTTTATTGTGCCTATGGCGTGCTGTTGCCGTTTCTACCTGTTTGGTTGAACCATCACGGCTACGATTCGGGAATGATTGGCTTGTTAATCGCTTCAGGTTATCTGTTCCGCTTTTTAGGGGCAATGACCTTTTCTAAACGCATTACCCACCCCAACCAGCTACTTTCTCTTGCTCGTTGGCTAACGTGGCTCGCCATTGCCACTCTGTTTTTAGTTGCCTTTGGGGTACAAACAATTTGGATTTTATTCCCTGCAATCGCACTGTTCCATATCTTCAACGGCGGAGCAATGCCGATAGCTGATACCATAGCTTCCACTTGGCAACAGCAAGTCGGGATTGATTATGGCAGAACACGTTTATTTGGCTCGATTGCCTTTGTTGTAGGCTCAGTCAGCGCAGGTTATTTAATCGGCTGGCTAGAGGAAAGTGCGATTATCGGCATTTTAATTGGCTGGCTGGTCTTTCTAGGCACAGGCTTAACAGTTAACCGACCCAAGCCTTTGTACAGACAGAAGAAAAAGCCGAATCAGAGTTAAGCTATCTGCAATTAATGAAAGTGCCAACCACATTCAAAATGTTGATTGCCATTTCCTTAATTCAATCTTCTCACGCCGCTTATTATGCTTATAGCACGATTTACTGGGCATCAGCAGGGATTTCGACCCAAAGTGCAAGTTTATTATGGGGATTGGCAGTTGTTTCAGAAATTCTGTTTTTCTTCTTTGCCAACCGTTTATTTAAAACGTGGAAAATCAACCATTTAATGATTTTATCTGCCGTTGGCTCAATGATGCGTTGGATCTTACTGGCTTCGACCACAAATATCGCTATTTTAATGGCAATCCAAATGTTCCATTCGATCTCTTATGGAGCAGGACATTATGCAATGATCCGCTACCTTTCCACCCAACCAACGGAACAAATGGCAAAACTACAGGCTCTCTATTTCAGCTTTGCGAGCTGTATTTTTATGGCGTTGTTCACCTTTATCGCTGGCTTAGTCTATCAAGTTTCGCCGACAGGTAGCCTCTGGTTAATGGTGTTGTTTGCACTGCCTGCGATTTTTATTGTGCCGAAGCGGTTTGGAGTGAGGGTTTAGATGAATGAATACCTAACATATCAATTCAATAATAATTTAAGGGACTGTATTAGATTAGCCCTAAATTTCACACCATTTTCGCAATGTTTTTAACTGCTCTTTTGGTGTCCCAAAGTTAAACCGAAATTCACATTCTTTCAAGAATAAAGGAAAACTTTTTCGGTCAATCCCATTATATTTTCGGAGTATCCGCTTGGCTTGACTCCAAAAATTTTCAATGCCGTTGATGTGATTTTGTTTCACTGCAAACAGCTCCGAATGGCTAATTCGTTCGTGGTGAAATTTGCTTACATCAAGGGCATCATAGCTCCGATAAGTATCAGTATAAACCCAGCTGTCAGGCTTGATCTTCCTTGCTATAACAGGCATTAGCGTTGTTGTCTTCGTATCATTGACGACCACAGTAAATACTTTTCCTTGCCGTTTCAATATCCCCAAAACAGCCACTTTTCCTACCGCCCACGACCTCGTTTTCCTTCACAAGGTCCACCAAAATAGCTTTCATCCAACTCAATTTGTCCGTCAAATACTTCATCCGCTTCAAGTGCTAAATGATGGCTGATAACCTCGCGGATTTTGCGGTAAAACAGCGCAGCAGAGTTAGCATTTATCTCTAACAAATTTGCCGCAGAACGGACAGTGACTTCTAATACAAAAAATTCAAGGAGCTTTTTTGTATAGATTTCTTTAATTTACAATGAGTTATTTTCATTTTTATAGACTAACATACTTGCTAATCTAATACGCTCCCTTACATTATTGGTATTTAAAACATAAAGCGTTTTAGAAGAACGGTCAGATAAATCGAACAAAAAGAGTTATTATCCTTATAAACATCGGAATGTAAGAAGTGCTTATCATAGTTTTAAACATTATATGGATTATTTACCTATGAAAAGTATAGTGATTTAAATATCGAAAAAACGACAAATAGACTTGAAAATTTATTCGGACAACTTAAAGAGAAATTATCGCATCATGCAGGATTAACGAAAAGACATAATGTTATGTTTATAAAGGATTTTTTAAATAAAAAGAGTTGCTAAGAATAATTTAAAATATTCATTAGCAACCATTTTGTCTACCATGCCCCAAAATCCGGTTATAAAAATTACCAGTACCTTTATCTGCTACATCTATACACTACTCACAGTTGCGTTATGCTTGGGATTCAAAACGTCTGGCTGCTTCGTCCCAATTCACCACATTCCAAAATGCTTTAATATAATCAGGACGACGGTTCTGGTAACTTAAGTAATATGCGTGTTCCCATACATCTAAACCTAAAATTGGATAACCAGACACACCAGCTACATCTTTACCCATTAACGGAGAATCTTGGTTAGCTGTCGATACTACAGATAACTTTCCATCTTCTAGTACTAGCCACGCCCATCCAGAACCAAAACGAGTGGTAGCAGCCAGCTCAAATTGTTCTTGGAATGTTTCAACAGAACCAAAATCCCGTATTATGGTCTCTTTGAGTTTTCCTTGTAAGGTCGTACCAGTTTTTAACCCTTTCCAAAACAACGTGTGATTAACATGTCCTCCTACATTATTACGCACAGCTACTTGTTTTTCTACAGGAACTTGCTCAAGATTTGAGATCAGCTTTCCTGGACATTGTCCTAGTAAATCAGGATATGCCTCTAATGCGATATTTGCATTATTAATATAGGTTTGATGGTGTTTGGAGTGATGAATCTCCATTGTTCTTGCATCAAAATACGGTTCTAATGCATCATAGGTATAATCTAACTCAGGTAATGTGTATGCCATATTATGTTCCTCAAAAATAATCAGTAACAATTGAGTGTAAACTCTCAACTATAGTAACAAATAATAAGAAGATAATATATATTTTTTTGATCTATCGCAAATTACAGCGACCTCGTAATAGCTATTTTTAAATGTAGCTTTGTTTGATTATCAAACTCCTTTATAGCTTGGTAAATAAAAAATACCATTCAAATATATAGAAAAATTAAGAATCTAATCTAAATCACCACACTCTTAATCTGCAAATACGCCATCTGCCCTATTTGCAAGCACAGATCATCAAACGCCCACAAACTGATACTCGCCCAAATTTCTTGAGCTTCCACCTCAACGGCAATATCATAGCGGTCAGATTGAGGCTCGATTTTACAAATTCGCCCTTGCAAAATATTCCGAATAGAACTTTGCTCAGGTTTGGACAGGGTAATAGAAACATTTTGGCTACCAATGCTAATTCGCATTAAATCCCCTAATTGATAGCGAGGCTGTTCCGTAACCCAAATCAACTGTTGTCCCAATGTCAGCCCTTGCATACGGTAAGGATTTTGTGCAACCACAGGCAACTCAAGTAAACTCAACCGTTGAGCTTCAGGCTGCCACGCAGAAAAGGCTGGGCTATGCCAAACATTCAACGTTTTATCAAAAGCAACCACCTTCCCCTCTTCCAACAACAACAAATTATCCGCCAAACGAATAACCTCATCAAGGCTATGGCTTACATACAAAATCGGAATATCCACCGTTTTTGCCAACCGCCCCAAATAGTCCATCAACTCATTCTTACGCGGTAAATCTAAAGCTGAAAGAGGCTCGTCCATCAACAAAATATCTGGCTCGCTCAACAACACACGCCCAATCGCCACACGTTGTTTTTCACCACCAGACAAGCTGATCGGGAAACGATCTAACAGATGTTCAATCCCCAACAATTTAACTAATTGTGAAAAATTCGCCTCATCAAACCGCTTACAGCCATATTTTAAATTCGCCTCAACTCGATAATGCGGAAATAAGCGATGTTCTTGGAAAACATAGCCCACCTTACGTTTTTCAGGGGGCAAATTTATCTTCTGACGATCATCAAACAACACTCGCCCATTTAACACAATTCGCCCTTCCGTTGGTGTGACTAGCCCTGCGATAAGGTTAATTAAACTCGACTTCCCTGCCCCTGAGCGACCAAAAATTGCCGTCACCCCTTTAGCATTTAACGCCACATCAACAGCTAAATCCAAGTTTCCTAAACGATGTTTAACTTTAAGTTGCAAAGATTGTGCCATTACTGTCCCTTAATTTGTTGGAAACGTTGCTGACGTTGTGCCAATAACTCAGAAAAAAATAACGCAACTAACGAAATCACAATCGCAATCACACAAAGCCGAGCAGCCGCCATTTCACCGTCAGGGGTTTCAATAAACGTATAAAGTGCGGCAGGAATAGTTTGGGTTTGATTAGGGATATTGGACACAAAAGTAATGGTCGCCCCAAATTCCCCTAACGAACGAGCAAAACCTAACACCGCCCCTGCAATAATCCCCGGAAAAGAGAGCGGAAGATGAAGTGTAAAAAACACTCTTAATGGACTTGCCCCTAAGGTTCTCGCCGCCTGCTCCAATTTGGGATCAATAGCATCAAAGGCTAACCGAATAGAGCGAACCATCAACGGAAAAGCCATTACCATTGAAGCAAGCACCGCCCCTTTCCAAGAAAAACTTAACGAAAACTCAAACCACTGCCACAAATATTGCCCAATCGCCCCTTTCTTTGCCATTAAAATCAGCAAAAGATAGCCGATCACCACAGGAGGCAATACTAGTGGCAAATGAATAATGCCATTAAATAAGTGCTTCCCCCAAAACTCTTTTCGAGCCAACAACCACGCAGCTCCAATTGCAAAAGGCAACGCAAATAAGACCGCTATACTGGCAATTTTTAGGCTTAAATAAATAGCATTAAGTTCTTGTTGGGAAAAAGAAAATATTAACATTTCATTCACTATCATAGTCCGTATTCTACAATATTTATTCTTTTTATCTATCTATTTAGAAAAATAATAAGAGTTATGGCATTATCGCTTTCTTCTTTAATCTACTTTATAATAGAATATAGAGAATATCTTATTCGACCTGTAACGTATGAAACTCAACATTCCGACCTATCTGACTTTATTTCGTGTGGCGTTAATTCCGCTGTTTATTGTTTGGTTTTACTTACCTATTCAATATTCTGCTGAAATTACCACGTTGATTTTTTTTATTGCTTCAATCACCGACTGGTTTGACGGCTATTTGGCTCGCAAATGGAACCAAACCACCCGCCTAGGTGCATTTTTAGATCCTGTGGCAGATAAAGTCTTAGTTGCGATTGCATTGGTGTCTGTGGTCGAATACTACCATACTTGGTGGATCACTATTCCTGCAGGCATTATGATTGCCCGTGAGATTATTATTTCGGCGTTGCGTGAGTGGATGGCGGAATTAGGTGAACGTGCAAGTGTTGCGGTGTCTATTTGGGGGAAAGTGAAAACGACTGCACAAATGTTGGCGTTGGGTGGTTTGTTATGGCGACAAGCACCGTGGATGGAATATTCCGCCTTTGCTTTGCTCTATATCGCCGCGATTTTAACCATTTGGTCGATGTTGCAATACTTGAAAGCATCTAAAGGCAGTTTATTAAAATCTTAAATACTTTGTAGGGACACACTGCGTGTGTCCGTCTAATCTTTATTTTACGCAAAAACGATATTCAGCGGATACACGCAGTGTGTCCCTACAATCCTATGTCAAAATTCAATTCCAAACAATTTCTTGCCGATACGCCACATAACCCTGGTGTTTATCGTATGTATGACGATAAAGGCACGATCATTTATGTCGGCAAAGCAAAAGATTTAAAAAAGCGTCTATCGAGCTATTTTCGTAGCACTCTTGCCAGCCGAAAAACTGAAGCCTTAGTATCGCAAATTGCTCATATTGATACCACCATTACCCATTCGGAAACCGAAGCCTTACTGTTGGAACACAATTACATTAAGGAAAATCAACCGAAATACAATGTGTTGCTTCGTGACGACAAATCTTACCCTTATATTTTGCTTACCAAACACCAGCACCCACGTTTAGCCAGCTTTCGGGGAAGTAAAAAAATCGCAGGGGAATATTTTGGACCTTACCCAAATGCAGGGGCGGTGCGGGAAACCTTAAATCTGCTACAAAAACTGTTTCCGATCCGCCAGTGTGAAGACAACTACTACAAAAACCGTTCTCGCCCTTGTTTACAATATCAAATCGGGCGTTGCCTTGCCCCTTGCGTGGAAGGCGTTTATTCCCAACGAGAATACGATCAACAGGTGGAGTATGTTCGCTTATTCTTACAAGGTAAAGATCAGCAAGTAATCGAACATTTGATTAGCAAAATGGAAAAAGCCGCGGAAGATCTGGATTTTGAAGCAGCTGCTCGTTTTCGAGATCAAATTCAGCAAGTGCGAGCGGTCACTGAAAAGCAATTTGTATCGAATGAACGTCTAGATGATCTCGATATTATCTCGATTGCCTATCAACACGGTATTGCTTGCGTGCATATTCTGTTTGTACGACAAGGGAAAGTGTTGGGTAGCCGAAGTTATTTCCCCAAAGTGCCGAACCATACGGAACTTGCTGAATTGAGCGACACTTTTATCGGGCAGTTTTATTTGCAGATGAACCAACATCGCACCATTCCGCACCAAATCATTATCGATCACCCCGTGAGCGAAGTGGAAGCCTTAGAAAAGGTATTGTCGGAACAAACAGGACATAAAGTGAGTATTACCGATAAGGTGCGAGGCGAAAAAAGCCGTTATCTTGCTCTTGCTAAAACCAACGCAATGGCAGCACTGACTTTGCAACTCAAGCAAGATGCTCGTATCCAAACCCGTTATGAAGCCTTACAAGCGGTGCTTTCTTTGCCAAAAATTGCAAGAATGGAATGCTTTGACATCAGTCACACGATGGGCGAACAAACAGTCGCTTCTTGTGTTGTATTTGATGAAAACGGCCCGTTAAAATCTGACTATCGCCGTTTTAACATTGAAGGTATTACAGGGGGCGATGATTATGCCGCAATGGAACAAGCTCTGATCAAGCGTTACGATAAACCGCTTCCGCCTGAAAAAATCCCTGATATTATCTTCATTGACGGCGGAAAAGGGCAGTTAAACCGAGCCTTAGAAACCTTTGCCAATCTCAAAGTGGAATGGGATAAATCCAAACCATTACTTATCGGCGTAGCAAAAGGCGTAGAACGCAAGGCAGGGTTAGAAACCTTGCTGATCAGCAAATGGGACAAGGAAATCCACTTACCGCCCGACAGCCCAGCGTTACATTTAATTCAGCATATCCGTGATGAATCCCATAACCACGCCATTAGCGGACACCGTAAAAAACGGCAAAAAGCCTTTACCGAAAGCGGTTTAGAGGCAATCGCTGGCGTTGGAGCCAAACGCCGCCATTTGTTGCTAAAATATCTCGGTGGTATGCAAGGCGTCAAATCAGCAACACTTGATGAAATTAAATCGGTTCCTGGAATTTCAGTATCTTTGGCTGAGATTATTTTCGATACCCTAAATTATAGTGAATAATATTGGTA
>NZ_MUXW01000019.1 GCF_002015085.1 Glaesserella parasuis
ATGCACAATGCAAAGCTGAATTTTCGTTTTAGATAACCAAGATGGTCGGTCAGTTCATCATTTAACGCGGCCTCGACGGTAATTTTCTTGAGCATCCGTGAAAATTGATTGAGGTCTTCTGGTGTTTTTAGGTTTTTGGCAAATTCCGCTTCCAAGGCGTGAAGTTGTTTTTCGTTCATAATAAAATACCTGTGTCTGAATGTATTATCTCAGAAACAGGTATTTACACAAATTGTGGGAGAGGCTCACCCATTTAGCTTCATCTCACTCAATGTATAAAAGAATTGCTGAAGCATGCTTTAACCTCCTTACCTCTCCTTACGGACGTAGCTTTTCGGCATAGCGTAGTGCCCCCCCCCCTATTATTGAGTATCCAAGTTTTATTCAAAGCACTAGGTATTTTTTCTATATGCCTTTTGTCTACTATGTTATATCGTAAGTAATTACATCCTTAATTTTTTTTAAAGCTTGATTTTCTAACTGTCTTACCCTTTCAGCAGAAATATTATATTGAGCCGCTAACTCGTGTAAAGTGGCCTTATTTTCATCAAGCCAACGAGTTTTAATAATATTTTGACTACGTTCATCTAGTTGTGCTAATGCATAAGCTAATTGAGCAGTTGCCCTTCCGCTATACTCTTCATATTCTAATTCATCTACAAAATTTGAAGATTCATCTTCAAGATACATGGAGGGAACATAATTATCATCGTCATCATCCCCTACAGAGGTATCAAAGCCTATATCCTGTCCTACCATTCTAGACTCCATTTCTTTGACATCATCTGTAGAGACTCCCAATTCTTCTGCGACTTTTCTAATTTCCTCTTCATTAAACCATGCCAAACGTTGCTTATTTTTACGCAAATTAAAGAATAGTTTGCGTTGAGATTTTGTTGTAGCAACTTTTACAATACGCCAGTTTTTTAAAACATATTCATGTATTTCTGCTTTTACCCAATGTACCGCAAAAGAAGCAAGACGAACACCGATCTCTGGGTTAAAACGTTTTACCGCTTTCATTAAGCCAATGTTCCCTTCTTGAATTAAATCCGCTAACGGTAATCCATAACCTAAGTAACCTCTAGCGATATACACAACAAAACGCAAATGAGACATGATTAACTGCTTAGCAGCATCAAGATCTTCATCATAATAAAAGCGCTCCGCTAACTCCTTCTCTTGCTCAGCTGTTAAAACTGGATATTGATTTGCCATTCTAATATAACTATCCAGCGTCGCTCCCTGAGGCACTAACATATTATTTGTGATACAAATATTTGAAGCATTATTGTCAATATCAACTAGCTCTGCATCTTTAGAGTCAATAAATTCTGTATCATCCACTTCGAGTTCATCAAACTTTTTCATTTTCACCCCTTAATCTCCATATGTATACTATCATAGAGTATTGAATGTATATCTAAATTAATACTTGTTCCTTTTAGCTCTTGGATGAGCCAAATCGTAAATTCTCGCCAAATACTGGAAATCAAGATGCGTATAAATTTGTGTTGTCGAAAGACTACTGTGCCCAAGTAGTTCTTGCACCGCTCGTAAATCTTGACTTGCTTCTAACATATGCGTTGCGAAAGAGTGGCGTAATTTATGGGGGTGAAGGTGGGTATCCAATGCTTGCTTTTGCCCCCATTTTTTCATCGCCAACTGAATAGAGCGGTGGGAAAGTCGCCCACCACGCTGATTAAGAAAAACGGCGTTGTCTTTTGGGTGAAACTGCCCACGTACTGCAAGCCACTGTTCAATTGCATCTAATGCTTTAGAACCAATCGGCACAATACGTTCTTTGTTTCCTTTACCGAGCAATCTCACTTCACGGTTAGGTAAATCCATATCGCCTAAATCTAACCCTTGTAATTCAGACAAACGTAGCCCAGAGCTGTACATCAATTCCATCATTGCCACATCTCGTAGATCAAGCGGTTCGTTACTGTCTATATTTAGCAACTGCCCGATCTGTTCCGCATCAATATTTTTAGGAAGATGCTTATTGGCTTTAGGTGATTTTATTCCTAAGGTGGGGTTTACTTTTAATTCCCCTTGCTTCACCAAAAACGCCAAAAACTGACGTAGTGCCACCAACCGTAAACCAATACTTTTTGCACTTAACCCTTGTTTATGGCTTTGTGACAAAATCCAACGTACCGTCGATGCATCAAGCTCTTGCCAACAAGTAATTTCTGCTTGCTGTAACATTTCGCAAACCACTCGTAGTTGGCGTTGATAATTGCTGAGCGTATGGGGGCTTACTTGCTTTTCAATGCGTAAAAAGTCCCAATACAGTTGGGTTTGATGGTAAAGGAAGTTGCTCATAGACAATTAAGCCAAACCTAACTTACCAATTTTTACACCAATATTGCCCAGTGCAACTGGCCCAAGATATTCCGCCAAGAATTTAAACAGTTCATCAACACTGTGAAAAATGCAATGGGTTTGCACTTCATTTTCGACTTTACGGGTAAATTCGTAGCTGACTTTGTTCGCATCAATGTGAGCGGTGAGATTTAAATAAACCGTTTCAAAATAGTGGCTCATTGCCCCTTCTAACCCTGGATCGCTGATACGTACGTCCCACTGATTACTGAATAACACTTCGCTTTTGACTGACATTTTTTTACCTCTTAATATGTTGTGTTAAATATCGATTTTATCTAAACCAATAAATTTCGCTTTCGGAAAATGTTGTTGTAAATAATTTAATAAATAGATTTCTGTATTTTGACTGATCAATGAATCTTGATCAAGATAACGATTATAAACCAGTGCTTCTAAAGGAATTTGATATTGTTGGCACGTCATCAAACTGAGTAATGTGTGATTAATACTGCCTAATTTACCTGAACTAACCAAAATGAGCGAATACTGCTGTGTTTTTAAATAATCTAAGGTGGTTCTCGTTTCGGTATAAGGCACAGCCAGTCCACCAGCCCCTTCTAACAAAACATAATCATACTTTTGTCTTAATTGATTTACTGCATTGGTAATTTTATTTTCATCAATTTCCGTATGCGCTAAACGTGCCGCTAAATGTGGCGAACAAGGATAAGGAAAAACATAAGGGCAAGTTAAACCTGCTTTATCTTCAGGCAATAAATCAATGCCTTGAATTTTACGATGCACTAAAATATCGGCCGCAATTCCTTCACCGCCGGTTTGAATCATTTTTTGCGTAATCACGGAAAAACCTTGTTCCTGCAATGTCTTAGCATAAAAACCTGTTGCAATGGTTTTTCCTACATCCGTATCAATACCCGATACAAAAATCACTTTACCAAGCATGTTGTTTCCTTTTTTTACGAGCCATTACATAAAGTGGCGTATAAGTTAATGTAACGCCTAAATCCTGCTGAAATCGCGTACGATAACGCTGTTCAAACTGCATTAGACGATTGTCCGACCATTTAGACGGATCAATAATGCTTACCCCTGTTTTATTCAAATGAGTTAGTACTGATAATGCACAATCAAAATAAAGGGGAATTTCTTCCATTGTTAAAACAAGAACTTCAAATCCATCGGCTAATAATTTATACCATTCGTCTTCGGTGGGATAAGTTAATCCCGTTTTAAGCAGATACTTAATTTCATAAAGATTTTTAGGCGAAAATGTATTAAACAATAAAATACCGTCATCATTCAGTATGTTAGCCGTCTTTTTTAGGAAGTTCGCTTCATTTTCAAACCATTGAATTGCAGAAGCGGAAATCACCAAATCATAACCTATGCCGAAATTTTCCCGCTCCGCGTCGCCGAAGTGATAATGTACCGAAGAATAAGGTAATTTTTTGCGTAAAGCAGGCTCGTAATCGCGACAAAGATCATTTAGTACTAAACATTCAAACTCACAATGCGACATAAGTTGTTCACTTAACATACCTGTGCCGCAACCTATTTCAAGTATTTTGCCAAAAGCTTTGCCTTGGGTTGCGAGTAATGCCATCAGCTTTTGTACGATACATTGTTGAGCAATCGCATTATTATCATATTCCGATTTTGCTTGTGAAAATCGGATAGCGACTTGCTGTTTATCCACTAACTGCACGTCACACCCTCAAGCAGTTTTTGCCAACCGGAAAAGTGATTAAAAAGATAATGCTCTGCGTCAATGAGCTGAATTTTTGTTTGTGGTTGATTTTGCCAGTATTCAAGCTGATTTTGTGGCGGGATAATTTTATCTTTGTTGCCAATAATGGCTTTTTGCCACACTAACAACCCCGTTCGATTATCTTGCATAATACAATCATTTAAGTGCGCTAACTCTTGTTTTACTTCTGTGAAATCTCGCTTTTCAGGTAACAAGCGGTAATTTTCTAGGGCAATTTTACCGCACATTCTGCGTTCAAATTTTACAAGATTTTCTTCGCTTAAAGATGAAAGCGTACCGTCAAACACTGCCGTTGGAATACCAAATTGATCGTGTTTAGGTGCCCCCGTTCCATTGATCGCCACAGCGTAAGTCAAAGGAATAGCATGTAAAACACGTTCAGCCACCCAAACGCCTAGAGACCAAGCCACCACATAAATTTCTTGATAGCCCGAAAAATCAAATTCAAGATGCAAATCTCGATAATCGTAACAAATCAGTAAATCAAAATCGTTCGGTAACTCTAAAGATTTCGCAATGCTGATTGGTGTTCCCCAGCCGGAAAAATAGACAAGTAATTTACGTTGTTGGCGTGTAATGTGTTGATAACGCACGCTTTTCTCCTTTTACAAACAGCTAATTAAGCCCATTATATCTTGTTCGGTTAAATCTGCGGTTAATGAGAAACGCAGACGAGCCGTGCCTTTTGGCACTGTTGGTGGACGAATAGGTAAGCAATAATAGCCTTGTTTTTGCAAATAATCGGCTTTTTCCACCGCTTGCTGATTTTCGCCTAAGATATATGGCACGATGCAAGTTTCGCTTAGCAGCGGAAATTCACTTCTTTTCGTCACTTCAGTTCGCAAGATTTGGCTTAATTTCTCAAGATGATGACGCTTTTCAGTAAATTGCGGTAATTGTTCAAATAAAAAGTAAGTCCAAGCAACATTAATCGGTGGAAGTGCGGTAGAAAAAATTAAAGGACGCATCGTATTGATTAAGTATTCTCTTATCTCGCTATCACAAACAAGATAAGCCCCCATAGATGCCAATGCCTTACCAAAAGTCCCCACTAAAAAGTCAATCTCTTGAATACAGTCGAAGACTTCTGCCATTCCTAAACCTTGCTGCCCGTATACACCTATGGCGTGGGCTTCATCAACATACAGTAGCACATTGGTATAACGTTTTTTGAGTGCAACTAACTGTTGAAGATCCGCAATATCGCCGTCCATACTAAAAACACTTTCCGTAACAATAATCACTTGTTGGTAGCGCTCTGAATGTGTCTGCAATAGCTGCTCAAGATGAAGATAATCATTATGCTTATAACGGAAAAAATCCGCCCCGGAAAGTCGAATGCCGTCAATCAAACTGGCATGAGCCAATTTGTCAGCTAAAATTAAAGTTTGTTTATCCGCCACCGCAGGCAAAATACCGATATTGGCGTGATAGCCGCTATTAAATAATAGAGCGGATTCTCGCTGAAAACGTTGTGCTAATAGCGTTTCAAAATCCTGATAAATCGGGAAATTGCCTGTTAATAAACGAGAAGATGATGACGTAAGCGGTTGATTTTTACCGATAGATTGCAAAAATCTTTCCACCTGTTGTGCATCATTTGCCAAACCCAAATAATCGTTAGACGATAAATTCAACATCGTCAGATCACGAGCAATAACAAATTTTCCCTGATGTTCAATATCAGGGAGTTGGCGCTTCTGCCCAATTTCAGCTAATTGCTGAAGATGTTGAGTAAATTTATTCACCATATTCCTCTTTGACCACGGCTAATAATTGCTCGGTTAAAAAGCTTAATTGGTTAGGTTCAATAATAAAAGGCGGCATAATATAAATAAGTTTACCAAAAGGACGAACCCAAATTCCCTTTTCTACAAAGCGTTTTTGTAAAGAAACCATATTGACCGCTTCACGCATTTCCAACACTCCGATCGCCCCTAAAACACGGACTTCAGCAACGGATTTAAACGCTTTAGCCGGTGCAAGTTCAGCCTTGAGCTGCGCTTCAATTTGATGGACTTTATGTTGCCAATCGCTTTCCAGTAAAAGTGACAGAGATTCATAGGCTACCGCACAAGCCAGTGGATTCCCCATAAACGTTGGGCCGTGCATAAAGCATTTTGCCTCACCTTCACTGATGGTATGAGCAATATGCTCGGTAGTAATAGTCGCCGCTAATGTTAAGTAACCGCCAGTTAATGCTTTGCCGATACAAAGAATATCTGGCACAACATTGGTATATTCTAAAGCAAATAGTTTGCCTGTCCGCCCAAAACCTGTGGCAATTTCATCAAAAATCAGCAATACACCATACTGATCGCAAAGTTCTCTCGCTCGCTTTAAATACATCGGCGAATAGAAATACATTCCGCCAGCCCCTTGAACAATGGGTTCTAAAATCAATGCAGCAATTTGGTTTCCTTTATGTGCAAGCAATGCTTTCAATGGTTCAATCGCACTTTCTTGCCATTCTTCATCAAATTTAATCGAAGGTTGGGGTAAAAAATGTTGAATAGGTAAGCGGTGACGAAACAAACCGTGCATACCTGTAACAGGATCGCAAATAGACATTGCGTGCCAAGTATCGCCGTAATAGCCTGATCGTACGGTGGCAAATTGATTTCGATCTTCCCTTTTTGCTTGCCAATATTGCAATGCCATTTTCAATGCCACTTCCACCGCCACAGAACCGCTATCGGCAAAAAATATTTTGTTCAATGATTGGGGTAAAATGGTCAGCAATTTTTCCGTTAATTTTACCGCCGGTTCGTGCGTTATACCGCCGAACATAATATGGCTCATTTTCGCTAATTGTTCTGTGATTGCGTTGTTTAAACGTGGATGGTTATAACCGTGCAGTGCCGCCCACCATGACGACATACCGTCAATGAGCATTCGACCATCTTTAAGGTAAATTTCAACGCCCTTTGCACTTTCCACCGCATAAACAGGGATAGGTTGGGTCATTGATGAATAAGGATGCCAAATATGCGCTCGGTCAATCTCAATTAATTTGTCTAAATCCATTCTACCACCATAAAAAAGCCCTATTTTGTGAATAGGGCTTTATCATTTGTTATTATTGCAGTAACGAAATATCCGCCACCTGTAAGAACAAGTTACGTAAGTTGTTTAGAATTGCTTGACGGTTTTGGCGAAGTTTTGGATCTTCGGCATTAACCATCACTTTATCGAAGAAGTTATCCACCACTTCACGTAAACCGGCTAAGCGGTCAAGTGCGGTTTGATATTCGCCTTTTTCAAACAGTGGCACAAGCTCTGCTTGTAATGTAATTACTTGTTCTGCAAGGGCTTTTTCTTCCGCTTCCACTAATAAAGTGCGGTCGATTTCTGATGAAATTTTGCCTTCTACTTTCGCTAAAATGTTACTCACACGTTTATTCGCTGCCGCCAATGCTTCTGCACTATCTAATGTACGGAAATGCGACACCGCACGCACACGAGCATCGAAGTCTGCCGGGCGAGTTGGACGGCGAGCAAGAACCGCTTGGATTACGTCCACTGCAATTCCTTCATCTTGATACCACGCACGGAAACGACCGAGCATAAAGTCCACCACTTCTTCTACAACATTGCTGTTGGTGAGCTTGTCGCCAAACAATTTCGCTGAAGTTGCTACTAAATCGCTCAGATCAAGTGGTAAGTTTTTCTCTACAATAATGCGTAACGCACCGAGTGCCGCACGGCGTAAAGCGAATGGGTCGGCACTGCCTTTTGGCGCTTGACCGATACCAAAAATACCTGTGAGCGTATCGAATTTATCCGCTAACGCAACAGAACTTGCCACCAACGATTTCGGCAACTCATCGCCTGCAAAGCGTGGCATATATTGCTCGTTCAACGCTACCGCCACTTCTTCATCTTCGCCATCGTGACGAGCATAGTGCATACCCATTACGCCTTGCGTATCGGTAAATTCAAACACCATATTGGTCATTAAATCACATTTTGACAACAAGCCGGCACGTTTCGCCTTGGTTTCATCGGCACCAATTTGTTTTGCAATTTCGCCTGCAAGTTGTTCAATGCGAGCGGTTTTGTCACGCAAGGTGCCAAGTTGTTGTTGGAACAACACTGTTTCTAAACGTGGTAACTGATCTTCCAAACGCTGTTTTAAGTCGGTTTTGAAGAAGAATTCCGCATCGGTCAAACGTGGACGCACCACTTTTTCGTTCCCTTCGATGATTTTGCTTGGATCTTCAGGATTGATGTTCGACACAAAGATAAAGTGCGGTAGCAATTTGCCGTCTTTATCGTAAATCGGGAAGTATTTTTGGTCGCCTTTCATTGTGTAAACCAATGCTTCCGCAGGCACAGCAAGGAAACGTTCTTCAAATTTTGCTGCCAACACGTCTGGATATTCCACCAAAGAAGTCACTTCGTCTAACAACTCTTCTTCAATATCCGCCACGCCACCTAAAGCGGCCGCTTTTTCTTGGGCTTTTGCAAGAATTAACGCTTTACGCTCGTTGAAGTCCGCAACCACTGAGCCTTTTTCTTTTAACAACGCAGGGTATTGATCGGCGTGGCTGATTTGGAACTCACGCTCGCCTAAGAAACGGTGACCACGAATAGTCGTGCCGCTTGCAATACCTAAAATTTCGCCTTCAATCAGCTCATCGCCTAACAATAAGGTCACGGTGTGAACAGGACGCACGAACTGCTCGGTTTTATCGCCCCAACGCATTGTTTTCGGGATAGGCAATTTCGCCAAAGCATTGCTAATCATACCGACTAACAAGTTTTTGGTCGGTTGACCTTCAATCACCGCACGGTGAACCAGCCATTCGCCTTTATCGGTAGCAATACGCTCCGCCTGCTCAACGGTAATACCACAGCCTTTCGCCCAGCCTTCCGCTGCTTTGGTCGGCTTACCTTCCGCATCAAACGCCGCCGACACCGCCGGACCTCGTTTTTCCACTTCTTTGCTTGGCTGACTAGTCGCAAGCCCCAATACTTTCACCGCTAAACGGCGAGGTGCTGCAAACCATTCCACTTTGTCAAAGCTCAAACCCGCTTGGTTTAATTCCGCTTCAACATTCTCCGCAAACGCGGTCGCTAATTTTTTGAGTGCCTTCGGTGGCAACTCTTCTGTGCCGATCTCGGCGAGGAAGTTTTGTGTTGTCATTTTGTTTTTTCTCTTTAAATTTAACCTTTTATTTTGCTTATTAATTCTCTCAAACAGAACTACATTATTCGCCTTTTCAACGCCAATTTAATTCGGTACGCAGTGAGACCCGAATTTGCAAAATCTCTATCAAATTTTACCGCATCCCCCATACTAACGTATGGGGTTACGCATAGTGCGGTTGCTCCGCAACCTATTTTACTTGTCGCAGAGCGACAACACTATATTTAACCTATTACGTCAGTGCTAGGGCTAACTCAGCTAAATCCAACACCACTCTCTCATCTTCCAACACCAACGCAGGAATGCCGATATAGCCATTGGCTTTGACGTGATCAAATGCAGGGTGGTTATCGCGAAGTTTTAAAAAAGCTTTTAAATTTGCACCGCCTGTAGTCATTTCGCGTTCTTCGTAGTCAATACCAAGACGTTGTAATTCAGCGACAAATGGGGCGGTGTCAGGACACCAGTGGGCGAAATATAAAACTGGTTTTTGCATAATTTTTCCTTTGTTTAAGGGCAAATGTCATTTGCCCCTATCAATAATTATTTTTTACAACCTGGGAACCCTAACGCTTCACGGCTTGCATAGTAGGCTTCCGCTACACCTTTGGTTAAGGTGCGGATGCGTAAAATGTAGCGTTGGCGTTCGGTTACAGAGATCGCTTTGCGAGCGTCAAGTAAGTTAAAGCTATGTGCGGCTTTTAAGATACGCTCGTAAGCTGGCAACGGTAACGGTTTTTCTAATGCCAATAATTCTTGCACTTCTTTTTCGTATTGATCGAAACAGTAGAATAAGAAATCCGTATTTGCATATTCAAAGTTGTAAGTAGATTGTTCTACTTCGTTTTGGTGGAATACATCGCCGTAAGTGGTTTTGCCAAGTGGGCCGTCCGACCAAACAAGATCGTACACACTGTCCACGCCTTGAATGTACATTGCTAAACGCTCTAAGCCGTAAGTAATTTCGCCAGTTACCGGTTTACACTCTAAACCACCCACTTGTTGGAAGTAGGTAAATTGTGTCACTTCCATACCGTTTAGCCACACTTCCCAACCTAAGCCCCACGCACCTAGCGTTGGGTTTTCCCAGTTGTCTTCCACAAAGCGAATGTCGTTTTGCGTTGGGTCGAAACCTAACATTTTCAGGCTGTCTAAATAGAGTTCTTGAATGTTATCCGGTGATGGTTTGATTACCACTTGGAATTGATAGTAGTGTTGTAAACGGTTCGGGTTTTCGCCATAGCGACCGTCAGTCGGACGGCGTGAAGGCTGAACGTAAGCAAACGCCATCGGCTCAGGGCCAAGCGCACGCAAACAAGTCATCGGGTGAGATGTCCCCGCGCCGACTTCCATATCGAATGGTTGAACAACGGTGCAACCTTGGTTTGCCCAGTAATCTTGTAGGGCTAAAATCATACCTTGGAAAGTTTTCACGTTAAATTTCGCTGTCATTGTCTTTTTCCTAAAAATTCATTCAAAAATGTTGGCTATTATAACGTGTAAGCGATGAAATTTTGGGAATTTTTTGAAATTAGAAGAAATATCTTTACTGTTACACTTTATCCATGATTCACATACGAACTATTAAGAAAATAACCCTATAGTAAGGAGCATTCAAATCAAACTAGAAGAAGCATCTGCATCGTAGCGTTGTTTGAACATCTCCACAATATATTTATGCTGATTATTTGAAGAGTCAGAAGGAGCTCTATAGTGGTACATTAATATTTGAGTACCTTATCTGAGGGTTGCAGGTGCTAAATAAATAGAGGGTGAGAGTGGAAAAATTCTAAACAGATCTCACCACTCTTTCAAAAAGTTAGCTATTGAAAAGCTACGCTGATTGTGAATTTATACAAATTCCTTAATAAAACTTAACAAGTTCCCCACAGATCATATTCATCTGCTTGGGTAATGGTTACTGAAATAATTTGACCTACTTTCACTTCTGCACCTGAAAGGTTATCTACATAGACAACGCCATCAATCTCTGGGGCATCCGCCATTGAGCGACCAATTATTCCTTCTTCATCAATTTCATCTACAATCACTGACAAGGTTCTGCCAATTTTCTGTTGTAAACGATCTGCCGAAATTTGTTGTTGTAATTGCATAAAGCGGTGGAAGCGTTCTTCTTTCACCTCTTCTGGAACTTGATCTTCCATTTCAGTTGCAACAGCACCATCAACAGGGCTGAATTTAAAACAACCGACACGATCTAATTGTGCTTCTTTTAAGAAATCCAATAACATTTGGAAATCTTCTTCCGTTTCTCCCGGGAAACCAACGATAAATGTTGAACGCAGGGTTAAATCTGGGCAAATCTCACGCCACTTTTTAATGCGTTCTAATGTGCGGTCAATAGATCCTGGACGCTTCATCGCTTTAAGGATTTTTGGACTTGCATGTTGCAATGGAATATCCAAATAAGGCAGAAGTTTCCCTTGAGCCATCAACGGAATAAGGTCATCAACGTGTGGATACGGATAAACATAATGCAAACGTACCCAAACACCCATTGAACCTAGTTGTTCACAGAGGGCGATCAAGTTGTTTTTGATTGGCATACCGTTCCAGAAAACCGTTTTGGTGCCTTCTTCTTTTTTCTTATCTAAAGCGTATGCGGAAGTGTCCTGCGATACAATCAACAGCTCTTTGACACCAGAATCCACTAAACGCTTCGCTTCATCTAGCACTTGCACGATTGGACGACTGTCTAAATCACCACGCATTGATGGAATAATACAGAATGTACAACGGTGATCACAACCTTCCGAAATTTTCAGGTAAGCATAATGTTTCGGGGTTAGCTTAATGCCTTGTTTTGGCACAAGGCTGACATAAGGGTTGTATTCTGGTTTAGGCACATATTTATGAACGTGTTTCATCACCGCTTCATAGCTATGTGGTCCTGTAATTTCCAAGACTTTAGGGTGAACTTCACGAATTTGGTTCTCTTTTGCCCCTAAGCAGCCTGTCACAATCACTTTGCCGTTAGCTTCTAATGCTTCGCCAATACTTTCCAAAGACTCTTGCACGGCACTGTCAATAAACCCACAAGTATTGACAATCACTAAATCCGCCCCTTCGTAGCTGGAAATGATGTTATAACCATCTGAACGAAGCTCGGTTAAAATACGTTCCGAATCGACTAAATTTTTAGGGCAACCAAGGCTCACAAAGCCGATATTTGGTGCTGAACTCATAAAACAATCTCAACAATATAGATAATCAAATAAACAAGCCTATGCAAAGCATAGGCTAAAGGAACAGAATTGTACAAAATTTGAAGATAAATTTCGACAACAAGCGGTTTTTTTATGGTTAAAATTTGCAAATATTACGAGATAAATTACCTCTTGCTGTTTTGATTAGGCAAAATTATTCAACATTGCCAACACAATTTCAGACGATTTTTCTGCAGCAAGCGGTAAGAATTCATCAAAAGAGAGATGAGATTCTTTGTCTGCCACATCAGAAATTGCACGCACAACAACGAAAGGCACTTGGAATGCGTGACACACTTGGGCGATAGAAGCGGCTTCCATTTCCACGGCTTTTACGGACGGGAAATCATTGCGAATACGAGCAATCATATCACTGCCATTCACAAACAGATCGCCACTACAGATTAAACCAGATACTGCATTAAATCCTGCTTTCTCGGTTTCTTTGATAGCAATTTGTGCAAGTTGTTCGTTTGCCATAAAGGCGGCTGGATTAGCTGGCAGTTGTCCTTTTTCATAACCAAAGGCGGTGACATCTACATCGTGATGACGAACTTCCGTTGAAATGACAATATCGCCTACGTTCAAATTAGCGTCTAGACCCCCAGCAGATCCCGTATTAATCACCATTTCAGGTTTAGCCAGTTGTAATAATAATGCCGTTCCCATTGCGGAGGCGGTTTTACCAATACCCGATTGCAATAATGCAACATCAGTATTATTAATTTTGCCTTCGTAGATTTTACAACCTGCAATTTCCGTTAATTTCGGCTCTGCCATATAACTTAATAAAATTTCGACTTCTTGTGCCATTGCACCTATGATGCCAATTTTCATTTTGTGACTCCTTGTTGCTCTTTTTGTAATTTATCGACTAAAAAGTCGAGTACGGCGTAGGTATAATCATCATTATAAAGAGTACTTTTAGTTAAAATATATTCACCATTCAATACCGCCATGGGAATGACTGGCGGTGAATAGCGTTTTATTAATTCATAATTTTGTGAGATTCTTTTCGGATAATTTTCCTTTTTTCTTGTTTGTTCAACGGCATCCAACGAAATCTGATTCTTATGCAACCATTTGGCTATTGCTTCATCATTGGTAATAAGTCGATCATTTTGATAAGAGCTATCAAATAAATACTTCTCGCTTAATTCAGGTTTTCCCAGTTCTGAAAAAAGTGCATTTAAACTTACTGTGATGCCATATTTATTCTCACTAAAAGCGGCAACACGTTCTAAAACCACTTTATCTGAGTGTCGAGAAGCGTATTGTTTTAAATAATCATCACCATTTAAACAGACTTCACAACCATACTGATAAAAATAAGTAATTAACACCTTATTATCTTTCGGTAATAAAATATCTAATGGTTTTTTATAAGAGTAGTAGCCTTTTCCATCTTGGAATAGAGGTGTTTTTGTAGGTTCTTCTGCAAAAAGCGAAGATATAAATAGCCATAAGCTAATAAAATAGATCCAATTTCTAAATTTCATTATGTTATCCATTGAACAAAATCACTAAATATCACTCTAATAGTGCGGTGGTGGTGTTTCTTCTGCACGACTTGCAACATTACTTGGCTGAACACTGTGCAATTTTTCAGCTAAATGACGCACTTGGTACTGCAGTTTTTCTAGCATAAACTGTTGGGCAATCAGAGCTTGATTAAGTTCCTCGATTGTATGATCTTGGAAGGCGATTTTAGCTTCTAACTCCGCCAAAGAGGTAGTTATCTTATTGAAATTTTCTGACATTTCAAAATATAAAGGTTGTGTTAAAAAGAAATACACTTTACCCTATCTACCTTTGTTTTAACAAACTATTTAATGATTTTTACAAGGAAAAGCTATGTTAAAAAATAAATTTTCTGCTCTTGCAGTAATGACAAGCTCTCTGTTTATTGCACAAGCTGCGTTTGCAGAAAAAGCAGATACTAAATTTGTTGATGATTCATCTTACGCTGTGGGCGTATTGATGGGTAAAAATATCGAAGATGTTATTTCTTCTCAAAAAGAGATTTTTTCTTATAACCAAGAACGTGTTTTAGCTGGTATGCAAGACACATTGAAAAAAAGCGGTAAGTTAACCGATGAAGATTTACAAAAACAATTAAAAGCGTTAGATGCTTATTTAGTTGAACAAGAAACTAAAATCCAAGCAGAAAAAAGTAAAGCGACCATTGAGGCTGGCGATAAATTCCGTGCTGAATATGCGAAAAAATCCGGCGTGAAGAAAACTCAATCTGGGTTACTCTATAAAATTGAGAAAGCAGGCTCAGGCGAAGCACCAAAAGCAACTGATACAGTAAAAGTACACTATAAAGGTACATTACCAGATGGTACTGTGTTTGACAGCTCTTACGACCGTGGTGAGCCGATTGAATTTCAATTAAATCAATTAATTCCTGCGTGGGTTGAAGCAATCCCTATGTTGAAAAAAGGTGGCAAAATGGAAATCGTTGCTCCACCACAACTGGCATACGGCGACCGTCAAGCAGGAAAAATCCCAGCAAACTCCACATTAAAATTTGAGATCGAATTATTAGATTTTAAACCAGCAAAATAAGTTTACTTACACTCATTCTAAGGGCACAATTTGTGCCCTTATTTTCAATTTTATGTAGCGACAAAGTATGACAGCAAAATTCAACCCGCTTTCTGATGAAGATCACGCCATTTTGGCTTCCTACTTTCCTGTTGTTGATGGTATTGCCGCTCTCATTGGCGAGCATTGTGAAATCGTACTGCATTCCCTTGAATTTTTAGAACACTCTGCGATTTATATCGTCAATGGGCATAATACTGACCGCAAAATTGGCTCGCCGATTACAGATCGAGCTTTGTGGTCACTTCATCATATGCAAACCGACAGCGTATCCAAACCTTATTTCACTCGCGCCAAGAGTGGAGTATTAATGAAATCTGTCACCATTGCCATTCGCAACGGTAAACAACACGTTATCGGCTTAATTTGCATTAATATCAATCTTGATATCCCTGTATCGCAATTTTTAAATAGTTTTATTGCCCCACCAGAGAGCGAAGGCTCAGTGAATTTTGCAAGCTCTGTCGAAGACTTGGTGGCTCAAACCATTGAAAGCACCATTGTCGAAATAAAAAACGACCGCAACATTTCTAACAGCAATAAAAACCGCCATATTGTCACCGCATTATTTGAAAAAGGTATTTTTGATATTAAAGATGCAATCAACCAAGTTGCTGACCGCTTAGAGATCTCTCGCCACACGGTTTATCTCTACATTCGCCAGCTCAAACAGGACGGTGAATAATGCGATATGTGTTGGCAGTAAAACACGGGGTGTATGGCTCACAAGGGGCGTATCTAGCCTATCAAGTTGCTCAAGCACTTTTAGCTCAGGGGCATAGAATTGAACAAATCTTCTTTTTTCAAGATGGGGTTAGCAATGCAAATCAACTTATTGATCCAGCCAGCGATGAACTGAATTTGGTTGAGGCTTGGAAAAGCTTAGCCCAATCTCACCGCTTGTCGTTACATCTCTGTATTGCAGCTGCTCAACGGCGTGGCATTGTAGAGCAAAATCTCGCTGAAGGTTTTACCCTTGCAGGTCTTGGTGAATTTAGCCAAGCGGTATTTACTGCAGATCGATTACTGACTATTTAAAATGAAACGTTATAAACTTGCTATTCTCTTTACTCAGCCCCCATTTGGCACATCAACAAGCCGAGAAGGTCTTGATGCTCTATTGGCTGCCAGTGCTTTTTGCAATGAAGATGAAATTGCCATTTGCTTTCTCAATGATGGCGTATTCAATCTAGTTGCTAATCAACAGCCTGAAAAGATTTTACAAAAAGATCATATATCCACATTCAAGCTAATCGATCTCTATGATTTAACCGAATGTTTTGTCTGCCAACAATCAGTAGATGAGCGTGGGCTACATCACGCAGAATGGATACTACCCGAACTCCGTTTTGTTAGCCGAACAGCATTATTTGATACCCTGCATCAAGCCGAAAAAGTACTCACATTCTAAGGACATACTATGCTCTATACATTTTCCAAAGCACAATATGACTTATCAACACTAAACGCTATTCTTGAACAAGTTACCCCTGATGATGCCATCGTGTTATGGCAAGATGGCGTATTACAAGCGGTAAAATACCCACAACTTTTTACCAACAAGACAGTTTTTGTGTTACAAAATGATATAGAGGCAAGAGGATTAACCACCACATTGCCAACAATCTCGCTGGCAATGTTGGTGCAATTGACGGAGAAGTACTATCCGCAAGCATATATTTAATAATATAGTTGTTACTCTAGTACTATCAATGCTTCTCTTCTACTCTCAATCCATAAGTGGAAAATTTTCCTAAAACGACTTTAATTTCTTCATCAGAAAGGACTGGGACATCTGGTGTCGTTGCCAAGAGTTTCAGATACCATTCCGCTAAAACCTCAACTTCGTGAGCAACCCAAAGGGCTTTTTCCAGATTGACTTCAGCAGCAATCATTCCGTGATGTTGTAATAAAATCGCTTTACTTTTTGCGATACCTTGTTTTACATATTCCGCAAGTTGCCAAGTACCGAAAGTAGCATAAGGCACACACGGAACGTGATTTGTTCCCGTAACGCCAATCATATAATGAATAGCTGGAATATCTTTATTTAAGATAGATACTCCAGTACAGGATTAGTGTACCACTACAAGCACCGTTTTCACCCATTAAAGCGTGGGCTTCTCCCTTATGTAGTTCAAGCTGAACATTCTTTAAGGCTTGAACTCCCACAAAAGATTTGCTGATGTTCTTCATTGAGAGTAACGGCGTATTGTTATTGACTGCGGTCATCTCTGCCTCCATTACAATAATAAAAATGGTTTACCTAGGTAACGGAAAGCATATTTGTACAAAGTTGACAGTTTTCAAAGTGGATTTACATTGAGATGTTAATTTTGTGAAAGGTGTCACAAAAAATCATTTATTGATTATTTTTTCACAAAAAGAACCTGCCCGATTTTTTGAAAAATGTAGGAAAATCGGGCAGGTTAAACGGAAAGATATTATACGTTTCAGTAGAGTATCTATTTGAATTTCTCACTATAAGCCATACTGTTTACCCAAGCATGATCGCTTTCCCACGTAAATTGCCATTTACGTACAGGACCAGCCATCACATTTAAATAGTAATTATTATAACCAGCAATAGTCGCTACTGGATGATAGCCTCTTGGTACTTTCACAACATCTTTATCATAAACCGCCATACATTCATCTAAGCTTCTATCATCAGTATAAACTCGTTGCATTGCAAAACCTTGTGCATGCTCAAAACGGTGATAATAAGTTTCCTCAAGATAAGTTTCATTTGGAGAATCTTTTTGGTCGTGTTTGTGGCTTGGATAAGAACTCGTATTGCCTTCATCAGTAAAGACTTCCACAACTAATAAACTATCAGCAGGCTCAGTTTCAGGCAAAATATTATGTACCAATCTTTGGTTATTACCGACCCCACGTTTTTCTACACCTATCTCTTGTGGTGTAATTAAACGTAATGGTAAATCACCATTACTTGGAGCACGACAAACAGCCAGTTCTAAATCTTCCGTAGCAACAACTTTGAGTTGGTAATGATGAGGAACATATAAAGCATAAGGAGGAATCTTTTCAAAAGGTGTAGACCTATTCCCAATATTTTCAAAAACTTCTGTTGGGGTGATTACGTTGCCTTTCCCTGCAACAAATACTAGACAGAGTTCATTTGTCCCGCTCTCTAATGTAATTTCTTCTCCTTTACTCAAAAGGTAAGCATCAAAACCTACATACTCCCAATTTGCGTTTTCTGGTGTAATGTGCTGGATTTGTCCGTGTTTTTGACTTTTTGACAGTAAATAGCTCATAAATACCTCACATTAAATATTATTGACCTAAGTTTGTACTATAAAAAATATCTACACTTTTTTGTATTAGAAAATGCTCATTTTTCTATACGGATCACAAAAATGAAATATATTTTTCATTTTGATGATTTTTAGCTTGAAATTTTCTTTTTTTAGAGGTAGCTTTGCACCGTTATTGTCTAGAATTCCTTCTACTTTATATTTCAAAGGAGCACACATATGAGCCAATTTGTTCAGAATTTCATTAATGGTACAAAAGTAGAGAGTGCCAGCTCTCGTTTTTCGTCTGTATTTAACCCAGCTACAGGGGAAGAAATCAAAAAAGTTAAGCTTAGTACAGTAGCAGAAGTCAATCAAGCTATTGAAGCTGCAGATAAAGCATTTCCTAACTGGTCGCAACAGTCCCCATTAAGACGGGCAAGAATTTTATTTAAATTCAAAGAGTTACTTGAAGCAAACTTTGATGAATTAGCTCGTCTAATTACAACGGAACATGGCAAAATTTACTCTGATGCAATAGGGGAATTAACTCGTGGTTTAGAAGTTGTTGAGTTTGCAACAGGTATCCCTCACTTACAAAAAGGGGAATTCTCAGCAAATGCTGGACGAGGTATTGATATTCACTCAATGCAGCAGCCATTAGGTGTTGTAGCTGGTATTACACCATTTAACTTCCCAGCAATGGTGCCGATGTGGATGTTCCCTATTGCTTTAGCTTGTGGTAACACTTTTGTATTAAAACCATCTGAAAAAGATCCATCTGTATCTATTCGTTTAGCTGAACTATTAAAAGAAGCTGGTTTACCTGATGGTGTATTCAACGTTGTTCAAGGTGATAAAGAGGCTGTTGATATTTTACTAACCGACCCTCGTATTCAAGCAGTCAGTTTTGTAGGTTCAACTCCTATTGCTCAATACATTTATGAGAAAGGTTCAGCTCATGGTAAACGTGTACAAGCTCTTGGTGGAGCCAAAAATCATGCATTAATTATGCCTGACGCCGATATTCAAAGTACAGCAAATACCTTACTTGGTGCAGCATTTGGTGCGGCAGGTGAACGTTGTATGGCACTTTCTGTTGCTGTTGTTGTGGGAGATGAAGCAGCAGATAAACTTGTTGAAGCTTTGGTACCAAAAGTACAAGCATTAAAAATTGGACCAGGAATTTTACCAGAAGGTCAACAAGAAAATGATATGGGGCCTGTTATTTCAAAAGAACATAGAGCAAAAATCATCAGCTATATTGATCAAGGCGTAGAACAAGGAGCGAAACTTTGCGTTGATGGTCGTCCGTATAAAGTTGCAGGTCATGAAAATGGCTACTTTGTGGGAGGAACCTTATTCGACAACGTTTCAACCGATATGACTATTTATAAAGAAGAAATCTTTGGTCCAGTTCTTTGCGTTGTACGTGCGAAAGATTATGCTCACGGTATGTCTATTATTAATGGGCACATTTATGGTAACGGTAGTGCTATCTTTACAAGTGATGGAGATGCAGCTCGTCAATTTACCCAAGATGTACAAGCGGGTATGGTTGGCGTAAATATTCCAATTCCAGTACCGATGGCATTCCACTGTTTCGGTGGTTGGAAAGCTTCTATCTTTGGTCCATTAAATGTGTATGGTAGCGATGGCGTTCGTTTCTATACTCGTATGAAAACCATTACAACACGTTGGCCAGATAATAGTGTGAGATCACAAGCTGCCTTTAGTATGCCAACACTATAATATCTCTCAATTCTAACACTATAAAAAAATAGCCTAACTTCAACGTTAGGCTATTTTTTTCCCAAAAACATATTCTCTAAATTTTTATCATCATCAAAAGTCTATAACAAAAAATTTACATAAAAAACACGATCTAATTCACAAAATTAAAATCTAGTCGTTGCCTACATAAATACTAAATGTTATACATACACTTAGACAATTTATTTCAAATTGCTGGATTTTGAAATTTATATTCACAATAAATTTCTTATGACATTGTGCAATATAGTGGTATTTCAGAGATTTCGTTATTCGATCAACCTTTAAGGAGTGGCTTATGAAAAAAGCATTATTAGCTGTTTTATGCAGTGGTTTATTACTTTCTCAAACAGCATCTGCCAAAAATATTGTTATTGGTGCACCAATGGCTGCATTTGCAGATAAATGGCAAACCTATTTACAAGAGTCTGTAAGAGATTTTGATGCAAAACATAATGACGTTGAAATTAAACTCACTGATGCAAATGGTGACCCTGCACGTCAATTAAATGATGTTGAAAACTTTATCGATCAAAAAGTTGATGCATTATTAGTTGTTCCAACAGATCCACAAATTGTGAAGAGAATTGGGAGATTAGCGAAGAAAGCGAATATCCCGTTAATTGTTGTTAACCGTAAACCAAACGATGAAGATATGCAATATGTTACTAGCTATGTTGGTTCTGATGAAATTGAAGCTGGACGTATTCAAGGTGATTACATTGTAAATGCTTTAAATGGTAAATCTGCAGAATCTTTAATCTTAATGGGTATTCTTGGTTTAGATGCAACAGCCAAACGCTCAGAAGGAGTGAAAGAAGTCTTTGCTAGAACAGGTAACGTTAAAGTAGTTTCTGAACAAGAAGGTAAATGGGAAAGAGATAGAGGTCTCACCATTGCAGAAAATGTGCTTGTTGCTAACAAAAAAATCAATGTTATTGCAAGTAACAATGATGAGATGGCGATTGGTGCAGTACTTGCAAGCCGCAAGTTAGGTATTAAAGATGAAGACATCATTATTGTAGGTGTTGATGCAACACCAGATGCTCTTGAATACTTAGGCAGTGGCTTAGACGCAACAGTATTCCAATCAGCTCAAGGACAAGGATACGCTGGAGCAGAAATCGCTTATAAAATCGCAAAAGGAGAAGCTGTTGAAAAATACAACTGGGTTCCTTTTGAATTAGTGACTCCAGATATGAAAGAGAAATACAGAGCAAAATATAAATAATTAACCATAAACTTATTAAAGGGTGAATTCACCCTTTAATAAGTTATCTCTTTTATTCTCAATCTATGAGGACAAAACGATAAATCATCCTTAAAAACCAAGGAGTCAAAAATGAATACAACTAGCTCCCCTTACATTTTAGAGATGCGAAATGTATCTAAAACGTTCCCCGGGGTAAAAGCGTTGGACGGTATCAACTTAAAAGTAAAACGTGGCACAATTCACGCATTAATGGGGGAAAATGGAGCAGGTAAATCTACCTTGATGAAGGTCCTGTATGGTATCTATATTCCTGATGACGGTAGTGAATTAATTTTAGATGATAAACCGTTCAAACCATCTCGCCCTATTGATGCTATTCGTAGTGGACTCACAATGGTTCCCCAAGAAATCTCTCCCGCTGCAAATTTAACTATTGCTGATAACTTCTATTTGGGAAGAGAAATTACTCAAGGAAAATTCTTATTAAACCAAAAAGAGATGGATCGCAAAGCAGCAGAAATTCTCTCTGAGCTTGGTATTCCAATGGACGTTACCGTCAAAATGTCCGAAGTTTCAGTTGCAAAAGCTCAATTAGTTGCTATTGCCACTGCGGTTTCTAATGATGCCAAAATCATCATTATGGACGAACCAACAACCGCTTTAACCGAAATGGAAGTAGAACAACTATATAAAATCATTGATGCGGTTAAAAAACGTGGTATCGCCATTATCTTTATCTCTCATAAACTTGATGAAGTTTTCAAAGTATCTGATGAAATTACCGTTATTCGAGATGGACAATATGTGGGTACAAAAGCCACTACTGATGTAACCAAAGAAGAATTAATTTCAATGATGGTTGGACGGGATATGTCAGAAATGTTCCAAAGAGAACGTTTTGAATTACCTGATGAAATCGTCCTTGAAATTAAGAATTTTACTCGAGCAGGTAAATATGAAGATGTTAGTTTCTCTGTCCGTAAAGGAGAAATCTTTGGTATTGCGGGTTTAGTTGGGGCTGGACGTTCTGAAATTGTAGAAAGTTTGTTTGGTTATAAACCTGCGGATAGTGGTGAAATTTATATTCACGGGAAAAAAGTTGAGATAAACAACCCGCTTGATGCAATGGAACATAAAATCGGCTTTGTGACTGAAGACCGAAAACTAACAGGCTTATTCCTGAACCTAAATATTATCGACAATATGATTATGCCTCAAATGTCTCCTTATTTAGAGCATTTTCTCATTTCTGTTGATAAATCCCATAAAACCGCCAATGAGCAAAAAGATAAATTAAAAATTAAAGCACCCGATGTAGAAGTCATCACCAATAACTTATCTGGAGGAAATCAACAAAAAGTGTTACTCGCCCGTTGGTTACTTCTCGAACCTGAAATCCTCATTCTAGATGAGCCAACAAAAGGGATTGATGTTGGAGCTAAAGCAGAACTTTATAAGTTAATGGTAGAACTCTCAAAACAAGGTAAAACCATCATTATGATTACTTCGGATATGTTAGAGCTATTATCGATGAGCGATCGCGTAATGGTTATGCACGAAGGTCATAAGGTTGGCATTATTCCACATCAAGAACTCTCTCAGGAACGAGTCTTAGCATTTGCATCTGGATTAGTAAAACAGTAAAGACTCAAACCATATTATTTATAAATAGCGAGGTATGTACTATGTCACAAGCAACATTAAAGAAAATAATTAATACATATGGAATGGTGTTAATTTTAATTATTTTATTTCTCCTATTATCCGTTTCTATCGAAGGCTTTTTCTCTGCCCGTACCGTGTGGAGTATTATTGAGCAAGTATCAATGTTCGGTATTATTGCTATTGGGGTAACGTTTGCCATTATCACCACAGGGATCGACTTATCCTCTGGATCTGTTGTCGCACTAACCTCCGTAGTTGCAGCCTCAATGGTAACAGGGGGAGATTTAGCTAGTTCTGCCATTTTAGCCTTTGCAATGTCCCTTGCTCTAGGTGCTTTTTTAGGTGCAATAAATGGTGGGTTAACTGCTCTCGGTGGTATTCCGCCTTTCATTGCAACCTTAGGTATGATGATTATTGCCCGCGGTGCTGCACAGCTTTATTCTGCTGGACGCCCTATCGATGCTTCATCTGAAGCCTTTACTTGGATTGCCGATGTAAACATTCTGGGCTTACCTGGATTAGTTATTCTCTATATTCTCATTGTTATTGGCTCACATATTTTACTAAGCCGCTCAACCTTTGGCCGTCACGTTTATGCTGTGGGTGGTAATCTCAACGCAGCCAAAATCTGTGGTATCAATACAACGAAAACATTAATTCTTGTTTATACCTTTGCGGGGGCTTTATCTGGTCTTGCTGGTGCATTACTTGCAGCTCGTACCTATGCAGGTAACCCATCTTATGGCTTAGCGTGGGAACTTGATGCTATCGCTGCGGCAGTAATTGGTGGTGTTTCGTTAAGCGGTGGCTTTGGAACCATTCCAATGTGTGTTATCGGAGCTTTAATTATCGGCACAACCAATAAAGGATTAAATATGTTAGGCGTTGACCCTTATTGGCAACAAATTGTGAAAGGTGGAATTATCGTGATTGCCGTATTACTCGATACATTAAAACGCCGCAGAAAAGCCGCATAGTCGCATAAATATACAGATTACAAGCGGCAAGATATCTCTAAAAGTTTGCAACATTTTCTGTATATCATACCGCTTACAACTTAAGGAGCTTTGTATGAAAAAAGTGAGAATTGGTTTAGTAGGTACGGGCTATATCGGTCGTTGTCACGCGATTGCTTATGCACAAGCACCAACACTATTCCCATTAAAAGGTGAACTACACCTTGAGTATCTTGCCGAAATTAATCAAGAACTTGCAGAGAAAAAAGCGAAAGAATTTGGCTTTGCTCGAGCAACAGGAGATTGGAGAGAACTGGTTGCAGATCCGAATGTTGATGTTGTAGATATTTGTACCCCAAATTTCTTACATAAAGAAATCGCTTTGGCTGCCATTGCTAACGGTAAGCATGTTTATTCAGAAAAACCGCTAGCATTAACAGCAGCAGATGCAAAAGAGATGGTTGAAGCAGCTAAAAAAGCGGGCGTAAAAACGCTCGTTGGTTTCAATTATATGAAAAACCCAACATCACAGCTTGCTCGTGAAATTATCAAAAATGGCGAAATTGGTGATGTGGTGCATTTTTATGGCACACATAATGAAGACTATCTTGCTAGCCCAAATACACCGATTGACTGGCACTGCTATCGAAGTAAAGCAGGATTAGGTACGTTAGGCGATCTCGCAGCTCACATTGTTAATATGGCTCATTATTTAGTCGGTGAAGAAATTACCTCGGTTGTGGGCGATATGCAAACCGTTATCACAGAACGCCCAAATCCAAATAACCTTTCAGAAAAAGTGAAAGTAGAAAACGAAGACCAAGCAACCGCTATGGTGCGTTTTGCCAATGGTGTGATGGGAACGATTGAAAGCTCTCGTATCGCTTGCGGTCGTAAAATGGGCTTGACCTACGTGGTAACAGGAACAAAAGGCACATTGACCTACACCCAAGAGAGAATGGCTGAACTTAAACTTTATTTACATGATGAAGATAAATCTCGTCAAGGATTTAAAACTATTCTCGTTGGACCAGAACATCCTGACTACGCCGCATTCTGCGTAAGTGCAGGACACGGTATTGGTTTTAATGATCAAAAAAGCGTAGAAATCCGTGATTTAGTCAATGGTATCGCCGCAGATGACAGAATGTGGCCAGATTTTGAAGAAGGATATAGAGTATCCAGAGTTCTCGAAGCCATCGCTAAATCCGCTGAAGAAAAACGCTGGGTAGATGTGAAAGAAATTTAATATGAAATCGGAAGGGTCTGCATATCACAATATATGCGGACCTTATTTTTATGTATGCTAAAAATAGGAGCCTACTATGACTGACACTAAACAAAAACGTTACCACGCAGACTGGCAGTCAATCAAAACCCATGAGGTACCTCAATGGTATGAAGATGCTAAATTTGGTATTTTTATCCACTGGGGAGTTTATTCTGTTCCTGCATTCGCTCCACCAACTTGCCAATTAGGTGAAATTGATATTGATGAGCAGTGGTTCTGTAATAATCCGTACGCAGAATGGTATTTTAATTCCATTAACGTTCAGAAAGGACCAACTTACGAACATCACATTAAAACCTATGGAAAAGATTTCACTTACGACCAATTTATTCCGCAATGGAAAGCAGAAAAATGGCAGCCTGAAAAATGGGCAGATCTCTTTGCTCAAGCTGGGGCGAAATATGTCGTGTTAACGACAAAACACCACGATGGCTTCTGTTTATATCCAAGTAAATATACCGATTTCAACTGCACCAAAGCAGGTCCTCAACGTGATTTAATGGGTGAACTCACTGAACAAGTTCGAGAAAAAGGATTACGTATGGGGGCATACTACTCTGGTATTATCGACTGGCAATATTCTTCAGCACCTATTTTTACAGAAAGCCAAAATTTCTCTAATGCCTGCCCAACCTACGAATATGCCGACTTTGCTTATAAACAAGTCATTGAATTGATTGACCGCTATAAACCAGATGTTCTATGGAACGATATTGGTTGGCCAAAAGTTGGGGAACATATGCTTCCACACCTTTTTGCTCACTACTACAATTCTGTTGCAGACGGCGTTGTCGATGATCGTTGGAATAAACTTTGGTGCGACTTTACGTCTAAAGAGTATAAACACGGAACAGCCTCTCGTGATAAAAAATGGGAAATGTGTCGTGGTATGGGGCTTTCATTTGGCTACAACCAAATTGAAGATGAAAGTCACCTGATTTCTGTTAAAGATCTCGTTTCTCTTTTGGTTGAAACTGTCGCTGATAACGGTAACTTATTGCTCAATATTGGTCCAAAAGCGGATGGAACAATTCCTGAAGAACAAGTGGAGCGTTTACTTGCTCTGGGACAATGGCTAAATATCAACGGTGAAGGTATCTACCATTCAAGATACAGCAAATTCCCAACGCAAAAAATTGGTAATCTCACTACCTATTACACAAAAGTAGGCACTGATCTCTATCTCTTTATTGATGGATTACAAAACGGACAAAATAACTTACCGCTTTCAGTGTTTGGTGAGCTTGAATCACTAAATAAAGCTGTTAAGTTTAACGTTGAGCACAACGAAAAAGGCAGAACATTACATATCGAAAACTATCAAGAAGATTGGTATATGTTAGGTTTCAAAATTGCAAATGGAGAAGCATAGTATGTCAACCACATCAGGACGTTTTATTGATTTTATGAACAACCACGTTGCACCAGTTGCAAAACGGATGGAAAATCAACCACATATTTCTGCAATTCGTGATGGTTTTATTGTTGTATTACCATTTTTGATTGTCGGTAGTTTTATCATGATTTTGCTTATTCCACCTTTTGATGAGAATACGCAAAATGCATTTGGTAAAGCGTGGTGGGAGTTTGCTCGTTGGGCAAGCGACTATGGCTGGCGTTTCTTCCAAATGTCATTTAATGCTATTTCATTATTTACCGCAGGAAGTATTGCATACAACTTGGCTAAAGCTTATAAACGTGAGCCACTGCCTGCAGCGTTCTTATCTGTGATGGCTTTCTTATTGGTCGCTGCACCAGTTAAAGACGGTATGATGGACATTAAATTTTTTGGTGGTATTGGACTGTTCTCCTCTATCTTCATTGCAATTTATACCGTAGAGTTAACACGCTTACTTGAGTATTTGCATATTCGCATCCGCTTACCAAAAGAAGTTCCAACAGCAGTTGCCGAATCTCTCAATATTGTTATCCCAATTCTAGCTGTATTAGTGACACTCTACCCATTTGCCCTTTATGTAGAACACGCCACAGGAACAAATATTCCACAATTAATTATGGACTTTATGGCTCCATTAATTAAAGTGAGTGACTCTCTTGGTGCAATCTGTTTATTCGTATTTGCAACGCACTTATTATGGTTCCTAGGTATTAACGGATCACTTGTATTAATGCAACTTTGGACACCATTCCTATTACAAAATATGGCGGCAAACTTAGCGGCATTACAGGCAGGAGAACCACTTCCATTCATTATTACTAACTCATTTTGGGACTTCTACATTGTACATGGTGCATCTGGTGGTGTTATTGCATTAGCAATCCTACTCGTACGCAGCCGCTCTGCACATTTACGCTCAATTGGTAAAATCGGTTTGGTTCCGTCTATCTTCTCAATTGGTGAACCGATTGTGTATGGTGTTCCAATGGTGGTTAACCCACTATTCTTTATCCCATTAATCTTTGCACCAATGGCAAATGCGATCATCGCTTATCTCATCTTAGACTTTGATCTCATCCACCGCATCTACTTAATGGCACCTTGGACAACCCCTGCACCTATCGGAGCTTATTTGGTATCAGGTGGTGATGTTTGGGCTCCTATCTTAAGCTTGAGTTTAATCATACTCGATATTTTCATTTACTATCCATTCTTCAAAATGTATGAAAAAATCTGTATAGCGAAAGAACAAAACCAAGATGCTGAGTCATTAGAACAAGAACGATTAATGGCAGAAAGAGCAAGAGCTGAAGCTAAATAATCTAAGCTATAAATAACAAGACCTAGCCAAGTGGCTAAGTTTTTTTATGTCTCAAATACTGATTTGATACTCTAAATTTACCTTAATCAATAAAAATGAAAGCGGTACGATTTTGCAAAAAATTTACCAAATCGTACCGCTTGTATCGGGAGAATTAAGCGACTTCGCTTAATTTAACTGGGCGATTTTCTTCAAGAGATTTTTTCGCTGCCAACGCAATTAAGACAGGTTGTAAACCATCGTTACCGTTGACGAGTGTTGGTTTATTGTTTACCACAGAATCAATGAAGCATGCCATTTCATCTGCGAAAGATTGCATATAACGCTCTAAGAAGAAATATTTTGGTTTTTCTGCGATAACGCCAGCTTCACAAGAATATACAGCGGTTGAATCCGTATCGTTACGAGTTTGTACCGCACCTTTAGAACCAAAGACTTCTGCACGTTGGTCGTAACCATATACCGCTTTACGGCTGTTATCAATGACTGCAATTGCACCATTTGCTAGTTTTAAGGTGATCACTGCAGTATCAATATCACCAGCTTTACCAATTTCTGGATTAACTAATACACCGCCAGCCGCAAACACTTCAATCACTTCACTACCTGATAAGTAACGCACCATATCAAAATCGTGAATAGTCATATCAAAGAACATTCCACCTGATACTTTTACATATTCAATTGGTGGTGCATCTGGGTCACGAGAAGTGACACGAATGAGATGTGGTTCACCAATATCACCGTTCGCAACACGGTTTTTAATTGCTTTGAAGTTATGGTCAAAACGACGGTTAAAACCTACTTGGAATTTTACACCTGCTTTTTCAACAGCACTTAATACTTCGTGAATACGTCCCACATCTGCATCAATTGGTTTTTCACAGAAAATATGTTTACCTGCTTGTGCAGCTTCGATTGAAATTGGTGCATGGGTATTGGTTGACGAACAAACCAATACAGCATCAATTTCAGGATCTTGTAGGATTTTTTTGTAATCATCATAGACATTCGGAATGCCCATTGATTTTGCCCAAGCGGTTAATTCGTCAGTGACCTTAATATCTGAAATCGCTTTAATTTCAGCACCTTTTACATATTTTGAGATACTTTCTGAATGTACACGACCGATACGACCTGCACCAATAATACCAACTTTTAACATATTAAACTCCTGCGACTTCACGAATATATTTGCGACCTTTTAAAGCATACTCAAATGGGTTAGCTAATGCTGGATCCTGTTCTGCTTCTACAACCATCCAACCTTTGTAGTCGTATTTTTCAAGAATATCGAAAATTGGTTTGAAATCGATTACACCATCACCCGGAACGGTAAATGTACCTTTTTTCACACCTTCTAAGAAACTTAAATCTTTGGCTTTGACTTCTGCAACAACTTCATCACGTACGTCTTTTAAGTGAACGTGTACGATACGGTGAATATATTTTTCAAGTACAGCTAACATCGCTTTTGGGCAGCCTTCTGAATAGTAAAGGTGGCCAGAATCAAATAATAAGTAAACATCATCATTGACGACAGACATATAGCGATCGACTTCCTCTGGAGTTTGAATGCCTGTTCCCATATGGTGATGTAGGCTGACTTTCATTCCTTTTTCAGCAGCGAGTTTGGCTAATTCATTATAACCCTCAGCTAAACGTTGCCAGTCTTCATCATTGAAAATAGGTTTTTCTTTAAATACTGCTTTTGTTGTACCTTGAATACTACGGCTTTGCTCTGAGCAACCAATCACTTTTGCCCCCATTGCGTGTAGAAAATCACGGTGTTTGATAAATTCTTGAATGGTTTCTTCTCGTTTACCATCAACAAAGAATGTGCTGAACCATGCATTACAAATTTGAATACCACGGACATCTAATTTATGTTTAAGGACAGCAACATCACGTGGATATTTGTTACCTACTTCGCAGCCTGTGTAGCCTGCAAGTGCCATTTCACTCACACATTGTTCAAATGTGTTTTCTGCACCAAGTTCTGGTAAATCATCGTTTGTCCAACCAATAGGGGCAATACCTAATTGAATGTTTTCAGCTTTCATAGTGAAATCCTCATTGAGAAATAAATAGAAAGAGTGTAAGCAGTATGATTTGCAAAAAATTTTACAAATCGTACCGCTTGTAATTAATATTTTCTTGCTTTTGCTAACTGTTCTTTAGAACGTTGATGTGCTTGCTGAATACGTTCACTCGTTGAAACATCAGCAACACCAACGTGCCACCAACAACCATAGCCATGGGCCATTGTTTTTGGTAATACTTTAATATCAATTAACGTAGATACGGTTTGTTGTTTTGCATCAGCTAAGGCTTTGCGTAGTTCATCTTCGGTAGTAACTTTGTAGGTTTTGCACCCATAAGCTGCAGCACACATTGCAAAGTCAACTGGAATTAAGCCACCATTAAGTTGGTTTGTTTCAGGATTGCGGAAGCGGAACTCCGTACCATAGCTACCCATACCGTTACCAACTTGTAAGTTATTAATACAACCATTTGCCATATTATCAAACAACACGACATTGATTTTTTTGCCTTCCTGAATTGAAGTAACGAGTTCTGAGTGGGACATTAAAAACGCACCATCGCCAACTAACACATATACTTCACGCTCTGGTTGTGCAATTTTCACACCAACAGCTGCATTGACTTCATATCCCATACAAGAATAGCCGTATTCAAGATGATAGCTGTCTTCACTCTTACTTAACCAAGTACGTTGTAAATCACCTGGCAAACTACCTGCTGCACCTACGATAACTGCACTATTATCAATCGTTTCATTTACAATACCTAAAACTTGGCTTTGGGTTAGGCAAGAGTTGGTGAGTTTGATAAATTCAGCATAAACGGCATCATGATCAAGATTATCATTAATTTCTGGTACAAATCCGTCAGTAAATTTTACCTGACGTAAGCGTTGTAATTCGTCAGCAAAGTCTGCTTTGGCTTGTTTAATAGCATCTCCCCATTGCGTTTTATAACCTGGTGGTAGCTTATCAATCACTGCATTAATGGATTGTTTCGCATCTGCGGTCACCTGAACACCATCTAATTTATACGCATCAAAACGAGCAATATTAATATTTAAGAAAGCGACATCTGGATTTTGGAAAATCCATTTTGATGATGTTGTGAAATCGGTATAACGTGTACCAATCCCGATAATTAAATCAGCTTCTTTAGCTAAACGGTTAGCAGCTAAACAGCCAGTTTCACCAACACCACCAACATTTAACTCGTGGCTTGAAACAATTGCACTTTTACCTGCTTGTGTTTCTGCAAATGGAATACCAAATTTTTCTGCCAAATGTTGTAATGAACGACACGCTTCAGAATAACGAACACCACCACCGCAAACGATAAGCGGTTTTTTCTTAGAGGTGATTAATTTGACAGCATCAGCCAGCATCTCTTGGGTTGGTGGTGTACGTTCAATGCGATGTACTCGTTTTTGTAAGAAGCTTACTGGGAAGTCATGAGCTTCTGCTTGGACATCTTGTGGTAATGCGATAGTTACAGCGCCTGTTTCAGCAGGATCAGTTAACACTCGCATTGCATTGATACAAGCACTCATTAACTGCTCAGGTCGTTGCACTCTATCCCAATACTTGCTCACTGAACGAAAAGCATCATTAGTGCTAATACTTAAATCATGCGGTTGTTCAATTTGTTGTAACACGGGATCAGGTTGGCGAGTTGCAAATACATCTCCTGGTAGTAATAATAGAGGAATTCGGTTAGATGTGGCAGTAGCCGCAGCTGTGACCATATTGGCAGCACCAGGGCCGACAGAGGATGTACAAGCAATGATTTGTTGACGTTTATATTGTTTGGCAAAACCAATTGCAAGGTGTGCCATACCTTGTTCATTTCGTCCTTGATATAATCTAAGACTGCCTGGATCTTGCTCTAAAGCTTGTCCGATACCAAGTACATTGCCATGTCCAAAAATAGCGGCAATACCGTGAACAAATTTAATTTCTTTGCCATCAATTTCAATATATTGATTATCAAGGAATTTCACAAGTGCCTGTGCCACTGTGAGTTTGATAGTCTGCATACTCCCTCCTAGGTTAGAGATAAAATTAAAGTAGTTTCTCATATTATGAAAAATTTATTTCATTTTATAATATCAAAGCATTTTAGTTAATGATGTGATCTATCTCGCACTTTTTAAACTTTATTCCTTATTGGTTAAAGATTTGACATTGGTCACAAAAATAAATAAAAAATCAAGTTTAATTTGAAATATTCATTTCATTTTGTATAATGATTGAAAATTAAGATCTTTTCAATTATTTTATGGAGGCATTGTTATGGCATACGTTAATCATCAAGATCGCCCTCTTGATGTCATCTGTCTTGGGCGAGTTGCGGTAGATTTATACGGTCAACAAATTGGTTCTCGGCTTGAAGAGGAAATGAGTTTCGCAAAATATTTGGGTGGCTCATCAGGGAATGTAGCGTATGGAACAGCTATTCAAGGACTACGTTCATCTATGTTAGCGCGTGTTGGCGATGAGCATATGGGGCGTTTTCTTCGTGAAGAATTAAATAGTATAGGCGTAGATACTAGCCATTTAATTACCGATAAAGAGCGTTTAACAGGATTAGTGATTCTCGGTATTAAAGATAAAGAAACCTTCCCTTTAATTTTCTATCGTGAAAATTGTGCCGATATGGCGATCAGTAAGGATGATTTCAGTGAAAGCTACATTGCTTCGTCACGTATTTTAGCAATTACAGGTACTCATCTTTCTCACCCTAAAACACGAGAAACAGTTTTAACAGCCTTAGAATATGCAGGTCGTAATGACGTAAAACGTGCATTAGATATTGATTACCGTCCAGTATTATGGGGATTAACCTCTTTAGGTGATGGCGAAACTCGCTATATTGATTCACAGGAAGTGACTAAATCTCTTCAAGAAGTACTTCATCACTTTGACTTAATTGTAGGAACAGAGGAAGAATTCCATATTGCTGGTGGATCAACTGATACCTTAACCGCATTGAAAAATGTACGTCAATTTACACAAGCCGTGTTAGTTTGCAAACGTGGTGCGTTAGGTTGTTCTGTATTTGAAGGTGATATTCCAAATCATATTGATGGCGGATTAAATGTGTATGGTGTACGGGTAGAAGTATTGAATGTTCTTGGTGCTGGTGATGCCTTTATGTCAGGTTTACTAAGAGGTTATGCAAATAACGAAGGATGGGAACAAGCCTGTCGTTATGCGAATGCTTGTGGTGCTTTAGTTGTTTCTCGCCACGGCTGTGCACCTGCAATGCCCACAAAACGAGAATTAGATGATTATCTCAGCCGTGCTGAATCTGTTCCTCGCCCTGATTTAGATGAAAAATTAAATCACTTACATCGTGTTACTACACGCAAAAAACAGTGGGATGATTTATGCATTTTTGCTTTTGACCATCGTAAACAATTAGTGGATATGGCGGCTAAAGTAGGTGCTGATGTTAATCGTATTCCAAAATTAAAACAGTTATTGCTTAAAGCTATGGAGCAAACCGCACAAGCGGAAGGTTTAACCCATGGAAATGCAGGTATCTTAGCTGATACTACATTTGGTCAAGATGCGTTAAATGAAATTACGGGGAAAAATTATTGGATTGCTCGTCCAATTGAAGAACCAAGTTCTCGTCCATTAGAGCTTGAGCACGGTGATTTAGGTAGCCAATTAGTTACATTCCCACGAGATCATGTGATTAAATGTTTAGCATTTTACCACCCTCAAGACAATCAAGAGCTTCGTCAACGCCAAGATCGTAAATTAAAAGAAGTGTATCAAGCCTGTTGCCGTACTGGGCATGAATTGTTGTTAGAAATTATTCTACCAGCAACCATGGATCAAGATGAAAATCACTATAATGAAATGGTAGAACACTTCTATCAATTGGGGATTAAACCAGAATGGTGGAAATTACCAGGTATTTCTGCAGAAGGCTGGGCTAAATTGAGTGAAACAATAGATAAATACGATCCAGATTGCCGTGGTATCTTAATTCTAGGTCTGGATGCACCAACAGAAGTATTTGAAGCGGTCTTCAAAGCATCTAAAGATTGCTCAAAAGTGAAAGGATTTGCCGTAGGTCGCACCATTTTTGGTGAAGCATCAGAAAAATGGTTAGCAAATCAGCTGAATGATCAAGAGTTAATTGATGCAGTTGCGTTACGTTATCAAACTCTGATTCGTTATTGGAAGCAACGCTAATTTTGCATACTAAATAAACATAAAACACCCCTAATATGATAAATATTAGGGGTGTTTAGCCTGCTGACAAACCATATATTAGATGGATTGAATATTGTAGGGTGGGTTTTAACCCACCAATAAAATCAATATGTTACGGTTATATGGTGGGTCAAGACCCACCCTACAAGCTACTTTGTCAATAGCCTGAACACCCCTAATATAATAAATATTAGGGGTGTTTTGATTTAAAAAGCAACAAAATACAGTATAATTGTGCTTAATTTGATAATAATAATCTGAATGAAATGAATGAAGAAACCCAGTTAACCCATTTTCAAAATGAAGTTCGTAAACAATATGACTCGTTAAGCAAAAGACTCAAACAAGTTGCACAATATATTTTAGACAATGGAGATAGTGTAATTTTTGACACCGTTTCTGAAATTGCTGAAAAAGCACAAGTACCGCCTTCGACCCTAATCCGTTTTGCGAATGCTTTTGGCTTAAGTGGATTTAACGATATAAAACAACTCTATCGACAAAATTTGATGGAAGGAACAACAAGTTATACTGAGCGAGTTCAACTTTTTCGTCAAATAGAACCTAAATTAAATGAATCCAAAGGCGATCATACAGATGTCCTTCGCTTATTTATTCAAGGAAATAATCAAGCTCTCGCTCAACTAGCCAATCAAATTACCGAAGAACAATTAGAAGCCGTTACAAAAATTCTAGATAATGCAAACCGTATTTTTATTGTTGGTTTAAAACGATCTTTTAGTATCGCAAGTTATCTAAATTATGCCTTAAGCCATTTGAATTACGACGTATTTTTAATTGATGGTTTAGGTGGTATGTTTAGTGAACAACTAAATAGGATTAGAGAAGGTGATGTCGTTATTGCAATCAGTTTTTCACCCTATGCGACAGAAACAATATCTGTACTAGACGCAACTGCTCGCACAGGTGTAAAACACATAGCTATAACAGATAGCCAACTTAGCCCACTGCTTACATTCAGTGATGTTTCTTTTATTATTAAAGAAGCTCAAATTAGCGGCTTCCGTTCACAATGTGCCACAATGACATTAGCTCAAACTATAGCTGTTTCATTAGCCTTAAGAAAAGCTTCATAGTAAAAGGGCGAGTAATTTAACTACTCGCCCTTCTAACATAACATCAAATTAATGTTTCTCTTCAACTCTCAATCCATAAGTTGAGAATTTGCCTAAAACGACTTTAATTTCTTCATCAGAAAGAACTGGTACATCTGGTGTCGTTGCCAATAGTTTCAGATACCATTGGGCTAACACTTCAACTTCGTGAGCCACCCAAAGGGCTTTTTCCAGATTGACTTCAGCAGCAATCATTCCGTGATGTTGTAATAAAATCGCTTTGCTTTTTGCGATACCTTGTTTTACATATTCCGCAAGTTGCCAAGTACCGAAAGTAGCATAAGGCACACACGGAACGTGATTTGTTCCCGTAACGCCAATCATATAATGAATAGCTGGAATATCTTTATTTAAGATAGATACACCTGTGCAGTTGATAGCGTGGTTATGCACCACTGCATTTAACTCTGGACGAGTTTGGTACACAGCAAGGTGAAATTGCCATTCACTTGACGGCAGTTTTCCAGCTTCAAAATTGCCTTCGTTATCTACATAGACAATGTCGTCTTCTGTCATTTTTTCATAAGGCATACCTGATGGGGTGATCAGCATACCGTCTTGATAACGGACACTGATGTTTCCTGCCGTGCCTTGGTTTAACCCCAAACGGGTCATTTCCAAACAGGTGTCAATAATTTTTCTCGCTAATGTTTGACGATTCATACTCTCCTCCTAATCTGTTAAAACTGGGGTAACGCCTTTTTTCAAGATGATGTTACCGTATTTGGCTAATTCGCCTGTAATCACTACGGCATAAGCGGTTTTTGCTCGGTCGTAAAAGGCGAAGCGTTCAACACGCTCAACAAGCGGTGCTTTTCCGTTAATTTTTGTGATTGCAGCAAGATAGCGTTCTTCCACCGCTGGATCAAGGCTGTCGCCAGGTACGGCTTGCATCATTGCCAGTGGACGTTCGACATATTGGTCATATTCAAATAATGGGGTGATCGCTTCAAGTAAGGTGGCAATTTGAATGCCATCTGCACGGATCACTTTATGATGTAATTGATGTGCAGGAAAATGGGCATCTGACAACACGATCTCATCGCCGTGCCCCATCTCTGCAAGCACTTTCAGTAATTCAGGGGAAAGTGCGGGGTGAATGCCTTTTAACATATATTCTCCAAATCTTTGTAGGGACACACTGCGTGTGTCCGTTGGATATGATTTTATTTAAGTGGACACACGCAGTGTGTCCCTACATCTTTATTGATAGATTTTCACATTCCCACTCGGCTCAACCCGTTTAAACGTGGGTTTCATTGCCTGTTGAGCTTGTTCGATATTCTCGAATACGCCTGCACCTGTGAGCGTGAACATCGCTGCACCTAACACTGTGGTTTCGGACATATCAATGACATCAATTGGGCGGTTAAGCACATCGGCACGGATTTGGTTCCATAAGCCGTTTTTTGAACCACCACCAATACAGATAATACTTTCTGCATTGAACTGTCCGACTTGTTGCAATACATCAAGTCCAGCTTTTAAGCGGTGAGCCATATATTCCAAACCTGCATGATAAATTTCGCCCCGTTGGGTGTGCATTGATAGCCCTTCGATTGAGCCTGTTTGTTGGCTGGTACCGTCAAAATTGCCGACTAGTTTTACGCCGTTCGAACCTGCTGGAACTTGTGATCCCTCGTTAATCATCGTTGGATAATAGTCAGCTGTGCCTGCAACATCGCTAAAGAAGCGTTTACCGAGCCACTCCATAATACCTGAGCTGACCCATTGCACGCCTGGGTTGAAATAGCCTGCTTGGCTGTCAAATTCAATGGTTAAGCCATCTTTGACGTATTGCCATTCCGGTTTGGCTTGTTGGGTGCGAGCCATTAAGATTTCCCAAGTGCCAGAACTTAACATTGGTTGGTTGTAGCCTGCGCCTGAGCCGAAGATCGCAAACTGGGTATCGTGTCCGCAAGAGAGAACAGGAATATCCGCCGATAAACCAAGCTCTTCAGCAAGTGTAGGCAGTAATGTGCCGATTTTTTCCCCTGCACTTTTCATCGGTGGAAAATGGTTTGCCGTTAAGCCCAACACATCTAACACTTCGCTATCCCACGAGTCGCTTGCAATGTTGGTCATCATTGATGTACCAGCCATTGTTCTGTCGGTGCTTTGTACACCCGTTAAACGATAAGTGAGAATGGAAGAAATAAACAAGAAACTCTCCGCTTGTGCGTAAAGTTCGGGTTTATGTTGTTTCAACCAAAGCAATTTGAATAACGTGTTGAAGCTGTAATGCCCCACGCCGTTGCGTTGGTAGAGTTTTTCCACATTGAGATAATCGCCGAGCGCTTGCATGATTGGCTGAGTGCGTGGGCATTTCCACGAAATAATCGGGTAGAGCTGTTTGCCGTGTTTGTCAAAAATCGCCCCGTCCACCCCAAAGGTCGTAACCGAAATCCCGACAATATCTTGCCGTTGTTCAGGGGTAAGCTGTGCAAGGGTTTGTTTGGCACAGGTCATTAGTTTTGACCAGATCTCATCAATATCCCAAATGTGATAGTCGGTTGCTTCTTCACCTTGTTGGGTATTGTTTGCAATGTGATGTACCGCCAGTAATTTGCCGTGATGATCCATTGCCACTGTGCGTAAATTGGTTGCACCACAATCGAAGATAAATGCGATTGGCATAGTGTTCTCCTTTTTATTTGAAGAACGGACGCCAAGCGTGGCGTCCCTACATTTAAACAAATGTAGTTTGTTCAAATGTCTATTAACGCTTATTTGTAGGGACGCTACGCTTGGCGTCCCATACCAAGATATTAACGATAAAGCGGTCCAAAGTTCGCACAAGCACGGTAATCTTGACCTTCTTTATCTTGTCCGAACATACTCCACGCACTTGGGCGGAACACATCTTTATCTGCCACGTTGTGCATATTGACTGGAATACGCAACATTGAAGCAAGGGTAATTAAGTCCGCACCAACGTGTCCGTAGGTGGCAACGCAGTGGTTCGCTCCCCAGTTTGCCATTACAGAGTAAACATCGGTAAACGCACCTTGTCCTGTCAAGCGTGGTACAAACCAAGTGGTTGGCCAAGTTTCATTTGTCCGTTTGTTGAGAATGTCGTGGACGTGTTCAGGTAAGTCGATAGACCAACCTTCCGCAATTTGTAGTACAGGGCCGACACCTTTCACGAGATTGATGCGGTGCATCGTAAACGGCATTCCGCCTTTGGTGAGATATTGTGAAGATAAACCGCCGCCACGGAAGTATTCATAAACCGCTGGGCACCAACGGGTATTTTCTAAGCAACGTTTACCATCTTCTTCTGTCACTTCCCAGTACGGTTTAATCACAGGTTTGCCGTCCTTGTCGGTATGTTGTCCTGTACCGTCTAACGCGGCTGAACCTGAGTTGATTAAGTGGATAAAGCCACTTTCTGGTCGCCAGCCTGTTACACGTTCTACGGAGTCTTGGCTCCAGTAAGTACGCACATCGGCAAAGATTTGAGCTTGACCGGTTAAGAGGTTACCGAACAACATATTAACTGCATTGAGCGAGTCGTTTTCGGTCGCAAGAATATATGGAGGACGCACGCCGTTCCAGTCATAAGTAGAGTTGAGTAAGGCTTCCATAAAGTCGCCGTTCGGGCTGTGGTCTGTCCAATGGCGTTGTCCTTGGAAACCAGCGGCAATCGCATTATGACCTAAGGCTTCTTCACCAAAATTGAGTTCAGCCAGTTTTGGATTGCCCACCATTAAATCACGGGTGATAATGGTCATTTTCACCAAGGTTTCACGCAATTTAGCTTTCTCTTCCGCACTCATTTGGTTTTCAGGCGCATTGACATCCACACCTTCAATGCAGAATTCATTTGCCCATTTCAATGCCAACTCATACTCTTCTTTGTCGTAAATACCACGTTCCATACGGCGAGTGAGTTCAGACATATCAACATATTCGTTACGCATACCCAAGTAGTCTTGGAAGAACTCTTGATTAACGATAGAGCCTGCAATACCCATCGATACAGAACCGATAGAGAGATAAGATTTACCGCGTAAGGTCGCCACCGCTAAGCCTGCACGAGCAAAGCGAAGTAATTTTTCACGCACATCATCAGGGATAGATTGATCGCTCGCTTCTTGCACTTCGGTGCCGTAAATAGAGAACGCCGGCAAGCCCATTTGGTTATGCCCTGCAAGTGAAGCCGCTAAATAAACTGCCCCTGGACGTTCAGTTCCGTTAAAGCCCCAAATCGCTTTTGGCATATGCGGATCCATATCAATGGTTTCAGAACCATAGCACCAACAAGGTGTCACGGTAATCACCGCACCAACATTTTCACGTTTAAATTTTTCGGCACAAGCAGCTGCTTCAAATACACCACCGATACAAGTATCGGCAATCACACATTCGACAAAATCCCCATTTGTATGGCGAACTTCTTGGCTAATGAGCTTCGCCACCGCTTTCGCCATATTCATTGTTTGATCTTCTAATGATTCACGCACCCCAAGACGACGACCATCAATGGTTGGGCGGATACCAATTTTTACTGGAGTTGATTTGAGTTGAGTCATAAAAATCCCCTTAATTAACTGGTTAAACTGACGAGGATATTTTGCTACTTATTGACGATGAAAAAAGAATTTTTACGAAATTTGTGCAGATTTTGTGAATTGCCTCACAAAAAGCCAGCCCTAAGCGGTAAGATTGAGTAATTTTTTTACAATTTACTTGCCCGATTTGGTGATAGAAAGGGGAAAATCGGGCATCTTTTCAACATAAAATAAATATAATAATATGCACACTAATTTCGTTTTAAACCGAAATTGGTATCAAATATTGATAAATCTATTTGATAGGTTTTATTTTCATCTTAACAGGAGTTTTTTATGAGTAATTTGAAAGTAGGAGCTTTATGCCTTACTGTATTAACATTAGTCGGATGTGCTACTGAAAATTCAAAAGTAATTACACCAACATCAACTCAGGCAGCGACAACTGCAAGTCAATATAAAGGCGTAAAATCAGTTATTTCAGTAGGAAAATTTGATAACAAATCAAGTTTCCAAAACGGAGTTTTCTCTGATGGTCCTGATCAATTAGGTAACCAATCAAAAACAATTTTAATCTCTCATTTGCAACAAACTGGTCGTTTTTCTGTGGTTGATCGTACAAATATGAGTGAAATTGCTTCTGAAGCAAAAATCAAAGGTAAAAAACAAAATCTAAAAGGTGCAACCTATGTGATTACTGGCGATGTTACAGAATTTGGACGTAAAACCGTAGGCGATCATCAACTATTTGGAATTCTAGGTAGAGGAAAAGAACAAGTAGCCTATGCAAAAGTGACCTTAAACGTCGTTAACGTAGAAACATCGGAAGTTGTTTACTCCTCACAAGGTGCTGGTGAATATAATTTATCAAACCGTGAAGTGCTAGGTTTTGGTGGAACTGCAAGCTATGATGCAACACTAAATGGAAAAGTTCTTGATCTTGCAATTCGTGAAGCTGTAAATAACCTTGTAAATGGTATCGAATCTGGCTCTTGGCAGCCATCTCACTAAGGAATCAATATGAAAAAAATAAAATATACTATTTTCCTTGTTAGCTCTATCATTTTATCTGCTTGTTCTTCTAATAATGTAAATAAAGATATTTACTATTGGGGAAATTATTCTGATGTTATATATCATTATTATAATGAACCTGGTGATTTTGGTAAGCAAGAAGAAAGTTTAAATCAAATTATTGCTGAAGCAGCTAAACATCAAAAAACTGTTGCACCCGGTGTATATGGGCATTTAGCTCTTGTTTTATTAAAACAGGGAAAACAAGCTGAAGCTCAAACAGCTATGAAAAAAGAGCAGGAATTACATCCTGAAAGTACAACGCTTATGCAATACCTACAACGTAAAAAATAGGGATCATCTATGAAAAAATTGTTTGTTTTATTAACAAGTTTAATATTATTAGCTGGCTGTGCTAAACAAAAAGTGGATTCTTATGATTATACTGAGTTAAAAAATAGCAAACCAAAATCAATTTTGGTAGTGATGCCAACAAATAGCTCTGTAGATGCAAAGGCGGATATAAGTGTTCTTGCTAGAGCAAGCTATCCTTTAGGTGAGCTAGGTTACTATGTTTTTCCTGTTGCATTAGTTGATGAAATATTCAAACAGAATGGTTTAACTGATGGGAATGCAATCCGCTCAGCAAAAACAAACAAAATCCGTGAAATTTTTGGTGCAGATGCGATCTTCTATGTGAATGTTGAGGAATATGGCACGAGCTATAAATTAATTGATAGCGTAACTAAAGTATCCTTAGAAGGAAAACTAGTTGATCTCAAGACAGGAAAAACCTTATGGGAAGGGATTGGTTCTTTCGCACAAGGATCATCAAATAGTAATGATGGTCTGCTAGTGATGCTAGTTAAAGCAGCTGTGAGTCAAATAATGGATACCAGTAAAGATAAAGGGTATCAAATAGCAGCACCTGCAACATCAAATCTTGTTCACTTAGGGAAAAACGGTGGTTTGCTTATTGGACCAAAACATCCTGATTACAACAAGACTCAAGTAAGTAAATAGCAGACTTAAAACAAAATTGCCTTGTTTCTAAACCCAGATTTATGATTAGCGGAATAAAGAAGCAGGGCAAAATTTGAGCATTACATTATTATTTTACTTTAAATAGTTATATTAATTTGATGTTGCCTACAAAGCATCTGAATAGAATCAGGAGGGGAACGATTCGTAAATAAATGGTGAATTGTAGAAAGATCACAAAGTTGTATCAGATCTTTACGTTCAAATTTTGAATGATCCGCCAATAAAAATACTTTCTTACTCGCTGCTAGCATTTTTCGTTTAGCTATTGCATTCATTTCATTAGATTCCCACACAATACCGTCTGCAATACCGGTGCAAGAAAAAATGGCAATATCTATATTTAAACGAGATAGTATATGTCCCGAAAGAGAGCCATAAAATGCATCATATTTCGCTGAATACACACCACCTGTTGCAATGATCTCAATGCTGGTTTTATTTGCCAATGCTCTAATATTGTGCATAGAACTTGTGACAACTGTACAAGGTAGATCAGGTAAGAGTTGTGCAAAATTCCAGCTACTTGAACTCGCATCTAAACCTATCACAGCTCCAACAAAAAAATGCTCTAATGCATTTTCTGCAATAGACTTTTTCACGTTACTATTCATTCTGCGACGAACATCAAAAGAACGACCTATATCACGATTTTTATGGCTTACCGCACCGCCGTGAGTTCTATACAATAGACCTTCCTTTGCCATTTTATTCAGATCACGGCGAATAGTTTCCAAAGAAACGTTGAGATGTGTTGCAAGCTCCTGCACGCTCGCTTCTTGATAGGTTTCAATGTAAGTTAAAATTAATTGCTGACGATGTTGCATAAAGTTTATCCATAAACAACTGAACTGCACAAATTTTAGGGATTTTTTTCTAAAAGAGAAGCTAATCCATTAAAAACTGTGAGTTGTGTCACATTATAAATAGAATAGATATTGTTCAAAAAAAGGGAAAAGTAATTCATTTCATCTGTGGATAACTCTCTTTTTTCCTGTATTTATCTTGAGATCTATTCTTGAATAACTTATCAAAAAATATCATCTGTGGATAACTTACCACTTTATCCACAACTAAGATCTTACTCTTTTTCAAGATCATCACAATCGTTTTATCTTTAGATCTTATTGAATTTATTACATATTTATTAGTTATTCACAGTTCTTCGTAAGACTAATAACTACAATAATAAAGATCTTTATATAAATAGATCTTTTTTTATTAAGATCGGCGATCATTATCAAGACCCTATTCACCTTAGATCAAAACCTTTTTTCAGATCTTGCTTTTTTCAGGTAGAATAGACAAATTTTCATTTAAACAGAATTTAATCAAGGCAAATAAGATGATTTATCGTGAAATATACGATGTGATCGTAGTTGGTGGAGGACACGCTGGTACTGAAGCAGCACTAGCCCCTGCGCGTATGGGTTTAAAAACCTTACTTTTAACACACAATGTAGATACCTTAGGACAAATGTCTTGTAACCCAGCGATTGGTGGGATCGGCAAAGGACATTTAGTCAAAGAAATTGATGCGATGGGCGGTTTAATGGCAACAGCAACGGATAAAGCCGGGATCCAATTCCGCACCTTAAACAGTTCAAAAGGCCCAGCAGTTCGAGCAACCCGCGCGCAAGCAGATCGTGTACTTTACCGCCAAGCGGTGCGTACTGCATTAGAAAATCAACCGAATTTGGATATTTTCCAACAAGAAGTAGTCGATATTCTAGTTGAGAATAACCGTGCAGTCGGTGCGGTAACCAAAATGGGCTTAACTTTTAAAGCGAAAGCGGTCATTTTAACCGCTGGTACTTTCTTGGCGGGTAAGATCCATATCGGTTTAGATAACTACGCAGGTGGACGTGCAGGCGATCCAGCAGCAGCAATGTTGGCTGATCGTTTGCGTGATCTCAATTTGCGTGTAGATCGTTTAAAAACAGGCACACCGCCACGTTTAGATGCTCGCACGATCAATTTTGATGTATTGGCAAAACAGCACGGGGACGAGGTGTTACCTGTAATGTCGTTTATGGGATCCGTTGAGCAACACCCTCGCCAAATTCCGTGTTACATCACTCACACTAACGAACAAACTCACGATTTGATCCGTAATAGTTTAGATCGTAGCCCGATGTACACGGGGATTATTGAAGGGATCGGACCTCGTTATTGCCCATCGATCGAAGATAAAGTAATGCGTTTTAGCGATCGCAACAGCCATCAGATCTACCTCGAACCAGAAGGTTTAACCACCATTGAGGTTTACCCGAACGGGATTTCAACCAGTTTGCCGTTTGATGTGCAAATGGGGATCGTCAATTCAATGAAAGGTTTGGAAAACACCCGTATTATCAAACCGGGTTATGCCATTGAGTACGACTATTTCGACCCACGAGATCTAAAACCAACCCTTGAAACCAAAGCGATTGACGGCTTATTCTTTGCCGGACAAATTAACGGCACAACGGGCTATGAAGAAGCTGCGGCGCAAGGTTTATTGGCTGGGATCAACGCTGGTTTACAAGTACAGGGCAAAGATGCGTGGTTCCCGACCCGCGATGTAGCTTATACAGGCGTATTGGTGGACGATCTCTGCACCTTAGGCACCAAAGAGCCGTACCGTGTCTTTACTTCTCGTGCGGAATACCGCTTGTTGTTGCGTGAAGACAATGCTGATGCGCGTTTAACACCGATTGCCCATCAATTTGGTTTAATTGATGAAGCGCGTTGGGCTCGTTTTAACGAGAAGATGGAAAACATCGAAAAAGAGAAAGCGCGCTTGAAACAGACGTGGACGCACTTACAAATGGCGAACCTTGCGGAAGTGAATGCGTTATTAAATAGCCCACTTGCCCGTGAAGCAAGCGGTGAAGATTTAATTCGCCGTCCTGAAGTGACTTACGAAGCCTTAACTCAAATTGCCCCTTTTGCACCAGCGATTGAAGATAAAGAAGCTGCCGAGCAAGTGGAAATTTCGATTAAATATCAAGGCTATATCGAACATCAACAACAAGAGATCGAACGCCACAAACGCCACGAAAACACCCAAATTCCAGCTGAATTTGATTACGACAAAGTGGAAAGCTTATCTAACGAAGTGCGTGCGAAGCTGATGCAACATCGTCCAGTCTCTATCGGACAAGCCAGCCGTATTTCAGGCATTACTCCAGCGGCGATTTCCATTTTATTGGTGAATTTGAAAAAGCAAGGTATGTTGAAAAGAGGCGAGTTGTAAAATTTGCCAATCATTTCAATAAATTAATCGTAGGGACACACTGCGTGTGTCCGTTCTCAATGTTTTACACATTTTAGATTTTATTAACCCCTTGTGGACACACGCAGTGTGTCCCTACATATTGAATTAAATGTTTCGTGGACATTATACAATTCAACCTTGTTGTAGGGGCTAATCACATTAGCCCCTAATAAATACCGAATAAATTTAATTAGGCAAATATCATTTGCCCCACAGGAAATTGAATGAAAGACAAAGCATTGCCGGAAGGGTGGAATAAAATAAATATAACTAAAGTATTTACCCAAATATCAACAACAGGTAAAAATATCGCAACCAAAGATTGTTTATCTGTTGGTAAATACCCTGTTATTGATCAAGGTGCTGAATATATTTCAGGCTATTTTAACGATGAAACTAAAGTTATTCCTGTTGAAAATAAGGTAATTGTTTTTGGTGATCATACAAGAAATTTCAAATTAATTGATTTTGATTTTATTGTTGGTGCTGATGGTGTAAAAATTTTTCAACCTGCAAAAGATATAGATCCTGATTTTTTTTATTATCAGTGTTTGTCATTAAATTTGCCTAATAAAGGTTATCATCGCCATTTTCGTTATTTGAAAGAGTGTGATTTTATTTACCCTTCTTTTTCCCAACAACAAAAACTCGCCAAAAAATTCACCGTACTTTTATCTCAAGTGGCAGAAATCAAACAACGGCTTGAGAAAATCCCTGCTTTACTGAAAACTTACCGCCAATCTGTGCTGGCAAGAGCTGTTAATGGAGAATTATCGGCGAAATGGCGGGAAGAAAATGGGGTAAGTTTGGAGAGTTGGGTATATGAAAAAGCACAACATATTTGTGATAAAGTTCAAAGCGGTTCAACTCCCAAAGGTAATCCATTTGAGCAAAATGGCACAATTCCTTTTTTGAAAGTTTATAATATAGTAAATCAAGAATTAAATTTTGATTACAAACCTCAATTTGTAACTAAAGAACAACACTCACAGCGTTCAATAACATTACCTAATGATGTTTTGATGAATATTGTTGGTCCGCCACTTGGAAAGGTTACGATTGTTACAAATCAATATTCTGAATGGAATATTAACCAAGCTATTACGCTTTTTAGATGTAATCCTAGAAATTTACATTATAAATTTTTTTACTTTGTCCTTCGAGAAGGTAGATTTATTAGAGAAATAGAACACGATTTAAAAGGAATTGTTGGGCAAATTAATATATCTTTAAGTCAATGTAGAGATATGATTGTTCCTGTACCAACTCTTGAAGAACAAAACTACATCACCCAAGCGGTCGAAAAACACCTAAACTTTGCCAATCAGCTTGAAGCCCAAGTCAATGCAGCTTTGGAACGGGTAAATTTAATGACACAAGCTATTTTGGCGAAAGGATTTCGTGGGGAGTTGTTATAATTGCCAAAATTTTGCCAATAATTTTAAATAAAAACCGAGGAGCGAATAATGGAAACCAACTTCTCTTTTCTTCAAGCCTTTCCAACCTTATTCAAACAGGTTCAATTTGCAGAGCGTTATTTTTCTGAAGATCCGAATACGTCAATGTATAAACTCCGCCAGTTTGGCGAGTTCTTAGCCAAGCAAATTGCCGTACGTTTTCGTTTGGCACTGCCTGAAAATATCACGCAAAATGATCGTTTAAAAGCATTGAAAGAATGTCGCCTTGATCGTGAGATTTTGTCAATGTTTCATTTTCTCAAAAATGCAGGTAATGAAGCTGTTCACGAAGGGATTGAAGATAGTCAAAAAGCAATTACGGCAATGATTGCAGCTTGGCAGCTTTCTATTTGGTTTGTTCGTACCTTTGGCGATAATATGGCAAATTTTGAGCCTGTACCGTTTTGTCCGGATTATTTACAAGCGGTAAGAAGCAATGAAAATCCTGCAAAATACACCGAAAATCCGACTGCTTCGCAACAGGAAGAACAGCAATTAGTCGAAGCTAATCAAGCAGAAATTCAAGCCATTTCCACCGCACTTTCAAACCAAAGCGAAGAAGAAAAACAAGCCTTTGATGTGGCGCGCGAAAAACGTGCAGCACAAGCCTTTGAGCGTTTGAAGAATTATGAATTACGTTTGTTGGACGAAAAACAAACTCGCCTTTTGATGATTGACCCTATGTTGCGAGAAGCCGGCTGGGAAGCCGATAGTGAAAATTTGGATTATCGAAAAGGTGTTCGCCCTGAAAAAGGACGTTATCTTGCCATTGCTGAATATCCGGTGGGGAAAGATCGTGCAGATTATGTGCTTTTTTGTGGGTTAGTGCCTGTAGCCATTGTGGAAGCAAAAAAGGCGAATGTGAATGTTGCCGGTAAAGTTGCACAAGCGGAGCGTTATGCGAAACAGTTTGAGATCACAGAAAATTTAACCGCACCTTGGGTGTTGGCGAAACGGACTGTCGCTTGGGCTTCAGATGAAGGTGCCAATGATGGCTTGCATTTTTATGTACCCTTTGTGTATTCCTGTAATGGTAAACCTTATCTTAAGCAACAGCTAGAACTGTCGGGGACGTGGTTTAGAGATGTTCGTCAGCCGTCTAATCTTAAGCGTGCGTTACAACAATTTCATACACCAGATGTATTATTGGAAATGTTAAAAAAAGATGAAGAACAAGCAACGCAAAAACTCGAAAATGAACCCTTTGATTTCTTGGGGCTACGACCTTATCAAGAGAAAGCTATCCAAGCGGTAGAGCAGAACTTGAGTGAGGGTAAACGAGAAATGTTGCTGGCAATGGCAACGGGAACAGGGAAAACTCGGACAATTACAGGATTAATTCACCGCTTTTTAAAAACGGATCGTTTTCGCCGAATTCTTTTTTTGGTGGATAGAACCGCACTGGCGGAGCAAGCGGAAGATACCTTTGGTGGGATGAACGTGGAACCCAACCAAACCTTAAATACGTTGTATAACTTTGCGGTGAATGGTGTGGTTGAACCTGAAACGAAAGTGAAGGTGGCGACGGTACAATCTTTGGTAAAACAGATTTTTTATTCGGGCGAAGCACCGGCAATTGATCAATTTGACTGTATTATTGTGGACGAAGCCCATCGTGGCTATACGCTTGATCAAGAAATGACAGATGGTGAGTTAGAATTTCAAGATAATGAGCAATATTTATCCACGTATCGCCGAGTGTTAGATTATTTTGATGCAGTAAAAATTGGTTTGACGGCAACCCCTGCTCTACACACCAAAGAAATTTTTGGTGAGCCTGTTTTTGTCTATTCTTACAAAGAAGCGGTGATTGATGATTATTTGGTCGATCACGAGCCTCCGATAGAGATTAAGACGAAACTTAATCAAGATGGTATTCATTTTGAGCGTGGCGAGCAGTTAGAATTTATCGACACCGGTACAGGTGAAGTGGTATTAAGTGAACTTGCCGATGAGCAAAATTTTGATGTAGAGAGTTTTAATCGCACGGTATTAAATGACAGTTTTAATCAAGTGGTTTGTGAAGGTTTACTGGATTATCTTGATCCTTTTGGCAGCGAAAAAACCTTGATTTTCTGTGCGACAGATCTACACGCTGATAAGATTAAAGGCATATTAGATACCTTATTCAAACAAAAATATGGTGATGAGTATAATACCAATGCCGTGGCGAAAATTACGGGGCAAGCGGATAAACCTAATACGCTTATCAAATATTTTAAAAACGAACGTTACCCGAATATCGCCATTACGGTGGATTTGCTTTCTACGGGGATTGATGTACCGGAGATTTGCAATTTAGTCTTTTTACGCCGTGTAAAATCTCGTGTGCTTTATGAACAGATGAAAGGTCGAGCGACACGTAAATGTGAAGCATTAGGGAAAACAGTGTTCCATATTTACGATGCGGTGGGTTTATGCCGAGCAATGGCAAGTGTGGATACCATGAAACCGATAGTGAAGAACGTTCATCAACCCATTTCGCAATTAGTGGAAGAATTACAAGCGGTAGGAAAAATTGAAAATAATGCAAACCCACTAGCCAATGAACATCAGCAGGCATTACTTGAACAAATTAGCCAAAAAATTATGCGATTGCTGCGTAAAGCGGACAAAATGGCAGAAAAAAGCCCACAGATGAAGGAAAATCTCGCTATTCTTGAACAGGAATGGGGTGTAAAACCTAATTTGTTGCATAAACATTTACTTAAGATTGGCGTTCAAGGGGCGGTACAATTTTTCGAAAAACATCGCAATATCTTAACCGAATTTAACCGCTTGCAAGCTATGTTACCAAGCGAACGAATGCCGGTGATTTCTACGCACGAAGATGAAGTGCGAGAAATTACCCCAATCTACGGAAAGGGCGAAAGTGCGGACGATTATTTGCAAGAATTTATGGCCTATATTCAACAGCATAGTAACGACAGTGTTGCGATACAGGTAATTATTAACCGCCCTCGCAATCTTACTCGTCAGCAGCTTAAAGAGATTGAGCTTGCTTTAGATGCACAGGGGTTTAGTAAAGCGAAACTGAATAAAGCAATGGGGCAAAAAACGAACCGTCACATTTCCGCCGGTATTGTGGCGCATATCCGCCGTGCGGCGATTGGCGAGAGTCTTGTTCCTTTTGAACAGCGTGTTGATCATGCGATTGAAAAATTGTGCCAAGCACATTCATTTAAACCCAACCAACAAAAATGGTTAGAGCGGATCGCAAAACAGCTTAAACAAAATCACGATGAAATCTTAGATCGTAGTCGTTTAACCGAGCTATTCCAAGGACAATTTAGTGGTATTCGAGCCGAATTTGGTGAAACATTAGATGAGTTATTGGCAGAATTAAATGAGGGGCTATGGGATAAAACAGGGTAGGTTTGAATGCTTAAGCAAAACTTAAGCTAAGCGGTCGAAAAACATCTAAATTTTGTAAATTAATTAGAATAGTAGATAGTGCAAGTGATGTTGGTAAAAGGTAAATAATGTGATTTATCCAAAAGAGATTATTGAGTTATACGAACAATTGTGTTTGCAAGAAAGTGAAAGCCAACGAATATAAGCTAAACGATGTTCAGATACTGTTAGTGATTCAGTTATGCAAACAGTATGTGCTTTTGCAAATGAAGTCGGTTTGGAATATGGTTATTTATTACTAGGAGTTAGTGAGCCTGATGATGAGCATAAAAATTATTGGGTTTCAGGTGTTTCTGACTCTGATCGTGTATTAGATCAAATTCTAACAAATTGTCGTAATCAATTTAAAGTTGTAGTTAATATTGATGCAGGAATGGCAATTATTGAAAATAAAACGGTAATTGCTGTAAAAGTATTTGAATTAGATCCAGCTTCTAAACCTTGTAGCTTTTTATCTAGTGGAAAAAATAAAAAGAATTTTACTAAAACAGGCATTTGGCGAAGAGGACTTAATGGAGATTATGAAGCCACGGTAGATGAGTTACAAAGCATTTATTCTCAAAAACAAGGGCTTTCTTACGAAAATACGTTTTTACCCAATGTTACTTGGGATGATATTGATCCTGAAAAAATAGAGGAGTATCGTCGTTTACGTAGGAAAGTGCGACAAGACTCTCCAGAGTTAGATTATGATGATGTGACTTTACTTGATACATTTAATTTAATTCGCCAAAAAGATGGTGCTATTCAGCCAAATATTGCGGGGTTATTGTTATTTGGTACAAATGTTGCATTAAGAAAACATTTACCAATGATTAGAGTGGATTATATTAGGCATCGAGGTTCTCAATGGATCGATGATGAACAGCGTTTTCTTTACACCAAAGATTTTAGAGAATCTCTATTGACTTTAATACCTCGTTTAGAAGCAATGATCTTAGACGATATACCAGAATATTTTAATTTGGAAGAAAATGCTTTATAAAGAACAGATAGACCATTTTTACCACAAAAAGTTGTGCGTGAAGCGGTGGTTAATATGGTTATGAATAGAGATTATGCTGTAAATCAGCCCTCGCAAGTTAATCGCTTTAGTAATCGTCTTGAATTACAAAATGCAGGATATTCTTTAAAACCATTAGAAGATTTAGGAAATGCAAAATCTATTACTCGAAACCCATTAATTGCTGCGGTTTTGTATGATTTAAAATTTGCAGAAACAAAAGGTAGTGGTGTAAACACTATGCGTTCCTTGCTAAAAAAGGCAAAACTTAGCCCACCTATTTTTCACAGTAATCAAGATAATAATCAATTTAAAGCGACACTGTTGTTACAACATTTGATGCGTGAAGAGCAATTAGAATGGCTAAAATTATTTTCAGAATATAATTTATCGGATAATGAAGCTGTTGCGTTGGTATTAGCTCGAGAAACGGGTTTTGTTGATAATTCAGGCCTAAGGGAAATATCAGGTCTTGATACATTAGCAGCAAGTAAATTACTTGGTAAGTTAAGAGATAAACATCTTTTAGATAAGTTTGGAAAAGGACAATATACTTTTTATCTGCTATCAGACTTAGCATCTAATATAGATGACAAACCTACTAAGCTAGATGATAAACCTACTAAGTTAGATGATAAACCTACTAAGTTAGATGATAAACCTACTAAGTTAGATGAGTTACTTGAGGATTTAGGTAATAGAAGTTCTTTTGGACAAATTAGTATAGTGATTGCAATGTTGTGTTTAGAACAGCCTTGTTCAGCAGAGTTTATTGCTGAAAAATTAAATAGAAATCAGCAATATGTATCCAAAAATTACTTGAAAAAACTAATTGATAGTTGGTATCTCACTTATATTTATCCCGAACAACCAAATCATCCAGAGCAAGCCTATCGAACAACAGATAAAGGCAGAGAATGGCTGACCGAAAAAGGAATTATTAATGACAAACAATGAAATAGTCCAAAAACTTTGGAATTTGTGTGATGTGCTACGTGATGATGGCATTAACTACAACGACTATTTAACCGAATTGGTGATGTTGCTGTTTATTAAAATGGTGCACGAAAAAGAGCAATTATTTATTGAAGAGAAAACGGAATTTAAACCGTTATTACCCGAAGGCTGCCGTTGGGAAGATTTAAGCGGTAAATCAGGTATCAATCTTTTAGATAACTATCGCCGTATGTTGCTTGTGCTTTCAACGGGTAAAGAAAATGATGAGATCGTTCATAATAACCCGTTATTGTTAGCGATTTATGCCAATGCAAAAACCTCATTAACGCAACCAAAGCATTTAGAGCAATTAGTGCGTAACTTTGATGAAATGGATTGGTTCTCGGCGCAAAAAGATGGTTTGGGCGATTTATATGAGGGATTGCTTGAAAAGAATGCCACTGAAACGAAATCAGGTGCAGGGCAATATTTTACGCCACGTGCATTGATTAATTTGATGGTGCGTTGTATTAACCCCGTGGTTGGAGAGGTAATTCAAGATCCTGCCGCTGGAACAGCCGGCTTTTTGATTGCTGCCGACCAATATATGCGCAACAAAACCGATGATTATTTTGATTTAAGCGAACAAGATCGTCATTTTCAAATTCACGAAGCCTTTAAAGGGGTGGAGTTAGTGACCAATACTCGTCGCCTTGCGTTAATGAACTGTTTATTACACGGTATTGAAGGTGGTTCAGAAGGGGCGGTTATTCAAGGTAACAGCTTAGGTGATGTAGGCAAAAATTTAAAACCTGCTGATATTATCCTTGCGAATCCGCCATTTGGCACCAGTAAAGGCGGTGATGCGGCGATAACCCGTGATGATTTAACCTTTGAAACGACTAATAAACAGCTGGCTTTCTTGCAGCATATCTATCGTAATTTAAAAGAAGGTGGACGCGCGGCGGTAGTGTTGCCGGATAATGTTTTGTTTGAAGCCGGTAAAGGGACGGATATTCGCAAAGATTTAATGGATAAATGTCATTTGCATACGATTTTGCGTTTACCAACGGGGATTTTTTATGCTCAGGGTGTGAAAACTAATGTGCTGTTTTTTGACAAAGTCAGTAACGATGCGGAAAATTCAACTCAAAAAACGTGGGTTTATGATTTACGTACAAATATGCCGAGCTTTGGTAAACGTACTCCGTTTACAGAAAAATACCTTGAAGCCTTTGAAAAGGTATTTAATCCGACCGAGCTTGATGTCAATAAGGCGAATATAATGACGATTTTGAGTGCTCGCCAAGAAGGGGAGTGGAGCTATACCGAAGGGGAACAAACAGCGGAAAATAGCCGTTGGAAATGTTTTGATCGTACTTATATTCGTGATGTAAAAGGCGATAGTTTAGATATTAGCTGGCTTAAAGATAATGCTGCTGTTAGCAGTGAAGATTTGCCTGAGCCAGAAGAGCTGATTGCGGAAGCAAAAGCCGAATTGGAAGCAGCCCTTGCAGGGTTAGATGAACTATTCGCAGAATTAACCACAAAATAGGATAAACAAAATGTTAGCCAAATTAGACCGCTTGCTCCGTCAAGCAAACATTCCTTTGACCGATCAGCAAAAACAGCAGTTGGTTGATTTCGTGAAATTATTGGATAAATGGAACAAGGCGTATAACCTCACTTCTGTGCGTAATCCTGATGAAATGTTGGTTAAGCATATTATGGATAGCCTTGTGGTAAGCCAACATTTACAGGGGCAACAGTTTATTGATGTGGGAACAGGTCCGGGGTTACCGGGTATTCCGCTGGCGATAGCTAATCCCGACAAACAGTTTGTGTTGTTAGACAGCTTAGGCAAACGTATTACCTTTATCAAAAATGCTATTCGAGAGCTAAAACTGACTAATGTAACACCTGTGTTAAGTCGGGTTGAAGAGTATCAAGAGCAACAATTTGACGGCGTATTAAGCCGAGCTTTTGCCTCTCTAAATGATATGGTTGATTGGTGCTACCATTTACCGAATACAAGCGGTCATTTTTATGCGTTAAAAGGACAATATCAGCCAGAAGAGTTGGCAGAAGTGGGCAAACCGATTGAGTTGGTGGACATAATTAAATTGAACGTACCTGAGTTAGTTGGAGAGCGACATTTGGTGGTATTGAATAGATAATAATAGGTACAGTGGTAGTGTAATAGACAAAATAGTTTTCAAAAAGTAGATTAATTCCTTGTAATATAGTGCTAATTCAACTTTTAGTAACCATTTTGTCTACTATGTTTTTTCTTCCAACCCCTATCTTCCTGCCCTCGCCACAAACGCTGAATATTATCGTGATGGCGATAGACTAATAGACAACAAACTAATGCGACAGGGAATGTTAATTCAGGGCTAAACCACCAAATATAAAGTGGAACGATCAATGCTGTAATAACTGCACTTAGCGATGAATAACCAGAAATCAAAAAAACGAACAACCACGTTCCCACCGCTAATCCAGCAACTGAATAGCCCATTGGAATGATTGCTCCAAAGGCAGTTGCAACCCCTTTGCCACCTTGGAACTTAAAGAAAACGGGGAAAATATGTCCAAGACAAGCTGCCAAAGCAATAAAGCCAATCACCGAAATTGGCAGTTCTAAATAAAAACCAAGAGAAACAGGTAGCATACCTTTTAAGATGTCCGCCATTAAAACACCTAATGCCGATAACTTTCCGCCTATGCGTAGGACGTTTGTTGCCCCTGGGTTATGTGATCCGTGTTCTCGTGGATCGGGTAGTCCTGCTAATCGACAAAAAATGACGGCACTTGAAATAGAACCAAGCAAATATGCCCCTAAAATCAGTAAATAAGCAATAACGCTCATTTTTTCCCCTTATTTGTTGCTTACTTTGTGCTATATTTTACCTTAACTTTCAAAAAGAAAAACAAGGAAAGATCCGATGACTGATAAAGTTTTTATTCACGAACTCACCGTTTTTGCATCTATTGGGGCTTATGAGTGGGAACATACCATTAAACAACGTTTAGTTTTCAATATTGAAATGGCGTGGGATTTTAGCCGAGCTGTCGCAGATGATGATGTACAGTACTGCTTAAGTTATGCGGAAGTTTCACAAAAGATCCTTGATTTTGTTGAAAATACACCGTTTAAGTTGGTTGAAACCGTTGCTTATCGAGTGGCCAAACTACTGCAACACGAGTTTGGAGTGAAATCATTACGCATTGAATTACACAAGCCTAAAGCAGTTGCTCAAGCCTCAAGTGTTGGTGTAATTGTTGAACGATAAAGCGTACTATTATTACTAAATGCGATCTAGATCACAGTTATCCCATTGATTTCTCATTATAATTTTCGCCCCTAATTTTTAGCATAAAGGAGCATTCTATGTCTACAATGATCGATATCCAAGAACGTTTAATCGAACTTGTTGCAGAAAAACAAAGCCCTGTTGTTCAAGCGGTTGTGGAGCAGTTAATTCGACAAAACAATAAAGCATACTTTTCTGCAGAACAGGTCACCACATTTTGTCAAACATTCAACCTATCCCCTGTCGAACTTGCTTTAGAATGCTTACCTATTGCGGCTTGCTACGCTAGAGTGCCTGTTTCTCATTTTTTTGTAGGGGCTGTGGCGATTGGCAAATCAGGGAATTTCTATTTTGGGGCAAATCAAGAATTTGAGAGCGATGCGATGCAACAAACTGTTCACGCAGAGCAAAGTGCCGTTTCACACGCTTGGATCGCAGGGGAAACTGCATTAACCGATATGGTGGTAAACTACACTCCTTGCGGACACTGTCGCCAATTTATGAATGAACTCAATAGTGCTAAACAACTAAAAATTCATTTACCACATAGTCAAAATAATTTATTACACAGTTACCTGCCAGATGCTTTTGGACCAAAAGATTTACAGATTGACAAGGTTTTATTCGATCCTCAACAAAATGGCTTTGAAGCAAGTGGCGATGCGTTACAACAAGCGGCAATTTCGGCGGCAAATCTTGCGTATGCGCCTTATAGTAAAGCGGTGAGTGGGGTAGCATTACAGTGTGGTGAACAGATTATCACGGGACGCTATGCAGAAAATGCGGCATTCAATCCAAGTTTCTTGCCGTTACAAAGTGCTTTAAATTTCCGTCGAATGCAAGGTTTAGAAGGTGTGACAATTTCAAGGGTTATTCTTGCTGAAAAATATGCGGTACTCAGCCATCGAGCAATGACCGAGAGTTTGGTAAAAAACTTACTTAACTTACCGCTTGAATATGTCAAACTTTAACAATAATGTTAAGATCATCGCGAATATTTCTTAGCAGATTTTGATTGAAGCTAAAGAAATGTAAAATAATGTATTTATGATGCTAAAAAACAGAGATAAAATACTACAACTTTGCAACATTTGTTCGCTATCGTAGTCATAGTAGCAGAGCAATTCAAACAAACTGAAGGTAATCTAATGCAAAATCCACAAATTCTTATTGTTGAAGATGAAGCTGTTACGAGAAGTACATTAAAAAGCGTATTTGAAGCGGAAGGCTATGATGTATTTGAAGCCACTGACGGCAATGAAATGAACATCATCTTAGATAATCACGAAATTAACCTTGTGATTATGGATATCAATTTACCAGGCAAAAATGGCTTAATGCTTGCTCGAGAACTTAGAGAAAACACCGATATTGCATTAATGTTTTTGACTGGACGTGATAACGAAGTGGATAAAATTTTAGGGCTAGAGATCGGGGCTGACGATTACATTACTAAGCCGTTCAATCCTCGTGAACTCACCATTCGTGCAAGAAATTTACTACAACGCACAATGGAGGAAAAAGACAAAATAGTCAAAGATCCACATCATACCGAAAGTTATAGCTTTAATGGCTGGACCTTAGATGTAAATAGTCGCAGTTTGATTAACCCTGAAAATGAGGTAATTAAACTTCCTCGTAGTGAGTTTAGAGCCTTACTTCACTTCTGTGAAAATCCAGGGAAAATCCAGACACGTGAAGATCTGTTAAAACGAATGACAGGACGTGAATTGAAACCTCACGATCGTACCGTTGATGTGACGATCCGTCGTATCCGTAAACACTTTGAAGATCACCCAAATACCCCAGAAATTATCGTGACTATTCACGGTGAAGGGTATCGGTTCTGTGGGGAGTTCGTTTAGTTAGTAAAAATTAAAAAATACGGTCACACGTCTAATATATAAACATTTTAATAGTTATGGAAACTTAGAGAGAATGCAATAGGAATAGTCTTATTGCATTTTTAGCATCATGGCTAGTTAGTCTTACATATTATTAGACCTTCCTTAAGATATTCTTCGTCATTATTAAATTTACTCCATAAATGAGTAAAATCGTTAAAAATCATAAAGACTTCTTTTATACCCATGAATCATTAGGTGAAATATTTATTTGATAACTGTAATATATCTCTTTTAGAGATTATCATATATAAATTAGTTAATAAGTATATTATAAATAATTAAGATATTTTTATGGAAAAAATATATTCAGCCCCCATTACCGTACTCGGTGCCGGTTCATACGGCACTGCATTGGCGATTGCACTTTCTCGTAATGGGCATAAAACATACCTTTGGGGACATAATCCGCAAAAAATGGCTCAAATGGCTGTAAGGCGTATGAATGAGGAGTTTCTACCCGGTATTCCATTTCCAGAGCCATTAGAGATTGAAAGCGATCTTGCAACGGCATTAACTCGCTCAAAAGATATTTTAATTGTCGTGCCTAGCCACGTTTTTTCTGAAGTTCTACAACAAATTCAACCATTATTAACTTCTGAACATCGTATTATGTGGGCGACAAAAGGGTTAGAGCGAGACACTGGAAGATTGTTGCAAGAAGTGGCTTTGCAAATTTTAGGTGATCGCTATCCGCTAGCGGTGCTTTCTGGACCGACTTTTGCAAAAGAGTTAGCTCAAGGATTACCGACTGCTATTGCTCTTTCTTCCACTGATCCTCAGTTTGCCGATGAAATGCAACAGCGTATTCATTGCTCAAAAGCCTTTCGGGTTTATTTGAATAGTGATATGGTTGGCGTACAGCTCGGTGGGGCGATTAAAAATGTGATTGCGATTGGTACAGGGATTTCAGATGGAATGGGCTTTGGGGCAAATGCTCGCACTGCATTAATTACACGGGGATTAGCAGAGATTAGTCGTCTAGGGCTGTCTTTAGGGGCAAATCCCACCACCTTTATAGGTATGGCAGGGCTTGGTGATTTGGTGCTAACCTGTACCGACAATCAATCTCGCAACCGCCGTTTTGGTTTAATGCTTGGACAAGGGAGAAATGCTCAAGAGGCGATGGCTGAAATTGGGCAGGTCGTTGAGGGGTTTTATAATACCAAAGAGGCCTATTTACTGGCTCAAAAACAAGGCATTGAGATGCCGATTGTGGAACAAATTTATCAGATGTTGTTCTGTGGCAAGCACGCCAGTGATGTTGCTAAAACGCTTTTAGGTCGTGAACGAAAAGGGGAATAAAGATGACAAACCAACCGCTTGATCTTATTTGGCAGAATATTCGTAATGAAGCACAAGAGCTTGCAAATAGTGAGCCGATGCTTGCCAGTTTTTTTCACGCAACCATTCTGAAACATCATCATTTAGGCGATGCGTTAAGCTATATTTTGGCAAACAAACTGGCAAATGCGATTATGCCAGCGATTGCATTGAAAGGGATCATTGAAGAAGCCTATCAAGCAAATCCGCAAATTATTGCCAGTGCTGCCTGCGATATTGAAGCTGTTCGTACTCGAGATCCTGCGGTCGATAAATGGAGTACGCCTTTGCTTTATCTCAAAGGCTATCACGCTTTGCAAAGCTATAGAGTTACCCATTATTTGTGGCAACAAGGGCGAAAAGCGTTGGCTATTTATCTGCAAAATGAGATTTCTGTTGCTTTTGATGTGGATATTCACCCTGCGGCTCGTGTTGGTTGTGGCATTATGTTAGACCACGCCACGGGGATTGTGGTGGGAGAAACGGCGGTGATCGAAAACGATGTGTCTATTTTGCAAGGTGTAACGCTAGGTGGTACAGGTAAAGAACACGGAGATCGCCACCCGAAAATTCGTGAAGGCGTGATGATTGGGGCTGGGGCTAAAATTTTAGGTAATATTGAGATTGGTCGTTACTCAAAAATTGGGGCAAATTCGGTGGTATTACAAGCGGTGCCTGAATATGCCACTGCAGCTGGTGTCCCTGCTCGAATTATTGGGCATTCTCAACAACAAAAACCCGCTTTTGAAATGAATCAATATTTTGATGATACCAATAGATCAATTGAGATAGATATTAAATAATGGGGCTGACCTAGATTAGTATGCTAGCTAATCTACGTCAGCCCCTTAAATTTTATATGCTCACTGATAACATAAAGAGAGTACCTAGTAGCTTTTTCATAGTTTAGTCCTTGTTATAAGGTTGAAGTAAAAGCTGGAAGCCATTCTTCCGCACTTCCATCGTGGTCAAAATTATTCACCACGTCAATGCGTAGAGATTCGCATACTTGTGTCGCCCCTTTGGCAGTTAAGCCTTGTTCAACAAGATTGACGGCATTGCAGAAAGTGTCGTAATCGGAACTGCCTAATCCGACAACCCCAAATTTCATCTGGCTGAGATCAAGATTGCTTTCGGCAAGTTGTTGGAAAAGGGGTTGGATATTTTCAGGCAGTTCTCCTGCACCGTGTGTTGATGTGACGACTAACAGGGCAGTTTGATGTTGAATATCGGCTAATTCGGCTTGGTTAAACAGCCCAACCTGATAGCCTTGTTCAGTGAGAACATCATTGAGATGATCGGCGACATACTCCGCACCGCCTAAGGTGCTACCGGTGATGATACAAATAGATTTCGACATAGCATACTCATATTGTAAAAAAATCGACTTATTCTAGAAGAATTGTTATAAAGAATAAAGCAGTTTTACATCAAGGAAAGAGAATATGAGCCGTATTACATTGTTAGTTCCAAATAAAACATATCAAGCAGAAGTGATGGCATATCGACAGGCTTTTTCAAATAATGCAATTGATGGCGGAGCAATGTTAGAGAAATTTGATGATTTCTCTCAATGGCTGGATTATTTAGCACAACCTGAAGGCTATCTGACCGCTTGGGGATTTAACAAGGTGCAAGACTCGACCTATCTTGCGTGGCATACACAATTACATCGAGTGGTTGGAATAATTAATATCCGCCACAATCTCAATAACGACTATCTGCGACAATTTGGCGGACATATCGGGTATTCCATACACCCTGACTTTCGCAAGCAAGGCTACGGCTCGGAAATGTTGAAATTAGCTTTAGCAAAGGTAAAAACGCTGGGCTTGGATAAAGTGCTAATTACCTGTGAAAAAAGTAATGTTGGTTCTGAAAAGGTGATTTTAAATAACGGTGGAAAGTTTGAGTCTATTGTTGAGCTCAATCAAGTCAAAAGAATGAAACGGTTTTGGATTGAGGTGTTGTAATATATATTTGTAGGGGCGGACCGATGTGTCCGCCCATAAAATTTTCAGTAGCTTATTTTCACTATTTCCCAACCAACTCCGCTCTTACAATCGAAGCCCCTTGGCTCAAAGCATTGAGTTTTGCACGAGCGATGTGGCGTGGCATAGGTGCCATTCCGCAGTTGGTGCTTGGGTAGAGTTTATCTGCATCAACAAATTGCAACGCTTTGCGGAGCGTATCTGCGACTTGTTCTGGCGTTTCGACTACGTTGGTGGCAACATCAATTACCCCGACCATCACGGTTTTGCCACGCACTAATTCGAGCAAGTCCATCGGTACTTTTGAATTTTGGCATTCAAGTGAGATGATGTCGATTTTAGATTGTTGCAGTTTCGGGAAGCTCTCTTCGTATTGACGCCATTCGTTGCCGAGTGTTTGCTTCCAGTCGGTGTTAGCTTTGATACCGTAGCCATAGCAGATATGCACAGCCGTTTGGCACTTCAAGCTTTCCGCCGCACGCTCTAGTGCCGCTACCCCCCAGTCGTTAAGCTCGTCAAAAAAGACGTTAAATGCGGGTTCGTCAAATTGAATAATATCCACGCCTGCCGCTTCTAACTCTTTTGCTTCTTCATTGAGAATTTTGGCAAATTCCCAAGCTAATTTTTCACGGCTTTTGTAGTGACCATCATACAGCGTGTCGATCATTGTCATAGGGCCAGGTAACGCCCATTTGATCGGCTTATCGGTGTGCTGGCGTAGGAATTTCGCATCTTCTACAAATACAGATTTTGGACGGCGAACCGTTCCAACCACACTGGGTACACTTGCATCATAGCGATTGCGGATCCGCACGATTTCACGCTTGGTAAAATCCACGCCTTCTAAATGTTCAATAAAAGTTGTCACAAAGTGCTGACGGGTCTGCTCGCCATCGCTGACAATATCAATTCCAGTTGCATTTTGCTCCGCAAGAGCAATTAACAACGCATCACGTTTCGCTTGTAACAGCTCATCACCACTGAATTTCCACTCAGACCATAGTTTTTCAGGCTCAGCAAGCCAAAAGGGTTTCGGCAGACTGCCCGCAGTAGAAGTAGGTAAAAGAATTTTGCTCATTATTTATGTTGTCCTTTATTTATTATTTTTCATTTAACCAAGCGTCTAACACCGTTTTATAAGGCTTGATGAAATGCTCTTCGGCATATTTACCTTGTTGGACGGCAAGTTGAGCTCGTTCGACACGGTCATATTCAACTTTAGTCAGAGAATAATCTTTACTCGTCAGGCTAGGTTTGTAAACCTGCCCTGCCACCGAGTTAGCGTTATATATTTCTGGGCGGTAGATTTTCTGGAACGCTTCCATAGTTGCAATGGTGCTGATTAGCTCAATGTTGGTATAGTCGTTCAGCAAGTCCGCTTTTTCATCAAAATAGAACGCATAGGGTGCGACGGATTTTGGTGGCATAAAGTAACGCACTTTCAAGCCCATTTTTGCAAAGTAGGCATCGGTTAGCGAGTAGTCGTTTTGTTCATATTCCACGCCCAAAATCGGGTGAATATTGGTCGTTTTGTGGTAAGTACGAGTGGTTGCTACGCTCAAGCAGATCACTGGTGGCTTTTTGAATTGTGCGGTATATTCAGGTGAAGCCAACAAATATTTGAACAATTTGCCGTGCAGATCGCCGTAGCCTTCCGGCACGGTAAATTCAGGCTTATCTTTGTTGTGATCGATCAGTAACACACTAAAATCGTAGTCACGCACAAAAGAAGAAAAGCTGTTGCCCACAATGCCGTCAATGGTTTTACCCGTTTTTTTATCAATCACAGATGTTTTGAGCCATTCTAACGCTGAGAAAAATTTGCCTGTACCTTCTACATCAATATCAATCGAAACAATATCCAAATTGACGGAGTAACGATCCGAAGTGGGATTATCCCAGTTCGCCAAATCGTTAAAACGTTTATCGATCATTGCAATAGCGTTTTGCAGGTTTTCTTTACGGTTCTCGCCACGGGCAAGGTTGGCAAAGTTGGTGGTTAAGCGAGTGCTGTTCGCTGGTTCATAGTTTTCATCAAATCTTTCAGTATGCACACGGCATTGGAATTGGGTTGTCATTCTATTCTTCCTACTCATTTTGTTAAGATAATGTGAATTAAATCACAACTTTCTATTGAATAAAAATGATAGATTTTGGTGTTTATTATGAAAATAATTCAAGTTTGATGGTGAGGGAGATATAGTTCATATTGAGAAATCAAAGATTATGCAAAGATATAACCCCCTCTTTCGTTCTTTTTTTGTATAATGCCAACATTTCATCCCTGACTTCCTTTCCCCCGCAAGCGGGGGAAGGTGCCGAAGGCGGAAGGGGGGGATACAAGCGGTCAAATTGAACTAAATTTTGCAAATAGAGAAAAGATTATGTTTGAGAACCTATCCGACAGACTATCCAAAACCCTAAAAAACATTACGGGGAAAGGGCGTTTAACCGAAGATAATATTAAAGATACCCTGCGTGAAGTGCGTATGGCGTTGTTAGAAGCCGATGTGGCTTTGCCTGTGGTACGTGAGTTTATCAATAAAGTCAAAGAGCGTGCTATTGGTGAAGAAGTCAATAAGAGCTTAACACCAGGGCAAGAGTTCCTAAAAATCGTGCAAGCTGAGCTTGAAAAAGCGATGGGAGAAGCAAACGAAGGGCTGAACCTTGCCACCCAACCGCCAGCGGTGATTTTAATGGCTGGTTTACAAGGTGCGGGTAAAACCACGTCTGTTGGTAAATTGGCGAAATTCTTAAAAGAACGCCATAAGAAAAAAGTGCTTGTGGTCTCTGCCGACGTTTATCGTCCAGCGGCGATTAAACAGCTTCAAACGTTGGCTGAAGCATTAAAAGTCGATTTCTTCCCGGCAGAAACCTCGCAAAAACCGGTTGATATTGCAGAAGCGGCATTAAAACACGCCAAGCTCAATTTCTTTGATGTGTTAATTGTCGATACCGCAGGTCGCTTGCACGTTGATGGCGAGATGATGGAAGAGATCCAGCAAATTCACTCGGTGTTAAACCCGATTGAAACCTTGTTTACTGTCGATGCAATGACAGGTCAAGATGCGGCAAACACGGCAAAAGCCTTTAATGAAGCCTTGCCGCTTACAGGGGTGATTTTAACCAAAGTCGATGGTGATGCTCGTGGTGGTGCGGCGTTATCTATTCGTCAAATTACTGGTAAACCGATTAAATTCTTAGGGGTTGGTGAGAAAACCGATGCCCTTGAACCGTTCCACCCTGATCGTATCGCTTCACGCATTTTAGGTATGGGCGATGTGCTGTCGTTGATTGAGGATTTACAACGTTCTGTCGATCAGGAAAAAGCCGAAAAAATGGCGGCAAAATTCAAGAAAGGCGATGATTTTACCCTTGATGATTTCCGTGAACAGCTGGTGGAAATGAAAAAAATGGGCGGTATGATGTCGATGCTTGATAAATTACCTGGGGCGAAGAATTTACCGGATCACGTTAAAAATCAAGTCGATGACAAAATGTTCATCAAAATGGAAGCAATCATCAACTCAATGACCCTGAAAGAGCGTGCTAATCCAGACATTATCAAAGGTTCACGCCGTCGCCGTATTGCGTTGGGTTCAGGTACGCAAGTGCAAGATGTGAATAAACTGCTCAAACAGTTTGACGAAATGCAACGTATGATGAAAAAAATGCGTAAAGGCGGTATGGCGAAAATGATGCGTGGTATGAAAGGAATGATGGGCGGTGGTCTTGGTGGTTTAGGTGGAATGTTTGGAAAGAGATAGTATTATTGAACAAGATGTATAAGATATAGATAACAGTGGTGCCGACTACCGGAATCGAACTGGTGACCTACTGATTACAAGTCAGTTGCTCTACCTACTGAGCTAAGTCGGCATTAGATAAGATGTCTTGAAAAGAGCGTGTATTGTAGTTATTTTTGTTAAAGTTGCAAGCTCTACCTGTCTAATTTGATAAAAAATTGCAGGGCAAGATCACATCTTTCTCAAATTTATGATCTAATACACCTTAATTATCCATATCAAATCAGGTTGTAAAATGAGCGTTTTTCGTTTTTTTGAAAATTTATCCGACCCACAAGCCTATAATCAAAAACACCACTTTTTAGACATCGTTTTTCTCGTCGTCAGTGCCGTGATTTCGGGGGCAAACAGCTGGACTGAAATCAAACTTTTTGGCGAATTACATTTGGATTGGTTGCGAAAATATCGTCCTTTTGAGTGTGGTATTCCTGTCGATGATACTATCGCTCGTGTAATAAAACGCATTAAATGCTTGAGACGTTTGAGGAGGTAAATGCGGAACGTCGTCGAATTGATGAGCGTTACTACCGTAAGCTGAAAGTGAGTGATTGGCTGAGCAAAGCGGAGGAATGGAAGGGGATAAAATCGATGTTGGAGGTGTGTCGCAAGCGGTCAGATAATGGCAAAGAATCGCAAGAAAAAGTCTTTTATATCAGTAGTTTGGATGTTGATGTTCAAATATTGGCGAAGTGCGTGCGAGGGCATTGGGAAGTGGAAAACAAAGCCCATTGGGTGCTAGATGTGGTCTATAAAGAAGACGAATGTGCTGTGACCGATGAATGGGGTGCGGAAAATCTGGCAATCTTGCGTCGATTAGCGTTGAACTTGGCTCGATTACACCCGAAAAAGCAGAGTATGAAAGGGAAATTGACCGCTGCTGGTTGGTCAGATGAATTTCGAGATGAGCTGTTGCTCGGCATGTAGGTTGAAAAATGGACAACAT
>NZ_MUXW01000020.1 GCF_002015085.1 Glaesserella parasuis
AGTCCAAATTTTAATTGAATCTAATTTAGATTTTAAGATAAACGTTTTATAACATTCATTACAAAAATAACGTTGAGTATTATTTTGTATATCATGTTTCTTTATTTTCAGACTTTGGCAAAATGGGCAGTTTTTTGTTCATATTTCAAAAAGAGGGCTTAAAGCCTTGTACTATAAGACTTTAAACCACTTTTTAGCAACAAATTTGTCTATTACACCAATAAATTACATCTTTTATTAAAAAAGGTTAAAGCTTCATCAGGCTTTAACCTTTTTACTATGTCGCTATGTCTTGGCTACTGCACTATCAAAAAAATAAGCAACCCTTACCGAGTTGCTTATTAATTTTACCGCTACATCAGGAATTAAAGTTTAATCCTTAGCATATTTCGCTTCATCAAACTCTCTCAACGGCTTATGCTCACTACCTAAATAGGTATAGATCACAGGCAATACAAACAGTGTAAAGAGTGTACCGATAGCTAAACCTGCGACAATCACCATACCAATACTAAAGCGAGCAATCGCACCTGCCCCTGAAGCATAAAGCAGAGGAATAAGACCTGCGATCATCGCGGCAGTCGTCATCATAATCGGACGCAAGCGGATAGTTGCAGCGTGGAAAATAGCATCACGGCGAGATTTTCCGTGAAGCAACTGCTCTTCTTTTGCCACTTCACACATCAAGATACCGTGTTTTGTTATCAAGCCTACGAGGGTGATTAAGCCGACTTGAGAATAAATATTCAAGGTTGCACCTGATACTTTCATAATACCCAAAATATTCATCACCAATAACGCCCCACTGATTGCTAGCGGAACAGAAACTAAAATCACCAACGGATCACGCCACGATTCAAACTGAATAGCTAAGACGATATAAATCATCACAACTGCCAGCACAAAGGTAAACATTAATGCGTTACCCTCTTGGATATATTGACGAGATTCAGCTTTAAAATCATATTGATAGCCTGATGGCAAGGAGCGAGCTAACTCAGCTTCAGCCCATTTTACGGCATCACCAATAGAACCCGACACCACACCGCCAATTGTTGCCGAGTTAAGCTGGTTCATTCGGCTGAGGGAAGCTGGTTCTGTACTTAATTCCATTGTGACAAAAGAACCCAATGGGATAGATTGTCCGCTCGCTGTTGTCACATAGTAGTTCATTAAATCCTCTGGATTTAATCGGTCATTTCTCACCGCTTGCGATACAATCGGATAAGCTCTGGAATCAATATCAACACGAGTAACTATAGCCCCTGACAAGAACGAACCTAAAGTGCCACTCACCTGTTGCATCGTTACGCCATAAGTCCCCATTTTCTCACGGTCAAACTTCATCTTCATCGTTGCCGTGTTAAATTTAAGGTCTAAGTTAGCGAAGAAAAATTGCCCTGACGCTTGTGCTTTGGCTAAAATTTCACTGGCGACTTCTGCAAGTTTTTCATAGCTATCTGCAGTCGTAATAACCAGTGAGAACGGCAGCCCACTTTCACCTGTCTGAATTTCAGGGAAAGCAACGGCGTTAATATCCATACCAACCACTTGTTTTGCCATACCTGCAACAATGTCTTTCACTTCAAACTGCGATTTGCTACGTTCAGACCAATCTTTTAAAGAGATAATCGACAATGAACTGTTGCCACCGTTAAAGCCTGCAATCGACATTGCGCCGTGAACCTCAGGCAATTTAACCACTTTCTCATTAAAAGGTTTCATCACTTCCTGCGTATAGTCCAAGTTAGTATTTGCAGGACCAGATCCAAAAGCAACCACAACACCACGGTCTTCAGAAGGTGCAACCTCACTAGACAATGAAGTAAACAAGAACGGTAAGCTCGCAAAAATAGCAATCGCAAAGAACAGCATAAAGCCACGCACTGCCATCACTGCTGAAAGCATATTTTGATAACAGCTTGTCATCTTATCTAACATAGCGTGAATGCATTTGACTAAACGCCCTTCTTCACCCTCTTTATGTTCTTTTAACACACGGCTAGACATCATCGGCGAAAGGGTTAATGCTGCAATCCCCGAAATAAATACAGCACCAGCAAGGGTTAAAGCAAACTCTTTAAACAGAGATCCTGTAACCCCTTCCATTAATGCCATCGGTGAATATACCGCCGCAAGAGTAATGGTCATTGAAATGACAGGCAATGCAATCTCACGCGTCCCAATAATTGCCGCATCGAAAGGCGTTTTGCCCTCTTTAACGTGACGCTCTACATTTTCCAATACCACAATCGCATCATCTACCACCAAACCAATTGCCAAAATCAATCCTAGCAAGGTGAGCAAGTTGATCGAGAACCCAAGCATCTGTAATAAGAATAACACCCCAATCAATGAAATCGGGATAGTGATAACAGGGATAATCATCGCACGGAGTGAACCTAAGAATAGGATAATCACAATAAGCACAATGATTGTTGCTTCACCAATGGTTTTAATTACCTCAGAAATAGAGCTATTAATCGCAATAGTGCTGTCATACAAAATCTCAGCTTTAATGGAAGCGGGCAGATTCTTCTCAATTTGTGCAAATAACGGATAGATATTTTTGGCAACGGTTAATTTGTTTGCCGTTGCTGCAGACTCAACAGCAATCACCACTGCATCTTTGCCATTTGCTGTGGCTCGAGCATTATCTGAAGATTTATTCAGTTCAACGGTCGCAATATCTTTTAACTTAATTTGCATACCATCTGCTTTGGTTGCCACAGTAATATTTGCCAGCTCTTCTACCGTTGGAGTTGTCGATAACACCTTGTTTTTATAGACAGTGTAATAACCATTTGCACTGCCTGCCGCCGTCGAAAGGTTATTTGCACTTAATGCCGATAACACATTCGCACCTGAAAGGTTATAGCCAGCCATTCTATCTGGATCTAACCAAATGCGTAAGCCAAAGGTTGAACCACCAAAGATACCAACGCTAGACACCCCATTGATCGTAAAAAATTGCGGTTTCACCACGCGATTTAGGTAGTCCGTAACTTGTGGAGATGAAAGATCATCAGAGGTAAAACGAATATACATAAACGCATCATTTGATCCCGATGATACGCTGATCGCAGGATCATCAATGCCACTAGGCAAGCTTCCACGAATTGCATTTACTTTAGAAGAAATATCCGATAACGCCTCTTGAGGATTGGTATTTAACTTCATCTTTGCCGTTACCGTCGTAGTACTTGGTGAACTTGATGAAGTCATATAGTCGATGTTATCTGCCTGTGCAACAGCTTCTTCAATTTGTGACGTAACAAGAGCTTGCATTAAACTTGCATCTGCACCCGCATAATTAACACTCACAGTAACAATTGAGATCGTCATCTCAGGATATTCACGCACTTGTAGCTTGCTAATAGACTGTAAGCCTAAGATTGTAATCAATAGGCTAATACAGATAGCAAGTACGGGGCGTTTGATAAAAATGTCGGTAAATTTCACAGCTTACCCCATTACAGTTTTGTTTTTGTCGCTGGTGCAATAACCCCAACAGGTTGCACATCAGAAATTTGAATTAAGGCGTTATTTTTTAAACGTTGTAAGCCACCAGTGACAATCACATCACCGGCTTTTAAGCCTTTGCTCAAATGAGAATAGACTCCACTGCGTTCAGCCGTCGTAACTTCCATCTGTTTAGCACGATAGATTTTATTGATGTCTAAACTTTTGTTCATTTCAGTCATTTTAGTCACTTTTTCCTTATCTTCATCAGATAATGGTTGAAGCACATAAACAGTTTCGCCATACATTGTATAAGTAACCGCAATTTGTGGCACAACAACCTGATCGTATAAGGTTGGTAATGCAACATTTAAGCGAGCAAACATACCTGAAAGCAACTTATCTTGCCCTTCTGTGACCACTGCTTCAAGATTAATCAAACCAGTTGATGTATCCACCGCAGGATCGATAGCGGTAATTTTCGCAGGGAAAGTACGAGCAGGTAGAGCATCAATGGTTGCGGTCACTTTTTGCCCAACAAAAATATCTTCTAAGTTAGTCTGAGGTAAGGTAAAACGAATTTTCATCGCAGACTGATCTTCCACACGCACAATTCCTGTGCCAATCGTCACATATTGCCCTACATTCACATTCACAATACCCGCTTCACCGTCGAAAGGCGCATAAATTTGACGACGCTCAATCTGAGCTTTTGTCGCCTCAATAGTCGCCACAAGTTGCTCATAAGTTGCTTTGGCATTATCAAATTCCGCTTTTGAAGCACTGCTTGACGCTACTAAGTTACGATAGCGATTATAGTTTGCTCTCGCTGTCGATAACTGAGCTTCTGTCGCTTTCAAACTGGCTTGTTCCGCACTGCTATCAATTTCAACTAATAGCTGACCTTTTTTCACTTTATCGCCAGACTTCACCAAAACTTTAGTGACCGTGCCAGCCGCCTGTGAACTTAACATAGCCCCTTGATTCGGACGAATAGAACCAACCGCAGAAATAACAGGTGTCCATTCTCTATTTTTAACGGTCATCACTGTTACATTGCTCACAGGCTCAGGCATATTCGCCGCAGCTTCAGCCTTTTTCATCGAAATAAACTGTTGCATACCAACAACACCACCAAACACGATAAGCACAACCAATAAGGTCACAACAATAGCAAACTGCTTACCCTTCGTTGTCTTTTTCATATTTATTATCATATTTTCTCCATATCAATTTTGATTAAATCGTAATCGCTTTCCAAGTACGGATAATCACTTCTTCAAGCATCTCTTGAGCATAAGGTTGATTTAACATTAACTGCTGATACATCAACTCCCACGCTGTTTTCATACTAATTGCAAGTAAAACAAAAGGCGGTAAGTTCGCAATAATATTTTGCGATTGCCCCTGCTTGACAAATTTATTCCACGTCACCCAATCTGCATTCAAACATTCCACCATTGTCGCTTGAAATTGTGGTAGCGACTCGTACTGATGCATATTTTTAACAATATTAGGGTTATCCAACATAAACTGCCAAGTTGCATTCCACAATTTTTTATATTGCTCAAACAGAGGCAAATCAGGATCATATTCCCGATCTACCGCAGAATGAAACGTATTAAACAAATACAACACAAGCTGATTAAGCAAAGTCTCTTTATCCTTAAAATAAAGATAGATCGTACCCACAGATACCCCAGCTTCTTTTGCAATTTTGTGGGTCGAAAGGTTTTGAACCCCTTCTTTTGCCATCAACCTATCTGTTGCATTGAGAATACACATTGCCACCTCATTTTGAGGCAAAATATCCTTAAACATAAAAACAACTCAAGTTACTGAACGTTCGTTCATTCTACTGAGAAAAAAAGATTTTCGCAAAATTTAAAGTTTAAGTTTTGTAAATCATAGATTTGCGCAAACGGTTGCGTTATAATCATCCCTATGATCAAGTAGGGACGCCACGCCTGGCGTCCACTTAATTCAATCTTATATACATATTCAAAGGACACCAAGCGTGGTGTCCCTACATTATTTTTATTCAAATACAAAGGAACCCATAATGGCTCATCGTCCAATCCAACAAGTATTATTAAGTGTGTCTGACAAAACAGGCATTGTCGAATTTGCTCAAGGCTTAGTTCAACGTGGTGTAAAACTACTCTCAACCGGCGGAACAGCAAAATTACTCGCAGACAACGGTTTACCTGTAACCGAAGTATCGGACTACACAGGCTTCCCAGAAATGATGGATGGACGTGTTAAAACCCTACACCCGAAAGTACACGGTGGGATCTTAGGTCGCCGAGGCACAGACGATGAAATTATGGCACAACACAGCATTGAACGAATTGATATGGTCGTGGTTAATCTCTACCCATTTGTCGCCACCGTTGCTAAACCGAACTGCACTCTTGAAGATGCGGTAGAAAATATCGACATTGGCGGACCTACAATGGTGCGTTCTGCGGCGAAAAATCATAAAGATGTTGCGATTGTCGTCAATAACAACGACTTTAACGCTATTCTTGCTGAAATGGATCAAAACCAAAACTCACTCACCTTAGAAACCCGTTTCAACCTTGCAATCAAAGCCTTTGAACACACCGCTCAATACGACTCAATGATTGCCAACTACTTCGGACAAAAAGTACCGCCATATCAAGGTGCTGAGGAAGAAGATATTACCCAAGTCTGCGGACAGTTCCCACGCACATTAAACTTAAATTTCACCCGTAAACAGACAATGCGTTACGGTGAAAACAGCCACCAAAATGCCGCATTCTATGTCGAAAACGAACTGAAAGAAGCGTCTGTGGCAACCGCAGTTCAACTACAAGGCAAAGCGCTTTCCTACAACAACATTGCAGACACGGACGCAGCCCTTGAATGTGTTAAAGAATTTAACGAGCCAGCTTGTGTGATCGTTAAACACGCCAACCCTTGCGGTGTCGCTCTTGGCAAAGATATTTTAGAAGCCTACAACCGAGCTTACCAAACCGACCCAACTTCTGCCTTTGGTGGCATTATCGCCTTTAACCGTGAATTAGACGGCGAAACGGCACAAACAATCGTAGATCGCCAGTTTGTCGAAGTGATCATCGCCCCAACCATCTCTGAAGCAGCCAAAGAAGCCTTAGCGAAAAAGAAAAACGTTCGTGTATTAGCGTGTGGCGAATTTAGCGAAGCACAACCACGTTTAGACTTCAAACGTGTCAATGGTGGCTTACTAGTCCAAGATGCCGACCAAGGACAAGTTGCTGTTGAAGATTTACAATTTGTATCTGAACGCAAACCAACCCAAGAAGAATTAGACGATTTACTCTTCTGCTGGAAAGTGGCGAAATACGTTAAATCCAATGCGATTGTCTATGCGAAAAATAAACAAACGATTGGTATCGGTGCGGGACAAATGAGCCGAGTGTATTCCGCGAAAATCGCAGGGATCAAAGCAGAAGACGAAGGCTTACAAGTGGCAGACTGTGTAATGGCATCTGATGCCTTCTTCCCATTCCGTGACGGCATTGATGCCGCGGCAAAAGTCGGTATTACTTGCGTTATCCACCCAGGTGGCTCAATGCGAGATCAAGAAGTAATTGATGCTGCCAACGAACACGGAATGGCGATGGTATTAACGGGAATGCGTCATTTCCGTCATTGAAATCCCTATCAGCCTTTTGGGAACCTTCCTCCGTAAGCGGGGGAAGGTATGAAAACAAATATATTCTGAAGATATTTACGATGTAATTCGCTCAAACCCTGCTTCAAGATCAGCAATCAAATCTTTCACATCTTCCAAACCAATATGAACACGAATCAGCGTCCCTGTTAATTTACGTTCAATGGCTGGGCGAATACGTTCAATCTCTTTAGGTTGATTAGCCAAAATTAACGACTCAAATCCACCCCAAGAATATGCCATTGAGAAAACCTCAAAATGGTCGAGAAAATTCGCAAGCTCTTCATCAGATAAGGTTTTGCAAAGTTCAAAGGAAAATAGACCGCTTGAACCTTTAAAATCACGTTTAAAATATGTGTTTCCTGGACAGCTAGGTAGCGCAGGGTGATAAACCGCTTTGACTTCAGAGCGTTGAGCCAGCCATTGAGCCACAATAAGACTACTTTCTTCGTGTTGTTTTAAGCGAATACCTAAGGTGCGTAAGCCACGAGCGGTGACATAGGCAGAATCAGCATCAACCATTTGCCCCATTAAATAAGAGTGTTCGCGTAGCTGATCCCAACAACGAGCATTTGAAACGGCAGTACCAATCATTGTGTCAGAATGCCCCACAAGGTATTTTGTTCCTGCTTGGATTGAAATATCAATGCCGTGTTCAAGAGCTGGAAAAAGAATGCCTGCAGACCAAGTATTGTCAATCATAATCACAATTTCAGGGTTGATTGCTCTTGCAGTACGAACAATCGTTGGAATATCAGGAACTTCCATTGTCAGTGAACTTGGCGATTCGAGAAAAAGCACTTTGGTATTCGGCTGAATTAGCGTTGCAATTCCTTCCGCCATTAATGGATCATAGAAAGAGGTTGAAACCCCCATTTTCTTTAATACGATACGACAAAAATCTTGCGTTGGTTCATAGGCTGCTCCAGTCATCAGAACGTGATCGCCTGGTTGTACAAAGGATAAAATCGCATTACTGACCGCCGCTGCACCGCAAGGGTAAAGGTAGCAACCAGCTCCATTTTCTAGTTCACACATTGCATCTTGTAGAGCAAAATGAGTTAGTGTGCCACGTCTGCCGTAAAATAAAGCCCCTTTATAGCGGTTTTTGGTGGCTTCTTTTTTGTCTGCAACAGAATCAAATACAAGGGAAGAGGCTCGTTGAATAACGCTATTTACAGAACCTTGGGTGTAACGTTTTTTTCGCCCTGCGTGAACAAGTTGAGTTGCTAAGTTGTGCTTTGTCATATTGATGTCCATTTTTTATGTTTTGGGTTTACAAATTCAGTGCCTTTATTTTGATAAGAAATACCTTCTAATTCAAGTAGATAACGTTTAGCGGGAAGCCCACCACCAAAACCAGTAAGCGCTTGCGTTTTGCCTAACACTCGGTGGCAAGGTATTAAAATCGAAATCGGGTTGCGTCCAACAGCTCCTCCAACAGCCCTAACGGCGTTAGGATTATTTAACTGCTTGGCAATATCTCCGTAGCTTACCGTTTTACCATAAGGAATCTCAAGCAATATTTTCCAAACAGCTTGCTGAAAAGCAGTACCCTGAGGGTTTAAAAAATCTAGCTGACAAAACGCCACGTTTTCCCCTGAAAAATAGCGGTTTAATACTTGCACTGTTTTGCAAAATAGTTGTTGAATTTCACCGCTTGCCTGTTCTGAACTTTTCCATTGTTGAAAGTTAAGTGTTTGTTGCTCTTGTTCAAATTCAATGCCAAGTAAACCTGTTTGGTTTGCAATAAGAAGCAATTTCCCCACTGGCGAATCATAAAATTGATAGAATATCTGAAATTTCATAGGATTATCCTAAAACAAAAGGCGTGTCACTTAGTGTACACGCCTTTGAGGTTACATCAAATGAAAATTAGAATTTGTAGTTTACGTTTAAGCCGTAAAGGTTAGCAGTTGATTTAACTTTAAATTCACCCACTGCACTTGTAACTGCTGTAACTTGGCTCTCAGTAAAGGTATTTTTGCTACCACGCAAATGTGCATAAGAGAGGTCAACAGATAAATTCGGGGTAAAGCGATAAGTTGCACCTAAAGTGTACCATGTACGATATGTATCAGGGATTGAGATAGATGGATGTGCCACGCTTGCACTTTCATCATAAGCAATACCTGCACGTAATGTTAATGCCTCAATCACATCATAAGACACGCCTAACGCAATGCGAGAGTTATTATTGAACTTCTTATCTTTTTGTAACAATACTCTACCGTTGTTATCTGTTGCACGAAGTTCTCGGAAGCTATTCCAATGTGTCTTTTTATAGCTATATTGTACAGCCAATTTCTCAGTAAGTTTATGATAACCTGAGATTTCCCAATATGCTGGTAACTCAAGGTTTAAGCGACCTGGAATTTCAACATTGGCACTTTGAGTACCCACATATTTCCCTTTGAAACGTAAATCCACTGGAGAATGGTATGCAACACCAAGACGGTTGTTTTCATTAATATCATAGGTTAAGCCCACATTCCAACTAAAGCCCCATTTATCGTCTTTTAATCGACTTGCTGTCGCTGTCGGTGCCATAGGATTTAAAGCACCAAAATGGCGCTCTAATGTTGCTTTTGCATGTACTGCATTTAAGCCAGCACCAAAGCTAAATCCGTAGCCAAGATCATAAGCACTGCTGAAGTTATAGTTTACCGCACTAAGTTTTGTTTTACCTGCTAATACGCCAGCACTATAGGTTTTCTCAAATTCTGATTTTAAGCCATAATTAACATTAACACCGCCACCCACAGCAAAACGCTCAGAGATTGGGGCAACAACATATAAATTAGGGACAATTGCACTTGGAATAATGTCTTTTGCATTTGCATTTCCTGTTGCTGATGATGGAATCGCTCTTCCATTTACTGTTCTATTAAAAGAACCTTTAAAAGAACCTTCAACATCAACATCGGCATCAACATAAACCCCACCTGCAGAAATTTCTACTTGTTTGAATTTGGTCATTAATGCTGGGTTTGTTGCCACAACAGAAGCGTTATCTGCAACTGCCGCATTACCTGCATACGCCATACCCAAACCAGAAGTTGACACTTCAGCTAATTGGAACGCTGCCGCAGAAGCACCAGCTGCAGAAAAAGTAAAGATAGAAGCAAGAGCTGTTTTAGTAAATTTATTCATTAGGTAATCCTTTATAGAATCGACTGTATCAAAATTAATTTATTTCACGTAAAAAATAAATTAAAGAACTGAAATGAAAATATATTGTCATTCTACGTAGCTTAATCATCGGTCGCAATAAAATTCCTCTAAAATACAAAGAGTTCCGACCAGTCAAATAAAAAGATGACATCTTAAAATGGATGTTTTTTAAACTAAAAATTGTTGTTGTTGTTGTTGTTGGAAAAAGGTAGTATAATCAATGGTATAAGAATACAGTTTGCCAGTTTCGAGAGGTAAAATATGTCCGAATGTAATTCAAGTTCCTGCTGTTCTATTGATGTGGGAACTATTATTGATAACAGTGATTGTGCTGTAAATTTTACTCAACTTTACACTACTAAAGCAGAAGCTGAAGATGCTTTAGCATTTTTAACCAGTAAAGCTCGATCAACAGAATCTGAGCCTTGTGAGATTAGCAGTGAAATTATTTCTACAGAAAATGGCTTCCAACTTACCGCTTGTTTCAAGTTTAGCTACCAAGTTGAATCAATGATTTTTGAGTTGGGAATAAGATAGCGAAGCGCTAGATAAAACTCACATAAACAGCTAGGCAATTCGGAGCTTAATATGAATGAAATCACAAGTCTTAGCCAATTAGATTTAAATGGCAGTTATAGCTATGGCGATTATTTAAAATGGAAATTTCAAGAGCGCGTTGAAATTATCAAAGGCAAAATAATGGCAATGTCGCCAGCACCTAATCGATTACATCAACGGATTTCGATGAAATTAACAAAAGCATTCTTAGATGTTTTTGATAGTCATCAGTGTGAATTATATGTCGCTCCCTTTGATGTTCGTTTTCCAGACAGCAATGGCAAAATCAAAACGGTAGTGCAACCCGATTTGTGTGTTATTTGTGACCCGAATAAATTGGACGAAAAAGGCTGTATTGGCGCGCCAGATCTAATCGTTGAAATTCTCTCCCCTGGTAATTCAAAAAGAGAGATGAAAGACAAATACGAACTCTATCAAGAACAAGGCGTAAGTGAATATTGGATAGTCCGCCCTGAAGAACAACATATCCAAATTTATGTGCTAGAAAACGGACGCTACATAGGCGTGCAACCTGTCGTGGAAGGCGATGTAGTTACATCAATAAAATTTCCAGCGTTGAGTTTTGATACGAGTGGGTTGTATGAGTTGTGATTGAGATTAGGGGGATGTATACAAATATGCAAAGATATTTCCCCCATCCGCCCTTCGGGCACCTTCCCCCGTAAACGGGGGAAGTATTAAAAAAGTAATGTAGTCTGAAGATAAAAATTCTTCCCCCATTTATGGGGGATGGGACCATGTAAAGGAGATAAATATGAAAAAAGTAGCCATTATCCCAGCAAGAGCTGGTTCAAAAGGAATCAAAGATAAGAACCTACAACTTGTTGGAGGAATATCTCTAGTTGGGCGAGCCATTTTAGCCGCTCAAGAATCTGAATCTTTTGATGAAATTATTGTAACCTCAGATGGTGATAAAATTCTTGCCGAAGCAGAAAAATATGGAGCAATACCATTTCGTCGCCCTGCTGAATTGGCTCAAAGTGATACTAGAACAATTGATACTATTTTACATTGTGTTACAACGCTTGGATTAACAGAGGGTGTCACTGCACACTTTCAACCTACCAGCCCATTGCGTTCAGGTTTGGATATTCGTAATGCCATGGAATTATTCTTGGCAGGAAATTGCAAATCAGTCGTGTCAGCATGTGAATGTGAACACCACCCGTATAAATCTTTCATTTTGGACGAAAATCACAAAATTCTACCTATTAATCAATTAAGTGATTTTGAAGCTCCTCGTCAGTCATTACCTAAAGCTTATAGAGCAAATGGCGCAATTTACATCAACGATACCGCAAGTTTATTAAAAGAAAAAAATTTCTTTATTCCCGAAGTGAAGTTTTATTTAATGCCAAGTTACCGCTCTATTGATATTGATACAACATTGGATCTGCAACTTGCGGAAAGTTTGGTAAACAATGAAAGTTATTAAAGATAGTGCAATCTATCTATTTGGAGAGTTAGTTTCAAAATCAATTCCTTTTCTTTTACTGCCCTATTTATCTAGAAAATTAGGTGTAGAAGGATTTGGAGAACTCTCTTATTATCAAACATTTTTAGCACTATTTGTTATTTTTATTGGGTTAAGCCAAGAAGGCGCTGTCGCTCGCTATTTTTATCGATATGGAAAACGTTCTTTAGATTTAGTGGTAACAACGGGGTATGCTTATACTATTACGATAGGAGCTTTAGGGCTAATCGCCTGTTGGATAGCAAAATCTGAAATTATGTTTTATTTAGTATTAAGTAGCATATTTCAAGTATTTCTTGCAGTACAACTTAGTATAAGGCAATGTCAAAAACAAGCGTTTCCTTATACACTGATTCAATTAGGCTCAGCAATAACCAATGCAGTATTTACAGTATTAATATTGGAAATCTATGAAACCGCGTTGGCAGAAAAGCGTATTATTGCAGTACTATGTAGCAATATTTTTATTGCTGTTCTAGCTTATATTATTTATAAACGAAAAACAGCGACTAAAATTTTTAGCATCGCACAATATAAACTCGCATTATGGTATGTAATTGCTTTCGGATTTCCAATGATATTTCATCACGGAAGTTTCTTTATAAAAGGGCAACTAGATAGAATCTTTATTTATCACAGATTTAGCGAAGCTGATCTTGGTTTGTATGCGATGGGGGCGCAAATTGCGAGTATTTTATCTGTGGTTATTTTGGCAGTAAACAAAGCATTAGTTCCTTATTTATTTGAAAGATTAAAACAAGGCACCGTAACATTAAAACATTTACAAAAATGGGCAATGTATTCATTGTTTATTGTACCAATACCTTCATTGATAACACTATTAATTCCCGAACAACTATTTTTATGGTTGTTAGGTGAGCAGTTTCAGGGAGTGAAATACTATGTGGCACTATTCTTGCTTTCAACAAGTTTGATTATTCCCTATTTATTTTTAGTAAATTATCCGTTCTATCACGGAAAAACAAAACAGATTTCATATTGCTCTGTTTTATCGACAGGGATTTATTTGATTGCACTAGGTGGGTTAATGTTTACGGAGATTAGCTATATACCTTGGGCGAGTGTTTTAAGTAGTGTAATCATTTTGTATGTTCTAGGTAAATCTAGTAATAGGGATTTTAAAAATGAAAAAAAAATTAATAATTGTTAATTCTATGTTTGGATTAGTATATTCAATGATTTTGTTTGGTCATAAAAATGTAACTTTTGTAGTTAGTGATGGGATATCTAAAAAGATAAGAGAGAAACTATTAAAATTAGGCGTTGATGTATTTTATATTCCTTATCCAAAAGGAATTTTAAGTTATTTAAAATATATTTTAATATCTAGTATATTTAGTTTTTTTATTAGATATAAATATTCTGAATGCATTGGTCATGATCATTTATTTATATCTAATTTGCTAGCTAAACCATACGTTCTAATTGAAGATGGGTATGGTAATTATGCAAATTTAGGACCTAAACGAGGGGTTATATACAGTATTATATATAGAAAATGGTTGGGGTTAGGTCGAAGCGTCTTCTGTAAAAAAATTATTCTGACTGGCAGAAATATAATCCCTAGTGATATTTTGAATAAGGTTGTAACTATTCCTATATCTATTCTAGAACGTCCTTATATGCAGAGACTAAGTTGTATTATTAGTAAGTTGTTTGGCGTTGATCATACTTTGCTAGATAATGTTAAGTTTGTTATATATACACAACCGCTATATCAAGATGGATTTATCTCCAGAGAAGAGCATATTAATATATATTTAAGAATCATAAGAGATTCCATAAGGAATTTATCTGTCAATGAGTTTATATTATTGAAACCTCATCCAAGAGATAGTATAAACTATGAGGAGTTATTGAGCGAATATAAAAATTTATTATTTTTAGATAAGGATATTCCATCAGAATTTTTGGGGTTAATATATCCTAATTATAGCTTCCTTAAAGGAATATCTTTATTTTCTAGCTCTGGGTTAGGAGATGATAACCATACTTTTGTTGCTTCTAAATATTTAGATTCTCAGCAGATTATTAAAATGAAAATTCCAACGGATTTAATATGAATATAGTAATGCCCTTTTTGTTTATACTAGGTGTATCTATTATAAACTTTGGTTTGTTAACAATAATATTTTCGGCGTTAATTTTGTTAGGTGGGAAAAGGTTATTATTGAGATATTCCCTTTCTGAATGTTGTATTTACATTATTTTTATTGGGTATTTAATTATCGGATGGGAATTTTTTGAAGATAGCAATGATAAACTATATTTAATTTCTTTTTTGTATTTTTGTATTGCTGTTATCTTTGCTAAGATATTTTTAGGATTTGAAAGAGTTTATTATATAAAAGCTATAGAGTACTTTATCTATTTTTACATAGCAATTATTATTTTGCAATATATCTTATTTTTTACATTTAAAATATATCTTGATTTCCACAATATTATTACTTTGGGAGAATATCATAGTAGGATTGGTAGTAATACTATTTCTAGTTTGGGGATGATTAGAGCTACAGGGTTGTCAATTGAACCATCAAATGCATCTTCTACTATAGCATATTTGATATGTTTATATTTTGTTTTGGAAGATAATATATCTAAAAAATATCTAATATTATCTCCAGCGATTACATTATCATTCACATCAATATTAGTATTTATTCCTGTTTATTTTTTTAGTATATTATCAGGAAGTTTTAAAAAAAATAGCATACTTTATTTATTATTAGGTTGTATTGTTTTATATATCGGATATATAATTCTAGAATATAGGCTATCTTATGATGATTATGATGCAATTTCTTTTAGGAGCCTTATAATTTATTTTTTATTAGAAAGTAATTGGGTGAATTTATTGATTGGTCATGGTATTTATATGTCAGAAATCCCAATTCAATTGGGCAATTATACATTGTACCATTCAAATATAAGGGATGCAGGGTTGTTTTTTAATTTAATATTCTCTTTTGGGATACCTATAACTGTGATATTTTATTACATTTTTTTAAAAAAGTTATTTTCAATATCCATTCTTTCTGCGGTTTTATTTGTTGCATTAGGAATGCTCAAATTTGATTATATGCAACCTATTTTCTGGTTTGTCATGAGTATTATAGCTACGTATAAACCTAATAATCTAAGGAGATATTAGTGAATAAAAAAATTTTGATTGTTTCTCCTGCCTTAGTTTATGGAGGAGGAGAAAGTTACCTATTACAATTAAATAATATACTTAACCAATTAGGTTTTTTTACAGAATTTATTGTATCCAATGAGCGTTTGTTCAAAAATTTAGAATGTAATAATAAAAAACTTATTATGGCAAAAAATCAACATATAGCAGCGCTAAAATGTATCTTTTTAATCAGAAAAATTTTACGGGAGCACCAATATGATTTTGTAATTTTAAATGGCTTATCAGAGATAGGAGTTTTTTCTAATTTTATCTCGCATGAGAAGATCATTGTAATTGGGCATAGTAATGAAGAATGGTTAATATATAAACCTTATCGTATAGGTGTATTACATACTTTAAAAAGAGTAATTTCATATAAGTTTGATAAAAAATTATTTTTATTTATTGCTTTGAATGATATCACTGTTTCTAATACTAGATTATATGGGAATTTATATAAGAAAACAGTGAAGATTTATACAGGTATTGAGGCAATGAATGTAGTCAATGAATCTGATCCTAATATAATCTTTTTTGGTAGAATAGGTAGACTTATAGAAAAGAAAGGTAATCGTAATTTAATAAAAGCTTTTAGTGTTATTCATAAAGTATATCCTAATACTAAATTAGTATTTGCGGGAGATGGGTATAAGAGAAAAGAATTAGAGCAGTTGGCAAAAGATTTAGATATAAGTGATTCGGTTATATTTATGGGAGAAGTTAATCCGCAACAGTTTTATTCTAAAATAGATTGTATGATATCTCCTTCATTAAGCGAAGCCTTTCCAATGATTTTATTAGAGGCTATGTCATTAAAGATTCCTATTATATCTACTAATGTTGGAGGATGTACAGAAATTCTAGTTGATGGAAAAACCGCTAGATTGATTTCCCCTAATAATGTTTTAGAGTTACAAAAAGCAATGGTAGACTATATACAAAATAAAGAAACATACAAAAAGTTTTCAGAAGAGGCTTATAGTGTGTATTTGTCTAAATTTTCAACATTTTCATTTCTAAAGCAATGGGAGATGGTTTTAAAATCATGATTGTAGAGGATACTGTATTAGTTAAAGTAATTTCATTAAAAGATGAAATAGAAAAAAGACAACATATTATTAACGAGTTAAAAGAAGTCATGAATTTCTCTTTTTTTGATGCTATTGATGGAAGAGATTTATTGTCTATGAAATACTTTAAATATCTTAGGAGGTTAAGAGGTAGAGCTAAGAATAGAGGATATATCACTCCAAGTGAATTAGGATGTACGTTAAGTCATTTTTCCGTGTATCGTGATTTTTTAAATAGTGATAAGGAATGGTTATTAGTTCTAGAAGATGATGTAACTATAAATAGTAATTTATTTTTTCTATTGGAGAGTATTATTAATCAAAATTATAGTGACTATATTAATATTCTGGGGGGACAGGAGGGGTTGAAAAGACCTAGAGTGCTAGAGTTTCTTTTTCGAGAAAATATAAAAATTCTTAATTCCCCTTTTTATGGATTCTTTTTATATCGAACGTGTAGTTATTTGGTTTCTAGAGCTGTTGTGGAAAGATTGTATCATGTACATAAAAAGTTTTGTTATTTAGCAGATGATTGGGGGAATCTTGCTATTCAATCTAGTATCAAAGGTTTTACATATTGTAAGATTTTTTCTCATCCTGAAGATTTATCTAATTCTAGAATAGAGTGTGAAAGGAAATAACATGAATAATAAAGTCTCAATTATAACCCCTTGTTATAATTCTGAAAAATTCTTGTATGATGTATATAACTCTCTTTGTTGTCAGACTTTTAAGAATTTTGAATGGATTGTAGTTAATGATGCTTCTAATGATTCCACGAATGATATTATTGTCTCTTTCATTAAAGAGTCTAAGTTAGATATTCTTTATATAATAAATGATAAAAATGAAGGTGTATCATCATCTAGAAATAAAGGATTAGATTTAGCAACAGGAGATTATATTTGTTTCTTAGATTCTGATGATATTTGGTTGGAAAATAAATTATGGGTTCAATTGGATTTCATGACTAAGAATAATTTATATATATCATATATGGATTATAATCAAGTGAATGCTAACCTTGGGTTTGTTAAAAAAATAATTTCTCCAAATGAGTGTAATTTTCAACGTTTATTAAAATCTAATGTGATTGGAAACCTTACTTGTATGTTTAAGTCTGATATAGCTAAAAATATTAGGTTTGTTAATCATGGTCATGAGGATTATATTTTCTGGTTAAGTATTTTAAATTTAGGTTATAAAGCTCATAAAGTCGTAAGTAATAGTATACTCTGTCATCACCAAGTTTATCAAGGATCATTGTCCTCTAATAAATACAAAGCAGCTAAATGGCAATGGAGTATATATAGAAATATATTAAAACTAAGTACATTAAAATCTGTTTATTATTTTATTCATTATGCAATGAATGGAATTGTAAAACATATGTAATTGTCACAATTGAGAAGGAAAAATTAGTGAATAGTCTACAGAGATATGTTAATTTACTTAATAAATTACTCCCCAATATATTTTTTTCAGATGATAGTAATGTTCATATTGGACGTTATATTTCCTATCATGTTATTAGGGGTAAATGTGGATGGTAAATTTATTATTCCATTAATCATTAGTCAATTCATTATTTTAGCGCTATTTATAATATTGATGCGTTATCCTGGTAACCGTTCTGTCGGGTTTATTCCTAGTTCTGTTATCTCAGTTTATGGATGTCTTATTTTATTCTTAGCTATTTTTAGATTAAACTACTCCTCTCTATTGCTTATTTCTAGTTTTTTTATGAGCTTGCTTTCAGGTTTCATTCTATATTTTATTACGATACGGTTTTCAAAAAAACGTATTGCCATTATCCCCTTAGGTAACATACAGAATTTAGAAAAAATCACCACCGTAGATTGGATAAAATTAGAAAAACCAGATTTATCAGAAAAAACTTATGATGCAATTGTTGTCGATCTTTATTCAGAAGATCTAGCAGAAGAGTGGCAGAAATTTTTAGCTGAAACTGCGTTAATGAATATCAAAATATATAACGCTAAAAATTTAGAGGAATCATTAACAGGTCGTGTTAGATCTCGTTATTTTTATGAAAATGACTTAGGAACTCTTCAACCATCAGGAATTTATCAGATCATTAAAAGAGTCATTGATGTCATTGCTGTATTAGTCACTTTACCAATTACTATTTGTATTATGCTTATCACAGCAATTGCTATTCGCTTAGAAAGTAAAGGAAATGTTCTTTTTATACAAAAACGTGTAGGTCAAGGCAGGAAAGAATTTAATCTTTATAAATTCAGAAGTATGTGTCAAGATTCTGAAAAAGATGGTGCAAAATTTGCCACAACAAATGATATGCGTATAACAAAGGTAGGGAAATTTATTCGCAAAACGCGTATTGATGAATTGCCGCAATTTTTTAATGTATTAAAAGGGGACATGAGTTTAATAGGGCCACGGCCAGAACAGAAAGTATTTGTAGATAAGTTTATTAAAGAAATTCCTTTTTATAACTATCGACATATTGTAAAACCAGGTATTTCAGGTTGGGCACAAGTAATTCAAGGCTATACTGCCGACGTAAATGACACAAAAATAAAGCTACAATATGATTTATATTATATTAAGAATTTTTCTATTTGGTTAGATATTCTCATTGTTTTCAAGACAATTAAAACAATGCTCACTGGATTTGGTGCAAGGTAGGCAACGATATAAACTAATACATAAAACCTTAAGTAACAAACACTCTACATTATTGAGAATTTTTACAAAATCAAACCACTTGTTATAATAGACTTCTATTAATTATATAAATAAGGAACAAACTATGCGTAAACTAACTCAAGCTCTTATCGCCACCGGAATTGCTTTATCTTTATCTGGATGTGCTACAGTTTATCCTACGACACAATCTCCTATTAATTCAAATGTAAAAGTAAGAGGAGAAAAAGTAGATATTGCTAAAGCTGTTGATGCTTATTTAATTACCCCGTCTTTGGTTAAGCAATTAGCGCCTCGTGTATCTGTGGCTAAAGTTAATGCTCGATTAGAACAACAATTGAAAAGTTATCAATATAAAATTGGTGTAGGCGACGTGTTAAATGTGACAGTGTGGGATCACCCAGAGTTGACAACACCTGCAGGTGCTTATCGTTCAGCTGCTGAATCAGGTAACCAAGTCCATGCCAATGGAACGATTTTTTACCCTTATGTCGGAAAAGTTGAGGTTGTAGGACTAACGGTTAATCAGGTGAGAGATAAATTGGCGAAGCAGCTATCTGCCTATGTTACCGATCCTCAAATTGAAGTGACTGTTGCAGCATATCAATCTAAGAAAGCTTATGTAACAGGGGAAATTAAAAATCCTGGCCAGCAGTTTTTAACTAATGTTCCATTAACTTTATTAGATGCAGTGAATAAAGCTGGCGGTTTGTCTGAAAATGCTGACTGGCATAATGTGACTATTACTCGTCATGGTAAAGAGGAGAAAGTCTCTTTAGCAGAATTGATTCAATTTGGTAATTTAACGCAGAATCGTTTGTTATCTGATGGCGATGTGGTTCATATTCCACGCAATGATGCGAATAAGGTGTTTATTGTGGGGGAAGTGTCAAAACCTCAGATGTTGAAAATTACTCATTATGGTATGACGTTAACCGAAGCAATTGCTCAGAGTGGGGGAATTGATAAATTATCTGCAGATGCAACGGGTATTTTTGTTATTCGTGGTCAACGTGATGTAAATAAGTCAACGGTTTCAAATGAAGCTGAAAAAACAGATAAGATTGCAGATATTTATCAATTGGATTTGACTAATGCAACTTCCTATGTATTAGGAACAGAGTTTTATTTAAAACCTTATGACATTGTTTATGTGACAACAGCGCCAGCAACTCGTTGGAATAGAGTGATTGCCCATGTTGTTCCATCATTATCTGGTTTCAATAATCTAACAGAGTCTATCTTAAGAGTGAGGAATTGGTAATTAATGTTTGGAAGTATTTTAGTTGTTTGTATCGGTAATATATGCCGCTCCCCCGTCGGAGAAAAATTATTAAAACAATATTTTCCTGAAAAGCGTATTTTTTCAGCAGGTATTTCAGCTGAGCGTAGCCATTTAGTTGGAAAAGGTGTAGATCCAACAATGCAACAAGTTGCTATTTCTCGTGGAGTGGATCTTTCTGAACATCGTTCACAGCAATTAACGTCTGAACTATGTAAGAATGTAGACTTGATTCTTGTCATGGAAAAAGGTCATATTGACTTGGTTCGACAAATTTCACCAGAAAGTTCTGGAAAAGTCATGTTATTTGGTCATTGGTTGGATAGCAATAAAGATATTCCAGATCCTTATCGTCAAAGTGAAGATATGTTCCGAGAGGTTTATGCATTGATTGAGGATGCAGCATTGAGATGGAAATTGAAACTCTAATTTTAAGGCAGTTAAAAGATGAATGAAAATAATCATGATGAAATTGATTTAGTAAAGTTGTTGGGGGCTTTATTAGATTATAAGTGGTGGATAGCTCTTTTTACATTGTTGGTGACGTTATTTGGTGTTGCTCATGTTTTACTAGCTCCGCCTGTTTACACTGCGAATGCTTCAATTCAAGTAGAAAGTAAATCTTCAAGGGGGCTTTTAAACGATTTCCCAGGAGTTTTAGAGGGTGAATCATCTTCAAGTACTGAAATTGCAATTTTAAAATCAAGAATGGTTTTATCTAATACTGTTGAGCAACTTAATTTAACTACGGTAGTTGAACCTCAATTCTCGATCCCTTTTCTTAGTAAAGGTCTTCATCGTTTGATGGGATATGAACCACAATTGTCGCTCTCTTTATTTGAGCCTAAGAATCCTCAGATGAAAGAGATGATTTTGGAGGTTGGGGAGAATGCTGGAGAGTTCTCATTATTTTTCGCAGATGAAAAAGTTCTTGAAGGGAGCATTGGGAAAAAGTATCAAACGGAAGATTTTTCGTTTGCGATTTCTGAATTAGAGGCTAAGCCAGGACAATTATTTAAAATTAAAAAGAATGATGTGTTGTTAGCAATTAACTCTTTACAAAAACAAATTTCGGTAACAGAGAGTGGTAAGCAGACAGGCATTATTGAAATTTCTATTAATGGAGAGAATAAAGCTCAAATTAAGAAGATAGTAAAGAGTGTATCTGAAAATTATTTGCTGCAAAATATTGTTCGTGATTCTGCAGAAGCGTCTAAGAGTTTAGAGTTTTTGTCTAAACAATTACCAGAACTTAAAGCTCGTTTGGCAGAGTCTGAGAATAATTTGAATGAATTCCGCTTAAAAAATGAATCAGTAGATCTCAGTCTAGAAGCCAAATCAGCATTAGATACTATAGTTCAGTTAGAAGCAGATTTAAATGAGTTAGCATTAAAGGAGAGTGAAATTTCTCAGAAATTCACTCGAAATCACCCTGCTTATGTTGCTTTGATTGATAAGCGTAAAGTATTAAATGAGGAAAAAATTCGTTTAAATAAACAAGTAGAACGTTTACCTAATACTCAAAAAGAGGTTATTCGGTTAACTCGAGATTTGGAGGTAAACCAGCAAATTTATATTCAATTGTTGAATAAAATGCAAGAGTTAGAAATTGTTAAGGCTAGTACGGTAGGAAATGTTCGTATTTTAGACGAGGCGCAAGTTTTTCCTAATGCCGTTTCACCTAGAAAAATGATTGTGGTTGCCTTGGCATTTATGTTAGGACTTATCTTTGCCTCAATTACTGCGATAGCGAAAACGCTACTACATAGAGGTATTGAGGGAACATCTGAATTAGATGTGTTAGGCTTGCCAACGTATGCTACGATTCCATATTCAAATGAACAGCCTATTTTTTCTAAGCATAAGGTTCAGCGTTTTACATTATTGTCGGAGTCAACGCCTACAGATCCAGCAGTTGAGGCTTTGCGTAGTTTGCGTACAAGTTTGCATTTTGCAATGTTAGAAGCTAAAAATAATATATTAATGATTTCTGGAGCTTCTCCGTCTGTGGGAAAAAGTTTTATTTCAACCAATTTGGCTAATGTTCTTGCTAAAGCTGGGCATAAAGTGTTGTTAATTGATGCAGATTTAAGAAGGAGTTATTTGCGTCGATTATTAGGTTTAGCAAAAGAGGTTGGATTGAGTGATGTGATTGCACAGCAAATTCCTTTTGAACAAGTGATTCAACATTATGATAATTTTGATATTATTGTTAAAGGAGAAACTCCACCAAATCCATCTGAATTACTATCTAATGCTCGTTTTCAGGCACTATTAGAATGGGCAGCAAAAGAATATGATTTAGTGATAGTGGATACAGCGCCTATTTTGGCTGTTACAGATGCAGCTATTATTGGTAGGTATGCGGGAACATCTTTACTTGTTGGGCGTTTTGGTGAAACTACACTTAAAGAAGTTGGATTAGCTAAAGAACGTTTTGAACGTGCAGGGGTCTTTATTAAAGGTTTTATTTTGAATGGTATAAAACGTAAGGCTTCTAATCGTTATGATTATTATCAATATGATTACAAATAGTTGCTAACTTTGTAATCTTGACGTAAGCGGTGGGATTTTAACTATGGTTATAAAAATAGTTTAGAATTTCGCCGCTTAGTGTTTTATCTAAACTTTAAAATAATGTTTATGTGAATAAGATTAGCAAATTGATTAAAAAAACCTTTTGATTTAATTTGTGTAAAAATATTGACTAAATTAGTAGGGTATATAGAATTCTTTCCTAACAATCGAGCATTTTTAAAAAGTTTGAGTATGAAATTAACTTCACGAGGACGTTATGCTGTAACTGCAATTTTAGATATTGCGTTGCATGGCAAAGATATGCCAGTGAGTTTGGCAGATATTTCAGATCGCCAAGCCATTTCACTTTCTTATTTAGAGCAACTTTTTGCACAACTTCGCCGAGAAGGTCTTGTGCATAGCGTGAGAGGTCCTGGCGGTGGCTACCAATTAGGAAAATCTGTTGAAGAAATCAATGTGGGAATGATTATTGCCGCTGTAAATGAGAGTGTTGATGTATCTAAATGTAAAGGCAATGGAAATTGCAGTAATAACAGTCGTTGTTTAACCCATTCGCTGTGGGAGCGTTTAGAAAATCAAATCGAACAGTATTTACATACGATAACTTTAGTCGAATTAGTTGAAGAAAATAGCGATCACGATTGTGAGACTTCTCACTGCCACGATCATCACCATTAATCTTATAAAAATCTCTTAGTTAGGAGTAACAATGAAATTACCAATTTATTTGGACTACGCAGCAACTACGCCCGTTGATGAGCGTGTTGCAAAAAAAATGATGGAATATATGACAAAGGACGGCGTGTTTGGTAACCCTGCATCTCGTTCTCACAAATTTGGTTGGGAAGCAGAAGAAGCGGTTGATGTAGCTCGTAATCAAATCGCTGATTTAATCGGTGCAGATGCTCGTGAAATCGTATTTACTTCAGGTGCAACCGAGTCTGACAACCTGGCAATTAAAGGTGCAGCACATTTCTACCAAACCAAAGGTAAACACATTATCACTGTTAAAACTGAACATAAAGCCGTATTAGATACGTGCCGTCAGTTAGAGCGTGAAGGTTTTGAAGTCACTTATTTAGAGCCTGAAACAACAGGTTTAGTGGATATTGCAAAATTCGAAGCTGCAATTCGTCCAGACACAATTTTAGTTTCCGTAATGCATGTGAACAATGAGATCGGTGTTATTCAACCAATCGAAGAGATCGGTAAAATCTGCCGTGCGAAAAAAATCATTTTCCACGTGGATGCAACACAATCAGTGGGTAAAATCCCTGTGGACGTTCAAGCATTAAACGTAGATTTAATGTCTTTCTCAAGTCATAAACTTTACGGGCCAAAAGGTATCGGCGGTTTATATGTTTGCCGTAAGCCTCGTGTACGTTTAGAAGCGATTATTCACGGTGGTGGCCACGAGCGTGGTATGCGTTCAGGTACATTACCTGTTCACCAAATCGTGGGTATGGGTGAAGCATATCGTATCGCAAAAGAAGAAATGGTAACTGAAATGCCACGCATCAAAGCACTTCGTGACCGTTTATTTAACGGTTTCAAAGATATGGATGAAGTGTATGTGAACGGTACGATGGAAGCAGGTAAACGTGTAGATAGCAACTTGAACATCAGCTTTAACTTCGTTGAAGGTGAGTCAATGATGATGTCGTTAAAAGACATTGCGGTATCTTCGGGTTCTGCGTGTACATCTGCAAGTTTAGAGCCATCTTATGTACTTCGTGCATTAGGCTTAAACGATGAATTAGCACACAGCTCAATCCGTTTCTCAATCGGTCGTTGGACAACGGAAGAAGAGGTCGATCACACTATCGAAATCGTGAAAAAAGCAGTAACTAAATTACGCGAACTTTCACCACTTTGGGATATGTTCAAAGAAGGTATCGACTTAAACTCAATTGAGTGGTCGCATCATTAAAATGAAATTCTTCCCCCATGTAATGGGGGAAGTACCTTGCGAAGCAAGGTGATGGGGGCAAATAATCAAGTAAATTTTTCTATATATTCAATCCCCCTTCGGTTTCGCTTCGCTCAACCACTTCCCCCGTAAACGGGGGCAGAATAAAACAGAGGAATTAAAAAATGGCATACAGCGATAAAGTTATTGATCACTATGAAAACCCACGTAACGTAGGTTCATTCGACAAAAAAGCATCAGATATCGGTACAGGTATGGTGGGCGCACCAGCGTGTGGTGACGTAATGCAACTTCAAATTAAAGTGAACAAACAAGGTATCATTGAAGATGCTCGTTTCAAAACTTACGGTTGCGGTTCAGCGATTGCATCAAGCTCATTAATTACTGAATGGGTAAAAGGCAAATCATTAGATGAAGCTCAAGCAATCAAAAACAGCGACATCGCAGAAGAGCTTGAATTGCCACCAGTAAAAGTACACTGCTCAATTCTTGCAGAAGATGCAATTAAAGCAGCGATTGCAGATTACAAAGAGAAAAACGGTAAGTAATCTCTAACAAGCGGTTAGTTTTTGCAAAAAATTTGCAAAATCTGACCGCTTGCGTTTAAAGCGGTTGTAGGGTGGGTTTTAACCCACCATCTCTTTCATTAATGGTGGGTTAAAACCCACCCTACAAACGTTTTAGTAAATCAATTCATTAGGAGAAAAAATGAGTATCACCCTAACAGAAACTGCGGCAGATCGTGTTCGTACCTTCCTTGAAAACCGTGGCAAAGGCATCGGTTTAAGGCTGGGTGTCAAAACATCGGGCTGTTCAGGGTTAGCTTATGTCCTTGAATTTGTTGATGTATTAAACGAAGATGATCACGTTTTTGAACAACACGGTGTTAAAATTATTGTAGATGAAAAAAGCCTTGTTTACCTCAGTGGCACGGAATTAGATTTTGTCAAAGAAGGATTAAACGAAGGATTTAAGTACAACAACCCAAATGTGAAGAATGAATGTGGTTGTGGTGAAAGTTTTAACGTCTAAGAGGTTATGATGTCAAATCCATTTACGCTTTTTGATCTGCCTGTGCAATTCCAAGTAGATAATGCTCAACTGTCTGAGCGTTATTTAGCCTTACAAAAATCGCTTCACCCCGATAATTTTGCGGCAAGTTCTGCGACAGAACAGCGTTTAGCAATGCAGAAATCGGCGGAAATTAATGATGCGTTACATATTCTCAAAGATCCGATTTTGCGTGCTGAAGCGATCATCGCTATTCATACGGGCGAACAGCAAGATATTGAGCAAAAAAGTAACCGAGATATGGCGTTTTTAATGCAACAAATGGAATGGCGTGAAACCTTAGAAAGCATTGAAACCACAAAAAACGAAGCGGATCTCACCGCTTTCGCCCAAGAGATTGAACAACAGCAAAAAGCCATTTTACAACAACTTGAGCAAGCTCTTAATGCACAACAATGGGCGGATGCACTAGCCATTAACGACAAACTTCGTTTTATTAAAAAATTATTGGTAGAAATTGAACGAGTAGAAGAGAAGTTGTTTGAGTTTTAATTATGGCAGATTCGCCATAATTAAAATATCCGATTATTTGACGAGTGAATTAACATGTCTAACTTACAGATTCCAACGAGTGCGAATATATTATTCTATACAACACCTGATGAATCAGTAAAAGTGAATGTCTTTTACCAAGATGAGACTTTTTGGCTTTCTCAAAAAAGTATGGCTGAGTTGTTTGGTGTTGATGTTCCGGCTATTTCTAAACACTTAGATAATATCTATAGTACAGGGGAGCTTGTTCAATTTTCAACCATTTCCAAAATGGAAATAGTTCAACAAGAAGGTCATCGCCAAGTTACTCGTTTGACGAATGTTTATAATTTAGATGCAATTATTGCTGTCGGATATCGTGTAAACAGTCGGGAAGCAACACAATTTCGAATTTGGGCAACTCAAGTTTTACGTGAATTTATTTTAAAAGGTTTTGTACTTGATGATGAGCGTTTGAAACAAGGTAAACAGTTTGGTTTAGATTATTTTACTAATCTTGTTGAACGTATTCGTGAAATTAGAGCTTCTGAGCGACGATTTTACGAGAAAATTACCGATATTTATGCTCTAGCCAGTGATTATGATAAATCTTCCGCCCATACAAAACGCTTTTTTTCCACTGTTCAAAATAAATTACATTGGGCGATTACAGGCAAAACAGCTGCAGAGTTGATTTATACACAAGCCGATGCAGAAGCTATAAATATGGGATTAACAACTTGGAAAAATGCACCGGATGGAAAAATTTTAAAGAGTGATGTCAGTATTGCTAAAAATTATTTAAGCGAGCAACATATTAAAGAGTTAGAACAGTTGGTTTCAGCTTATTTAGATTTAGCAGAGAATAGAGCTACTCGCCAAATTTTAACATCAATGGCAGAATGGGAAACTTTTTTAGATAGCTTCTTAACTTTATCAAATTATCCGATTTTACGAGATAAAGGAAAAATAAGTCACGAAATGGCAAAATTAAAAGCTGAACAGGAATATGATAAATTTAGAATAAAGCAGGATCGTATTTACAGAAGTGATTTTAATCATTTTTTAGAAGCGACATTGAAACTAAAAAAGTAAAAATTGAGCGAGTAGAAGAGAAGTTGTTTGAATTTTAATTGTGTGGTATTCGCATAAAAGAAAGTAGGGACGCCACGCGTGGCGTCCCTACATAGAAAAATAAATATGAAAACCCTCGAAGAGCTGAATGATAAACAAAAATCCGCTTGGACAATTATGCAAGATTGGTTCAAGCAAGCGAATAACCATTATGAAATCCTGCCGAGAGATGTGGAAAATGCAGGGGCAGAATTGGTGGGAATGCAGTTACCGACAAGTATGCCACTGGGTGCGGTAATTTATGAAACGGGCGGTATTTTAGTCGATCACGGCTGGTTACGCATTTTAGGTTCGGGTAATGAGAAACTGCCACGCGGTTTGTTTGAGTGGAATTTTGGTAAAACCTTTGAACAATCGGGCGAAAGACCGTTTCATTTACTGATTGCTGATGATGCCATTGGTGGTTATTTTGCGGTGAACGGGGGCGGATTAGGCGAAAAAGTCGGTTTAGTTCATTATTTCCACCCGAAAAAGCAGAAATGGGAAAGTATTGGCTTAAATTATTCACAATTTATCGGCTGGGCATTAACTGCCGATATTGCTAGTTTTTACCACAGCCTGCGTAGTGAAAATTGGCAAGCTGAGATTGCAGATTTAAACGGCAATCAAGTGATAAATTTAGACACAAAACAAAAACAACCGATTGAACGCCATTATCAAGCGACATTTGCGCCTGATGATATGGGGTATACGGTGAATTAACATAATCCCTTCCCCCGTTTACGGGGGAAGGTGCCGAAGTCGGATGGGGGGCAAACGAAGTTTGCAAAATTTTTTCAAAATCAAACCGCTTGTAGTTGTCCTAACGGACAATCCCCTCTCCCTAGCCCTCCCCCGTAAACGGGGGAGGGGAATGAGTTATAGAGAGATAATAAAATGGCATTACTTCAAATTGCAGAACCAGGGCAAACGGCAGCGCCGCACCAACATCGCTTGGCGGTGGGGATTGACCTTGGGACGACAAATTCTTTAGTAGCAACGGTGCGTAGCGGACAAGCTCAGGTATTACTTGATGAGAAAGAGCGTGCGTTAGTGCCGTCAGTAGTACATTATGCGGCTGAGAATAAAGTTGTTGGTGTGGAAGCCTTTGAGCAAGCAGCAGCTGATCCGCAACATACAGTGATTTCTGTAAAGCGTTTAATTGGTCGTTCTTTGGCAGATGTTGAACAGCGTTATCCAAATCTGCCTTATCAATTTGTTGCGACGGATAACGGCTTGCCGTTAATTCAAACGCCACAAGGCAATAAAAGCCCGATTGAAGTGTCTGCCGATATTTTAAGTCACTTAAATCAATTTGCAGAAAAATGCTTGGCGGGTGAATTGGCTGGCGTGGTGATTACTGTGCCTGCCTATTTTGATGATGCACAACGTCAAAGTACCAAAGATGCCGCTCGTTTGGCGGGGCTTAATGTATTGCGTTTATTAAATGAGCCAACTGCTGCGGCTATTGCTTATGGCTTGGATAGCGGTCAAGAAGGCGTGATTGCTGTATATGACTTAGGTGGCGGTACTTTTGATATTTCGATTTTACGCCTGAGCCGTGGTGTATTTGAAGTTTTGGCAACAGGTGGCGATACCGCTTTAGGTGGCGATGATTTCGATCATCTGTTAGCGAATTGGATTGCGGAACAAGCAGGTATTCAGCCAAATACAGCAAGTCAGCAACGTGAACTACTTACTCTTGCCACTCAAGTGAAAATTGGCTTATCACAAGCGGACAGTTTTACTGCAAAATTTGCAAATTGGCAGGGTGAAATCAGCCGTTTGCAATTTAATGAGCTAATCCAACCGCTTGTAAAACGCTCGTTAATGACTTGTCGCCGAGCCTTGAAAGATGCTGGGGTAGAAGCTCAAGAAGTGCGTGAAGTTGTGATGGTTGGTGGCTCAACGAGAGTACCTTTTGTGCGTGAACAAGTAGGCGAATTTTTCGGCAAAACGCCATTAACCTCTATTGACCCCGATAAAGTGGTGGCGTTGGGTGCAGCTATTCAAGCGGATATTTTAGTCGGCAATAAGCCTGATGCAGAAATGTTGTTGCTAGATGTTGTACCACTTTCGCTAGGGATCGAAACGATGGGCGGATTGGTGGAAAAAATCATTCCTCGCAATACCACTATTCCTGTGGCAAAAGCACAAGAGTTCACCACATTTAAAGATGGGCAGACAGCGATGACGGTTCACGTTGTACAAGGTGAACGTGAGTTAGTCGATGATTGCCGTTCACTTGGACGTTTTACCTTGCGTGGTATTCCACCGATGGTCGCTGGTGCGGCACACATTCGCGTGACTTATCAAGTCGATGCGGACGGGTTACTGAGTGTCACCGCAATGGAAAAATCAACCAAAGTGCAAGCGTCTATCCAAATTAAGCCGTCTTACGGTTTAACGGACGAAGAAGTCACCGAAATGATTAAATCGTCAATGACGAATGCGAAGCAAGATATGGAAGCCCGTCAGCTGGCGGAACAGCGTGTGGAGGCAGATCGTGTGATTGATAGCGTTGTCATTGCGTTGCAAGAAGATGGTGCAGAGCTACTTTCGGTTGATGAATTTAAAGGGATTGAAGCGGAATTACAGAAATTGATTTACGCAAAACAAGGAACAGATCGCCAAGCTATCCAGCAAGGTATTAAAGATCTTGATATTGCCACCCAAGAATTTGCCGCTAGACGAATGAATTTATCCATTCAAAAAGCCTTAGCAGGTAAGGCGGTTGATGAGGTGATGGGATAAAATCCAGTAGGGACACACTGCGTGTGTCCGCAAAATAAATAACGGACACACGCAGTGTGTCCCTACAAATAAACAGAAGATATTAGAGGACATTATGCCAAAAATTGTTTTTCTTCCACACGAAGAATTTTGCCCAGAGGGTATGGTTGTTGAAGCTCAAGCGGGTGAAAACTTATTAGAAGTTGCTCACAATGCAGGAGTTGAAATTCATCACGCTTGTGACTGTTCTTGTGCTTGCACTACTTGTCACGTTGTAATTCGTGAAGGTTTTGACAGCTTAAATGAAACATCAGATCAAGAAGAAGATATGTTAGACAAAGCGTGGGGCTTAGAAATCGACAGCCGCTTGTCTTGTCAATGTATTGTGGGTGAAGAAGATCTCGTTGTTGAAATTCCAAAATATAACTTAAACCACGCAAATGAGGCAGCACACTAATGAAATGGACTGATGTAAGAATGATCGCAGAAAATCTGTATGATATGAACCCAGATTTAGATCCAACCACCGTGCGTTTTACTGATATGCATAAATGGATCTGTGAGATGGAAGATTTTGAGGATGATCCAGAAGCGTCAAATGAACATATCTTGGAAGCGATTTTAACGATTTGGTTAGAAGAGTATGAATAACCCCATAGGGCTGTAAAACAAAAAGTTGGTAATAATTATATTCCTGATTCTTACCAACTCTTTGATTTAAATAGTTCTTCTATCTTATATATCGTCCTGTAATTCCTGCAAGAACCCACCACTTTGATGAGCCCACAGTTTTGCATAGACACCATTGAGAGCTAATAATTCCTCGTGACTACCTTGCTCAACAATTTCGCCTTTATCTAATACAATCAAGCGATCCATTGCCATAATGGTCGATAAACGGTGTGCAATGGCAACGACAGTTTTCCCTTCCATTAATTCGGTCAAATTTTCTTGAATAGCGACTTCCACTTCAGAGTCTAAGGCACTGGTTGCTTCATCTAATAATAAAATCGGTGCGTCTTTCAACATCACACGAGCAATCGCAATACGTTGACGTTGTCCGCCTGAGAGTTTCACGCCTCGTTCGCCGACGTGTGCATCATAGCCTGTTCTGCCTTTAGCATCACTGAGAAGCGGAATAAAATCAGAGGCAGAGGCTCGCTCAACGGCTTTAAGCATTTCTGCTTCTGTCGCCGTTGGACGACCATAAAGCAAATTATCTCGAACGGAACGATGTAATAATGAGGTGTCTTGGGTCACTAAACCAATTTGCGAGCGTAGGCTTTCTTGTGTTACATCACAAATGTTTTGCCCATCAATTTCCACGGAGCCTTTTTGCACATCATAAAAACGTAACAACAAATTCGTTAAAGTAGATTTTCCTGCCCCACTACGCCCCACTAAACCCACTTTTTCACCCGCCTTGATATGTAAATCAAAGCCTTTCAGTAGAGGCTTTTTCGCATTATAGGCAAAATCAACCTGATTAAATCGAATTTCACCTTGTGCCACTTCAAGCGGTTTTGCCTCTGCTTTATCTACAATTGTTCTTGGCTTGGATAAAGTTTCCATTCCATCTTGTACTGTCCCTAAGTTTTCAAATAAGCTAGCAAACTCCCACATAATCCATTGTGATAGACCTTTAATGCGTAACGCCAAAGCAGTAGAAGTGGCGATTGCCCCTGCAGTCACTTCACCTAACGTCCAAAGCCATAGCCCAATACCTGCGGTGATCGTAATTAATGCGATACTACTAAAATAGGTCAATGTTTCAATCGTTGTCACTAAACGCATCTGTTTATGTACTGTTACCATAAACTCTTCCATCGACTCTTTGGCATAGCGAGATTCTCGATTACCGTGAGAAAACAGCTTCACTGTCGCAATGTTTGAATAAGCGTCGGTAATTCGCCCTGTCATTAAACTGCGAGCATCGGATTGCTCTTGAGCTGCTTGAGCAAGTTTTGGCACATATAACCAAATAATCGTTGCCAAACTGACTACCCAAATAATAAAAGGCAAAAATAGCCAGCCATCAAGCTGAAGCAAAATTACACTGGTTGTCGTCAAATACACAATCGCATAGACCAGCATATCCGCACAGGTCATCAACACATCACGCACGGCTAATGCTGTTTGCATCACCTTAGCAGATACACGCCCAGCAAACTCGTCCTGATAAAAGCTCATACTTTGTCCGAGCATCAAACGGTGGAAATTCCAACGCAACCGCATCGGAAACACCCCTTGTAACGACTGAAAGCGAACAGCACAGCCGAGATAGACGAACACCACGCTCATCAATGCCACAATCAGCATCAATATCAGAGAAGTGCCTTTTTCTTGCCACAATTGTTGAGCAGAATAAGTGTTTACCCAGTCCACCAACTCGCCCATATACTGAAACAAAATCCCTTCAATAATGCCTATAAATGCAACAAAAATGATTAACGCCACAAAATAGCTTCTCATTCCTTTGGTGCTTTCAAAAATAAAAGGAATAACCTTTGCTCGAGGCGTATTCGGCATATCTTCTGGATAAGGATTAATGCGATTTTCAAACCAATCAAATAATTTATTTAACACGGGCTTTCCTTATAAGTATGGTAGGTAAAAATTGCAAGGTAATAAAATGTAGCGGACACACTCAGTGTGCCCCCTACCATTTGAAAAGAAACTATTGTTAGTTCCGTAGCAATAACTATGGATTTAGCAATTTCTCATCTAATGCTAAATCTTCGTTACGGTTAATACCAATCGGTTGTTTTAACACATTACGCGCAATTTCGTGTGCATCAGCTAAAGAGTGTTCTTTATAAGAGCCACATTGATATTCGTTTAATTCAGGAATTTTAGACTCATCAGGCACTTTTTCTAACGCATCACGCATAGAGGCTTCCCACGCTTTTGCCACTTCTTCAGCCGAAGGTGAACCAATTAACGACATATAAAATCCCGTACGGCAACCCATCGGGGAAATATCAATAATTTCAACGGTATCGCTATTGAGATGATCACGCATAAAACCAGCAAATAAATGTTCCATGGTATGAATACCACGAGGCGATAAAATCTCAATGTTTGGACGGACAAAACGTAAATCAAATACAGTAATCGTATTGCCCTTCGGGGTTGTCATGGTTTTTGCAACACGCACTGCTGGGGCATTCATTTTGGTGTGGTCAACTTTAAAGCTATCTAGTAAAGGCATAACAGTTCTCCAATAAATAAAATTATGTAGGGATTATAGCCTATTTAAGCCTGAGTTTTCATACAAGCGGTAAGTTATTCGAAATAATTTGCAAATTTTTACGCCAATCTAACCGCTTGCTTTCTAGTCAGTTTGGTGAAAATTCTGTATAATCGCCCGTCTTTTGTGATCTTCATCACAATTTTGGATTTCGTCAGATGAGCTTTAGCTCATCATTTTTTATTCTCGGTGGGCGAGCCCCACCCTACAATTAAGTTATTTCAATGCAACAATTAGATACTCAAAAACTGCGTAATATCGCAATCATTGCTCACGTTGACCACGGCAAAACCACGCTGGTTGATAAATTATTAAAACTTTCAGGCACATTAGACACTTCTCGTGGTGATGTAGATGAACGTGTAATGGACTCCAACGACCTTGAGAAAGAGCGTGGCATTACCATTCTTGCGAAAAATACCGCAATTAACTGGAACGGCTATCGTATCAATATCGTAGATACCCCAGGACACGCAGACTTCGGTGGTGAAGTTGAGCGTGTACTTTCAATGGTGGACTCGGTATTACTTGTGGTCGATGCCTTTGACGGTCCAATGCCACAAACCCGTTTCGTAACCCAAAAAGCATTTGCTCACGGTTTAAAACCTATCGTGGTTATCAATAAAGTTGACCGCCCAGGTGCTCGCCCTGACTGGGTGGTGGATCAAGTATTCGACTTATTCGTGAACCTTGGTGCGACAGACGAACAATTAGATTTCCCAATTATTTATGCTTCTGCATTAAATGGTGTTGCAGGTTTGGATCACGAAGATCTTGCACCAAATATGGATCCGCTCTTTGAAGCGATTGTAGGGCAAGTTTCTCCGCCAGATGTTGAACTTGATGCACCGTTCCAAATGCAAATTTCACAGTTAGATTACAGCAAATATCTAGGCGTTATCGGTATCGGTCGTATCAAACGTGGTACGGTTAAACCTAACCAACCTGTGACTGTCATTGATGCAGAAGGTAAAACCCGTAATGGTCGTGTTGGTCAAGTGTTAGGTCACTTAGGCTTACAACGCTATGAAGCCACCGAAGCCTATGCCGGCGACATCATTGCGATTACAGGTTTAGGCGAATTAAACATTTCAGATACCTTATGTGACATCAACAATGTTGAAGCACTTCCAGCTTTATCTGTTGATGAACCGACAGTGACAATGTTCTTCTGTGTAAACACATCACCCTTCTGCGGTCAAGAAGGTAAATTCGTTACTTCACGCCAAATTTTAGAGCGTTTGAAGAAAGAGTTAGTGCATAACGTCGCATTACGCGTAGAAGAAACTGATGACTCTGATGTTTTCAGCGTATCGGGTCGTGGTGAATTGCACTTGTCTGTATTAATCGAAAATATGCGTCGTGAAGGTTATGAATTAGCGGTATCTCGTCCAAAAGTAATTTTCAAAGAGATTGATGGTCGTAAACAAGAGCCGTTTGAGCAAGTGACCATTGATATTGAAGAACAACATCAAGGGGCGGTGATGGAAGCGCTTGGTATCCGTAAAGGTGAAGTGCGTGATATGATCCCAGATGGTAAAGGTCGTACTCGTTTAGAATACATTATTCCAAGCCGTGGCTTAATCGGTTTCCGTAATGAGTTTATGACGATGACATCAGGTACAGGCTTACTTTACTCAAGTTTCAGCCACTATGACGATGTAAAAGCAGGTGAAATTGGTCAGCGTATTAACGGCGTATTGATTTCAAACGGCACAGGTAAAGCCCTTGCTTACTCGCTCTATGCACTACAAGATCGTGGTAAATTAATGATCGATCACGGTGCAGAAATTTATGAAGGGCAAGTAATTGGTATTCACAGCCGTTCAAATGACCTAACCGTAAACCCGCTTGAAGGGAAAAAACTCACCAATATGCGTGCGTCAGGTAAAGATGATGCTTTAACCTTAACAACGCCAGTTAAATTCAGCTTGGAACAAGCGTTAGAATTTATTGATGATGACGAGTTAGTGGAAGTAGCACCAAAATCAGTGCGTATTCGTAAAAAATTACTCACTGAAGTAGAACGTAAACGTGCAAGTCGTACCACGACAAGTACCAGCACGAAGTAATGAGAAGTAGGGGCAACAATGCCCCTAATAATTTATAGGAGATTAAAAATGTTTGTAGAAATTTACGGCAGATTAAGTTGCCCTTATTGCGTTCGAGCAAAACAGCTTGCAGAAAAAATGAAAGCAGAATTACCTGATTTCGATTTTAAATTTGTCGATATGATCGCTGAAGGTATTGAAAAACAAGATTTAGAACCGCGTGTGGGTAAACCTGTTGCGACTGTGCCACAAATCTTTTTAGATGAGGTTCACGTTGGCGGTTATTCGGATTTTGCTCCTCTTATAGAAGAGAAGTTTGGAATTAAATTATAAGAAGATTTTAACTTACCCATTTGGAATTCGGTTAGTTAATCTGTAGCATTGCCTATAATAGGCTACTGACATATGAGAGAGCTTTTTAAGGGATTGTATACAAAAATTTATATAAGAATTAGGTTAAAGCCTTATTGTTATAAGGCTTTAACTTTCTAATCAACAAAAATTATTCATTATTTTAGTCTATTAAAAATCGTTATATTTAGATATGAGATCAGTTTTTTTATGAATTTAGAATACTTATTTCATATGGGAACCTATTATGATGAATAGAATTATCAATATAGGAGCTGGTGTAATAGACAAAATAGCAATTAAGAAATCATTATAAATATTTAGACTGTCGGGAGTAATATCACAGGGTATGAGATCACGTAGATCGTGTTCTTTACTCTCCATTGCTATTGTGTTTCAGTCCATTAAGCGCAACCAGCCCTTTATCACAACTTTTTTTCTGCATGATGAGATCTAATTTGAGGATCTGTTGTTTTGATGAAGAGAGTTTGTTCTTCATTGTCTGCATTTGAGTATGTGTACCAGGTTGTTTTTCTGCATCAGCAATCAGTTTATCAACTTCTTGAAACATTTTTTGGCACTGTTCAGGTAATATGCCATTGGTTTGAGGTTTGGTCATTACCAGTGAAGATGTTTTCAATTCAGTAGTGAAACCACTTATCGCAATGAATAATGCACCAGTTGCGATAATCATTGAACGTAAAATAGCGTTTTTCATAGTGTTCCTAATGATTAGTTTAACTGTTAGATGAAAGTCGCGTATACTAACATAGATCTTGATATATCGTCACGTACTATTTAAGGATCTTTATTCTTTATGTAAACAAATTGTTAAACTCAAAAGTTATATTCACAAATAATTTACAAATAGGTTGGACAGATAAATGTGTAGTATTTTGTCTAACTTGATTTATATCAAGTTATAACAATATAAATTTCATATTTTTTAAATATTTAGCTCAAAAATGTGACCAATGTAATAATTTTGCTATTTTTTATTTGCTTATTTACGAGTAGAATAGATTCTTGACATTATTGCTACTTATTAATCTTTGATTAGTAACTGTGCGAAAACAATGTTGATTGGGGGATTACTTGGTATTCTTGTAATCGAATAATTCAGACTTGTATATAAAGAGGTTTGAGATGTTAGACGTTGTTGAACTCTCACGTTTGCAGTTTGCTTTAACTGCTCTCTATCACTTCTTATTTGTACCGCTTACATTAGGCCTTTCTTTCGTTCTTGTGGTGATGGAAACCTTATATGTAACAACAGGTAAAGAAGTGTATAAGGATATGACAAAGTTCTGGGGTAAGTTATTTGGTATTAACTTTGCTCTAGGGGTAACGACAGGGATTACAATGGAATTCCAATTCGGTACTAACTGGTCATATTATTCTCACTATGTGGGTGATATTTTTGGTGCTCCATTAGCGATTGAAGGCTTAATGGCGTTCTTCTTAGAATCTACCTTCATTGGTCTTTTCTTCTTTGGTTGGGATCGTTTATCAAAAGGTAAACACTTACTAACGACTTTTGCGGTCGCATTTGGTTCTAACTTCTCTGCTTTGTGGATCTTAGTTGCGAACGGTTGGATGCAAAGCCCAGTAGGTTCAGAATTTAACTTTGAAACAATGCGTATGGAAATGGTCAGCTTCTCTGACTTAGTGCTAAACCCAGTAACACAATCTAAATTCTTACACACTGTTTCAGCAGGCTATACCTGTGGTGCGATCTTCGTATTAGGTGTAAGTGCATACTATATCTTAAAAGGTCGTGATCTTGGATTTGCTCGTCGTTCATTCTCAGTAGGTGCAAGTTTCGGTTTAGTGGCTATTATTTCTGTATTAATTATGGGTGATGAGTCTGGCTATGAAATCGGTAAAGCACAACCTGTGAAATTAGCGGCAATGGAAGGTGAATTTGAAACTCACCCAGCTCCAGCAGCGTGGAATGCGTTTGTTATTCCTAATACTGCAGAGATGAAAAATGAAGTTGCTATCGCAGTGCCTTATGCAGCAGGGATTATCGCAACTCGTTCTTTAGATACAGAAATTAAAGGTTTGAAAGATCTTCGTGAAGAGAACGTACAGCGTGTACGCAATGGTATCGTTGCTTACGGTTTATTAGAAAAATTACGTTCAGGCAACTATACTGTGGAAGATAAAGAAGCGTTCAAAGCAGTTCAAAAAGATCTTGGCTTTGGTTTACTTTTAAAACCATATACAGACAAAGTTGTTGATGCAACAGAAGAGCAAATCTTAAAAGCAGCAGCGGATACTATTCCAAACGTAGGTCCAACATTCTGGTCATTCCGTATTATGATGATTGCCGGTGGTTTAATGTTATTACTTATAATCGCAGCATTTGTTCAAAATGTACGCGGTACAGTAGGTACTAAACCATTGTTATTAAAAGCATTGTTATGGGGTATTCCACTTCCTTGGATTGCGATTGAAAGCGGTTGGTTCTTAGCTGAATATGGTCGTCAGCCTTGGGCAGTGTATGAGGTATTGCCAACAGGAGTAGCAAACTCTGCATTAACAACAGCAGATCTTTGGATTGCTATTGGTTTATTATGTGGCTTGTACACATTATTTTTAGTTGTAGAAATGTATTTAATGTTCAAATACGGTCGTCTTGGCCCAAGTGCATTAAAAACAGGTCGTTACCATTTTGAACAATCTGCGAAATAAGTAGGAGTAAAATATGTTAGATTATGAAGTTCTACGCTTTATTTGGTGGATTTTAATCGGTGTACTTTTAATCGGCTTTGCAATTACCGATGGTTTTGATATGGGGGTATTAACCCTATTGCCTGTGGTAGGTAAAAGCAATGTTGAACGCCGTGTCATGATTAACTCAATCGCTCCGCACTGGGACGGTAACCAAGTTTGGTTATTAACTGCAGGTGGTGCGATTTTTGCAGCGTGGCCAACAGTTTATGCAGCATCATTCTCTGGCTTTTTCTTAGCTATGATCTTGGTTTTAGCTGCGTTATTCTTCCGTCCAGTAGGTTTTGAATACCGTGCGAAAATTGATGATCAAAAATGGCGTAATGCTTGGGACTGGGGATTATTTGTGGGCGGTTTCGTTCCATCATTAATCTTTGGTGTTGCATTCGGTAACTTATTACAAGGCGTACCATTCCACTTTAATGAGTTAAACCAAGTAACTTACGAAGGTTCAACCCTTTGGAAATTATTAGGCTTATTAAATCCATTTGCATTACTTTGCGGTGTGGTAAGTTTAATGATGCTCACCACTCAAGGTGCAACTTGGTTACAAATGAAAACAACTGGCGAATTGCGTAACCGTGTAAGAAATGTGGCTCAAGTGACCGCTTTAGTGGCGTTAGGTGCATTCTTACTTGCTGGTGTTTGGGTTTACTTCAAAGATGGATTTGTGGTAACTAGCGTTTTAGATCACAATGCACAATCTACTTTAGTGAACAAAACAGTCGTATTAGAAAGCGGTGCGTGGTTCAAAAACTACTTTGAAATGCCAGTATTATTCATCATTCCTGGATTAGCAGTAATCGGTGCATTAGGTACAGTGGTTGGCTCTAAAGCAAATAACGGTGGACTTGCATTCTTATGCTCATCAATTATGCAAGCTGGCGTGATCTTAACTGCTGGTGTTGCAATGTTCCCATTCGTAATGCCATCAATTACTCACCCTGAAATGAGTTTAACAATGTGGGACGCAACTGCAAGCCATAACACATTAATGATTATGTTTGTGGTAGCTTGTATCTTCGTTCCAATCGTATTAGCTTATACTGTGTGGACTTACTTCAAAATGTTTGGTCGTCTTGACGCTAAATATATTGAAGAGAAAAGTGCAAGTTTATACTAAGGAGAACCAATATGTTTTATGTAACTTGGGTACTAGGTGTATTACTTGCTATTCTGTTTGCAACAGTAATCACTGTAAGTATTGAAAAAACAGGTAAGTTTGACGAGTAATGAGATGATTAATTCACTCTATCAACTCACAAGAAAGGGCTGGCTACAAGCCCTTTCTTTTATCCTTTCTATTGCAATGTTTGCAATGATATTGCTCTATTCCAACACCTTTGCTCTCTATTTTGGAGGGAAAATTCCTTACTTAGTCGCAGGTGTTTTCTATGGTATGTTGATTTTATTTGTTCATGGTTTTGGCTTTGAGATTAAATCAATGAGATGGCAGGTCGTTTTTATGCCATTGTTGGGGTATATCATTATCTTACCTTCACTAATTGCATTAGTCGTATTGCATTAGTCTTTAAATTAAGAGCCCAAAGCAACGGGTTCTTATCATATTGCTTATTTTATATTCAATTTGTTTCTAAAAATACTTGCACAACGATTTTTCTCTCTCTAGAATGACGAGCAATTTACGCCTGATTTTGGGGCGTTTTTCGTTTTGGAAAGATAGATAGGGCATTGCAATGGATTTTCCTATTCGTGTGTATTATGAAGATACTGATGCTGGTGGTGTAGTCTATCACGCATGTTATTTACATTTTTTTGAACGTGCAAGAACAGAATTTTTACGTCAGTTAGGGTTTTCTCAACAGCTATTACTAAGTCAATCAATAGCTTTTGTTGTGAAGAAAATGGAGATTGACTATAAGAAACCTGCTTATTTAGACGATTTTCTCACAGTTAAAAGCATTATTTCTGAACTAAAGGGTGCCAAAATAGTCTTTAAACAGACGTTATGGCGAGGTGAAGAGCGCTTGTGTGAAGTGAGTGTGGTTGTTGTGAGTGTTGATCTGTCAAAAATGAAAGCGATCGCCATACCTGAAGATATTAAGCAGGCTTTTAACGCTATAATCTCAATGTAATTGTTTTATTTGGAGTTTTTATCAATGGCAACTGAATTTAATTTAGTTTCATTATTTATGGAAGCGAGTATTGTTGTTAAGTTAGTTATCTTAATACTGATCTCTTTTTCCGTGTTATCTTGGGCAGTGATTATTCAACGTAGCCGCGTATTAACAAGAGCTAAAAAAGATTCTTTAGCCTTTGAAGATCGTTTTTGGTCTGGCGAAGATTTACATCGTTTACACGAAGGGTTAGAACATCGTCGAGATGGTCTAACTGGTGCTGAACACATTTTCTACGTTGGTTTTAAAGAATTTAACCGCTTACAGCAAGCAAACCCAGATTCGCCAGAGTCAATTATTCAAGGTTCTAGCCGTGCAATGAATCTTGCATTAAACCGTGAATTAGAAGAACTTGAAAATTACATTCCGTTCTTAGGTACTGTTGGTTCGATCAGCCCATATATTGGTTTATTTGGAACAGTTTGGGGGATTATGCACTCATTTATGGGACTAAGTGCGGTAAAACAAGCAACCTTACAATCTGTTGCACCAGGTATTGCCGAAGCATTAATTGCCACAGCGATTGGTTTATTTGCAGCAATTCCTGCAGTAATGGCATATAACCGTTTGAACTTGCGTGTAGGCAAATTAGAGCAGAATTATGTGAACTTTATTGATGAGTTCACCACAATTCTACATCGCCAAGCGTTTGCGAAAAAATAAGTAAAAATTAAGTGAAATGCTACCGCTTGTTGCGGTAGTTTGAATGGATAGATAAAGAGGAAACTATGTCTTACCGTCGTCGTAAACGTAATGACATTAAATCTGAAATTAACATAGTGCCATTTTTGGACGTGTTACTGGTGTTATTGCTGATTTTTATGGCAACAGCACCGATTATTAGTCAAAGTGTTGAAGTGGAATTGCCTGAAGATCGCCATAGTCAATCCGTTTCAAATGAAGATAAAACCCCTGTTATTTTAGAGATCGCTGGGGTCGCTTTGTACAAATTGAAAATTGACGGAAACTACATTCAAGTTAATGAACAAGAGAACTTAGCGGAGCAAGAAGTCATTGCTTATGCTGGTGAGGCTTTCCAAAAGGACAATAATACCTTATTCCTTGTGGCAGGTGGTAAAGATGTACCTTACGAAGAGGTAATGAAAGGTATCTCATTATTAAAAGATGCAGGGATCAAAACCGTAGGTTTAATGACCGAAGGTAAATAGTCAGCGAGGATAGAGCGTGAAATATCAAAATGATAGATTAGAACTCGCTATAATTGTGTCAGTTTTACTGCATTTATTGTTGATAGGCTTATTAATACTGGGTTCTTTTTTCACTAATACTCACTTAGCTTCTGCTGGCGGAAGTGGCGGTGATAGTGAATCTCTTGAAGCTGTGATGGTTGATACTGGACAGGTAGCCGCTGAATATGGGCGATTAAAAGCTGAAAAGCAAGGGCAAGCGAAGGTTGAACCTAAAGAAGAGCCTAAAGAGGAAGTTAAGGAAGAGGTTGAAGATAAACCTACCCCAGAAGAAATTGCTGAACAACAAGAACGTGAGAAGGCAATTCAGTTAGCTCAGCAGAAGCAACAAGAAGAAAAACGTCAGCAAGAATTGGCTCGTCAAGAAGCATTGAAACAAGAGCAAATTAAGCAAGAACAGTTGAAAAAACAGCAGGAAGAAGCAACACAACGTAAACTTGCAGAAGCTGCTCGTTTGAAAGCTGAAGCCGAAGCAAAACGTTTAGAAGCCCTTGCAAAGCAAGCGGAAGAAGAACGGAAAATAAAAGAAGCAGAGCAACAAAAACGACTTGAAGAGCAGAAAAAGCTAAAAGCAGAACAGCAAGCTAAAGCACAAGCAGAAAAAGAAGCAAAAGAGAAAGCAGAACAAGAAGCGAAGCTCAAAGCCGAAAAAGAGGCTAAAGAAAAAGCAGAGAAAGAAGAGAAGCTCAAAGCTGAAAAAGAAGCAAAACTAAAAGCGGAGAAAGAAGCTAAGGCAAAAGAGGAAAAAGAAGCGAAAGCTAAAGCTGCTGCAGAGGCAAAAGCGAAAGCTGAAGCGGCTGCAAAAGCTGAAAAAGCGAAAAATAATAAAGCGCTTGATGATTTTTTAAGTGGCGGCGAAGTTGGCGGAGGCACGAGCAACGGCGGTAATAAAAATAGTGCTGGCTCACAAGGCTCTGGCGGTACAAAAGGTTTAGGTCAGGGTGCTAATGTTGATGGCAATGCCTATGGGCAGCGAATTAAAAAACTTATTCAGTCAAAATACCGTGTTGATCCGAGTTTTGCAGGTAAACAATGTGATGTGAAAATTTTCCTAGAGCGAGATGGTACTATTACCAACTATCAAGTCGTTTCAGGGGATAAAGCAGTGTGTGATGCGGCTGTAAGTGCAATTGTAGCAACCCGTAAAGTGCCACCAGCACCATCAGATGCAGTTTATCAGCAATATAAGTCACCAACATTAGATTTTAGTTTAAAAGTTCAATAGTTCAACCTAGAGGGTTAAGATGAAATTAGTATCTCGTTTAACGAGTATTCTTGGTGTTATCGGATTATTTTTTTCTGTTAGTGTAAAAGCTGAGTCAGATGTTAGAATTTCGATTGACCAAGGTGTGAGTATGGCTCAACCGATAGCGGTTATCCCATTTAAAGCAATGGGGGGCGTACCTGATGATGTCGCTCAAATTATCGCTGATGATTTGAGAAATAGTGGCAAGTTTACACCGCTTGATCGTGCGAGTTTACCTGCACAACCAAGTTCAGCGGTAGAAGTTAATCCTGAACAGTGGACGAATATCGGCATTGATAATGTGGTTGTTGGGCAAGTATCTGTGGTAGGTGGTGGCTATAACATCGCTTATCAATTAGTGGATACCCTAGGAAAGTCAGGGGCAGCAGGCAATGTGATTGTACAAGGTTCATTTAATGTTCCAGCAGCTCAAATGCGTTTAGGTGCTCATACAGTAAGCGATCAAGTATTTGAAAAATTAACACAGATCCGTGGTGCATTTAGAACTAAAATCGCTTATGTGGTACAACGTGGAGTGTCCTCTTACGAGTTGCGTGTATCAGATTATGATGGTTTTAACGCCTTTACCATCGTAAAAAGTAAAGAGCCTTTAATGTCACCAGAATGGTCACCAGATGGTTCAAAATTAGCTTATGTGACTTTTGAAAACAAAAAATCACAGGTTGTTGTTCACGATATTCGTTCGGGAGCAAGAAAAGTGGTCGGATCTCTTAGAGGGCATAATGGCGCGCCCTCATTCTCACCAGACGGTTCAAGAGTGGCGTTTGCTTCTAACCAAGATGGTGTATTAAATATTTATGTAACAGGGGTGGGCGGTGGTTCACCAAGACAATTAACCAGTAACGCAGGAAATAATACCGAACCAAGCTGGTCACCAGATGGTGGTTATATCTTGTTTACATCAGACCGTGGTGGCTTACCACAGGTTTATCAAATGAGTTCATCTGGTGGTGGTGCTAGCTTAATTGGTGGCAGCGGCAGTGGTAAAATTTCGGCAGATGGCAAGAATTTAATCATGGTTTCAGGTGATAGAATTGTAAGACGAGATCTTGTTTCGGGTAGCACAGAAGCAATCAGTTCTACGTTTTTAGACGAAAGTCCAAGTATTTCACCAAATGGAACAATGGTTATTTATAGCTCTACCAAAGGTGTGAGTAAAGTGCTACAATTGGTGTCCGCAGATGGGCGTTTCAAAGCTAATTTGCCGGGAGCAGGTGGACAATATAAATTCCCTGCTTGGTCACCTTATCTGACTAAACAATAATTCTTTTTTGGAGAAAAAAATGAAAAAACTAGCTAAAGTTTTAATGATTGCGGCACCAGCTTTCGTTTTAGCAGCTTGCAGCAGCTCAAATGACAACGCAAGTGCTAATGCAGGTCAAACATTCGGTGGTATGTCTGCTCAAGATTTACAAACCCGTTACAACACTGTATATTTTGATTTCGACAGCTACACAGTAAAAGCTGAAGATCAACAACTTTTAGATGCACACGCACAATACTTAGTTGCATCTAAAGGCAAAGTAACTGTTGCAGGTCACGCTGATGAGCGTGGTACTCCAGAGTACAACATCGCTTTAGGTCAACGTCGTGCTGACGCAGTTAAAGATGTTTTAGCAACTAAAGGTGCTAGCAACGTAGCAACAGTTTCTTACGGTGAAGAAAAACCAGCAGTATTAGGTCACTCAGAAGCTGATTACTCTAAAAACCGTCGTGCAGTGTTAGAGTACTAATTTTTAGTTTTCTAAAATGCCAAACAGTAAAGCTCCGAAAATTCGGGGCTTTATTTTTATGTGTAAATTCTATATTACTTAATTATTTTTTAAGGATTTTCCGTTAAAATGCTCACAATTTTGAATAAGTAAGTAAGGGCAGTCGATGCAATTTATTGGGAAAATTCTCGGTTTCATTTTAGGTTATAAGTTTTTTGGCGGATTTTTTGGCGGTTTGCTAGGGCTTATTATTGGGCATTGGGGCGATAAAAAACTGTATGAGCTAGGTAGCGTATCTTCAACTATGTTTGGCAAAGCACTAACTCGTCAGTCACTCTTTATGCAGACAACTTTTGCGGTATTAGGACATATTTCCAAAGCAAAAGGACGAGTAACGGAAAATGATATCCAGCTTGCCCGTCAGTTAATGGCGAATATGAAACTCGATGCAAATAATCAACAACTTGCTCAAAAAGCCTTTACTTTAGGAAAAGAGGCTAATTTCCCGTTACGCCAAGTTATGCAAGAGTTCCGTGAAGCCTGTGGACAACGCCGTGATTTATTGCGTTTCTTCGTGGAAGTTCAAATGCAAGCTGCATTACAAGATGGCAATTTAGATGGCAATGAGCAACAAATTTTATTCACTATCGCCGAAACGTTAGGAATGTCTCGTTTACAGTTTGAGCAGATGATAGCAATGGTGGCAGCAGCTCAACGTTTCCGCTCAGGCTATTATCAATATGAACAGCAAGGCTCAAACCAACAAGGACAATATCAAGGAAATTATGGTGGTTATCAGCGTTCAAGTGAACCAAGTTTAAAAGATGCTTATAGCGTATTAGGGGTGTCAGAAAGCGGCGATCAAACGACGGTTAAACGTGCCTATCGCAAATTAATGAATGAACATCACCCAGATAAGTTAGTCGCTAAAGGTTTACCGCCTGAAATGATGGAAGTGGCAAAAGAAAAAGCACAGCAAATTCAAGCTGCTTATGATCTTATTTGTAAATCAAAAGGTTGGAAATAATGCAAAAAAGTTCTCATATCGTTCCGCTTTTCTTAGCGATTGTGATTACGGTTGTTTCCGTATGGTCTGGTTTTAACCCGACAGACAGAGCCGTCTGGTATGCAGAAGTAATGCCGATTTTTGTGGTATTTGCTCTACTTCTACTCACTTATCAACATTTTCAATTTAGTGGGCTTGCCTATGTGCTGATGTCACTGTGGATGATTATGCACCTCATCGGTGCAAAATATACCTTTGCGAATGTGCCGTTTGATTGGGCAAATCAGTATTTGACCTTCTTAGGCGAAGATCGTAACCACTTTGATCGTGTAGCTCACTACATTATCGGCTTTTATAGTTTCCCAATGGCAGAATGGTTATTGCGTAAACGTAAATGCGGCTTGGGCGTGGCATTCTTCTTCTCGCTCTTTTTTATTATGTCAGTTGCCGCAACTTACGAAATCATCGAATGGCAATATGCAGTGATTGAAGGGGGTAATGCTGGCATTGAATTTTTAGGTTCGCAAGGCGATATTTGGGACGCACAAAAAGATATGCTTGCCGATACGTTAGGGGCAATTACTGCATTAATCATCTACTTAATTGCTCGCCCTGACCTACGTTTACACCATTTTTCTTACTAATAGCGGTCGGATTTTGTGGAAAATTTACCAAAAGTTATCCTTGCACCTATGCAAGGGGTGTTAGACCCTTTTGTGCGTCAATTATTAACGACAGTCAATGATTATGATCTGTGCATTTCAGAATTTGTGAGAGTGGTCGATCAAAAACTGCCGAAGAAAACGTTTTATCGCCTTTGCCCTGAATTACATAATAACGGTTTTACCCCATCGGGTACGCCTGTGCGTGTACAACTTTTAGGACAACACCCACAATGGTTAGCAGAAAACGCAGCACTTGCCGTTGAACTAGGCTCGTACGGGGTTGATCTCAACTGCGGTTGCCCGTCTAAAACAGTGAATGGCAGTAACGGCGGTGCGTCCTTGCTGAAACAACCTGAATTGATTTATCGAGCAACAAAAGCAATGCGAGAAGCGGTGCCTAGCCATCTTCCTGTGTCGGTCAAAGTACGGCTAGGCTGGGACAGTAGCGAACAAGCCTTTGAGATCGCCGATGCGGTGGTGCAAGGCGGTGCAACGGAAATTACTGTGCACGGCAGAACCAAAATGGACGGCTATCGAGCAGAACGCATTAATTGGCAAGCCATCGGCGAGATAAAAAAACGACTGCCTATCCCTGTAATTGCAAATGGCGAAATTTGGGATTATCTCTCTGCAAAAAAATGTCGTGAAGTGACCGCTTGCGATGCGTTAATGATTGGGCGTGGGGCGTTAAATGTGCCAAATTTAAGCAAAGTTGTGAAATATAATCAGCCTAAAATGGCGTGGAACGAGGTATTACAGCTCTTATTTCAATATGTACATATGGAAAACGAACTGGATACCGGCTTTTATCACGTCGCACGCATTAAACAGTGGCTACGTTATCTCGATAAAGAGTATCCCGAAGCGGTGCAACTGTTTGATATTCTCAAAACAGAACACGGCTACGAAGGGTTAAAGCAACACATTACACAAGCGGTGAGATCTTAATGGAAAAACGCATTTTTACCGAAGAAATGGTTGAAACAGAAGTAAAACATCAACCAAAACAAGAGTTTAGCGACGCAGACATTCAGCTTGACGAAGATCCAAAAGCAGTTGAAGCAGAACTGATTATTGAAGAAAGTTTAAAACCCTCTTGCTTCTGGCTAAGGTTATTTCTAGCTGCGTTGGCTCTGTTTGGCGTTGCGACCATTGCTCAATCAGTGCAATGGTTGATTGATACTTGGCAAGCAAATCAATGGATCTATTTTGCCTTTGCCGTTGCTTTTTTTGGCATCAGTTTGGCTGGTGTAGGGGCTATTATCAACGAATGGCGGAAGTTACGTTGGTTGCGTAAACATCATTATCATCAGCAAGTGAGCCAACAATTACTACTGGAAACAGCGGATACAAGCGGTGAAAAAGCACGAGAATTTTGCAAATTGGTGGTTAAAAATTTGGCTCAAACGCCGATGGTTCAACAGGCGGAACAGCGTTGGCAATCTCAGCTTGACGAAGCCTATAACAGCCAAGAAGTGCTGTATCTTTTCAGTGAAAATGTATTAAGCCCGATTGATAACCAAGTGAAAAAGTTAATTAGTAAAAATGCGGTGGAAAATGCAATTATCGTTGCAGTAAGCCCTTTGGCGTTGGTGGATATTTTAATGGTGGCGTGGCGAAACATTGCTTTAGTCAATAAAATCACCAAAGCCTACGGTATGGAATTGGGCTATATCAGCCGTTTAAAACTGTTCCGAATGGTGATGACCAATATGCTCTTTGCAGGGGCAACGGAAATTGCCAGCGATGTCGGGTTAGATTTTTTCTCACAAAATCTCACCGCTCGTTTATCGGTTCGAGCGGCACAAGGGATTGGTATGGGACTGCTCACCGCTCGCTTAGGCATTAAGGCAATGGAATTTTGTCGTCCAGTGGTGTTCCAACAAAATGAACGACCAAAACTTTCTGTTGTCAGACAAGAGCTGATCGGCGTTCTAAAAGAACAAATGTTCAGTAAAAGTAGGGAAGAATTTGAGTTTTTCCACAATAATTAATTTTACAATATCTGCATGAGTTTACTGATGTTGTATTCTCTTCGGGGGCAAAATTGTGTAGTTGTTTTAAATTAAATACTAATCTGGCATAATGCCCGAAGAGCGAATTAATCCCTGAATAAAATGATTTACTGGCTGTTTTTGTTTGGATGTCAATCATTAAATGATACGGACAGCGGTATAAATAATACGATTTAGCTATAGTAACTTATCAAGTTACTTTCTTATGAAAAAAAAGAGTTAATCAGATTAATTAAATGTTTTAGGTTGTCTAATGAAAATTGCCCTTGGAATTGAGTACGATGGTTGCCGTTATTGTGGGTGGCAGCGCCAACAATATGTTGATTCAGTACAGCAAAGATTGGAAGAAGCCTTATCAGTCATTGCAAATTCATCTTGTGAAGTGTTTTGTGCAGGGCGAACTGATGCGGGAGTACATGCTACTGGGCAGGTTGTACACTTTGATACGGATGTAAATCGACCTATGCAGAGTTGGTGTTTAGGGACCAATGCTCATTTACCAGAAGATATTGTGGTGAAATGGGCTATTGGAGTAAGTGACGATTTTCATGCTCGTTTTAGTGCTCTTGCTCGTCGCTATCGTTATGTTATTTATAATAATAAATTACGTTCAGCCATATTACCGAAAGGGATTTCTCATTATCACTATTCTCTGGATCATGAAAAAATGCATGAAGCAGGGCAGTTTTTATTGGGAGAGAATGATTTCAGTTCATTTCGAGCTGCGAAGTGTCAATCACATACGCCATGGAGAAATGTTCATCATCTCATTGTGAGTCGCCATCAAGACTATATTATATTGGATATTCAAGCGAATGCCTTCGTTCACCACATGGTAAGAAATATAGTTGGTAGTTTGATTGAGGTTGGAAGAGGCGATAAACCTGTTGAATGGATTAAATGGCTATTAGAAAAACGAGATAGGACGTTGGCTGCACCAACAGCGAAAGCTGAGGGACTATACTTGGTTGAAGTTATTTATCCTGAGAAATTTAGTATTCCTCAGATGCCATTAGGACCTTTATTCTATTATGGTAAATAACTATTTATGTATATTTTAAGAAAATCAGTACTAGTATCTTTGTAAATGATTCTAGGGATAAATTTAAGATGAATTGTGCAGAATTATTAGTCAATGTAACCCCAAGTGAAACGAGGGTAGCATTGGTTGAAAATGGTGTGTTAAAAGAAGTCCATATTGAGCGTGAGGCAAAGCGAGGTGTTGTCGGTAATATCTATAAAGGACGAGTGACACGGGTTTTGCCTGGTATGCAGTCGGCATTTGTTGATATTGGCTTAGAAAAAGCGGCATTTTTACACGCCTCAGATATTGTTTCTCATACTGAATGTGTTGATGAAAGCGAGAAAAAGCAATTTGTTGTCAAAAATACCAGCGAGTTAGTGCGAGAAGGGCAGGATATTGTGGTGCAAGTGGTCAAAGATCCTTTAGGTACTAAAGGGGCAAGATTGACGACAGACATTACATTGCCCTCTCGTTATTTGGTTTTTATGCCAGAAAATAGTCACGTTGGCGTGTCGCAACGCATTGAAAGTGAAGAAGAACGTAATCGCTTAAAATCGTTAGTTGAGCCGTATTGTGATGAGCTAGGCGGTTTTATTGTAAGAACGGCTGCTGACAGTGTGAGCGAAGAGAGCCTTGAACAAGATGCGGCTTTCTTAAAGCGGTTATGGCGAAAAGTACTAGAGCGAAAAGGAAAATATCCTGCGAGATCTTTACTTTATGGGGAATTAGCTTTGGCACAACGAGTGTTGCGTGATTTCGTTGGAACGCATATTCATTCAATTCAAATTGACTCAAAAATGACCTATGAGCAGGTAAAAGAGTTCTTAGCTGAGTTTATGCCAGAGTTAGCCAAGAATGTGAGTTTATATAGTGGGACTTTACCCCTCTTTGATGTTTATCGCATTGAAGATGGTATTCAAAAAGCCTTGGATAAACGTGTTGATCTAAAATCAGGTGGGTATTTAATCATTGAGCAGACAGAAGCAATGACCACCATAGATATTAACACTGGGGCTTTTGTCGGACACCGAAATCTTGCACATACGATTTTTAATACTAACATTGAAGCAACACAGGCAATCGCACATCAATTACAACTGCGAAATTTGGGTGGTATTATCATTATTGATTTTATTGATATGCAGGAAGAAGAGCATTGTCAGCGTGTGCTAGAGTCCTTAGAGCTTGCCTTAAAAGGCGACCGAGTTAAAACAAATGTCAATGGCTTTACCCAACTTGGTTTGGTTGAAATGACGCGTAAACGTACCAGGGAAAGCCTTGAACGAGTGTTATGTTGCGATTGTTCTTCGTGTAAAGGGCGAGGTACGATAAAAACCGTTGAAACAGTCTGTTATGAGATTGTTCGAGAGGTGGTTCGAGTTCATCATTTATACAAATCGGAACGTTATGTAGTATATGCTTCTCGTAGCGTGGCGGAATACTTGATTAATGAAGAATCTCACGCATTGCTTGCGGAATTAGAAGTTTTTATCGGTAAAAAAGTCGAAATTAAAATTGAGCCGTATTATCACCAAGATCAATTTGACGTAGTGGTAATGTAATATTAGGCTTGATAGCTTAAAAAATAATCTATTTTGAAATAAAGTTGTTGCAAAATACAGGGGGGGGCTTAGAATTCCCCCGTCTTTTATTTGAAAGACTTGGTTTTTTTGGAGTAATCCAACCTCTTCTTTATTTTACTCTTTTAGGAGAACACATTGATGAAAAAATGGGCTGTTGCATTCGCTTCGGGTATGGTGATGTTAGGGGCAAATAGTGCATTAGCAAATGACACTGTACATCTTTATACTTGGACAGAATATGTGCCAGAAGGTTTGTTAGAAGAATTTACTAAACAGACAGGTATTAAGGTTGTGGTTTCAAGTCTTGAATCAAATGAGACAATGTATGCGAAACTCAAAATTCAGGGCAAAGATGGCGGTTATGATGTAATCGCACCAAGTAACTACTTCGTGTCAAAAATGGGTCGTGAAGGTATGTTAATGGAACTTGATCATAGCAAATTACCTGTGATCAAAGATCTTAACCCAGACTGGTTAAATAAACCTTACGACAAAGGCAACAAATACTCTTTACCACAATTATTAGGTGCGCCAGGTATTGCATTTAATACTAATTCATACAATGGTGACAATTTCACCGCTTGGGGTGATTTATGGAAACCTGAGTTTAAAGGTAAAGTTCAATTACTTGATGATGCTCGTGAAGTATTCAACATTGCTTTATTAAAATTAGGTCAAGATCCAAATACTAAAGAACCAGCAGTAATTAAAGCAGCTTATGAAGAGTTATTAAAATTACGTCCAAACGTATTAGCATTTAGCTCTGACAATCCTGCAAACTCATTTATTTCAGGTGAAGTAGAAGTGGGTCAATTATGGAATGGTTCTGTGCGCATTGCGAAAAAAGAACAAGCCCCTGTAAATATGGTGTTCCCGAAAGAAGGCCCAGTATTATGGGTGGATACGCTTGCAATTCCATCTAATGCGAAAAACCCAGATGGTGCGCATAAGTTAATTAACTACCTATTAAGTGCGCCAGTGGCTGAGAAATTAACATTAGAAATCGGTTATCCAACTTCAAACGTAAAAGCGTTAGAAAAATTACCAAAAGAGATTACCGAAGATCCAGCAATTTATCCAACCTCTGAAGTGTTACAAAAAAGTCAGTGGCAAGATGATGTGGGTGATGCGATTGAACTCTATGAAAAATATTATCAAGAGTTAAAAGCTGCGAAGTAATTCATAGACATCGCTTAAAAACCTCAAGGCTTACCTTGAGGTTTTTTGTATGAACTTTTCTTGCAATTTTCGTTCTATATTGCCGTAGGAATTTATGTTAAAATTCTCAGCTGTATCTAAACGAAGAAGAGATTGTATGAATATCCGTTTAAATATTATTCTAGCCACATTAGCAGCAGTACTTGCTGGTTGGTATTATAGTCAACAAAGCAATGGTACTGGATTGTCTCAGCTAATAAAGAAGGAAGGAAGTGCAGAGTATATAGGGCAAAAGATTTCTACAAGTGCTTATGATTTAAATGGAAAGCCGCAATATTTTGCTCAAGCAGAAGAGGTTAAACGTTACGAAAATACGCAACGAACAGAATTTCTAAAGCCATTACTTAATTTATTTGATGCAGAAAGTGCATTAAAACAGTGGCAAGTCGAAGCCGATTATGCAGATGTTACCAAAGATAAAATATTGAATTTGCGTGGAAATGTTAAAATTAATAGCTTAGATCCGACTTCTCGGTTACAGAAAATCGAAGCAGAAGTGTTAAGCATAGATTTAAATACTCAAGATATTTTTTCAGACAGTACGGTGAAATCAACAGGTATTGGATTTACAAGTACTGGAATTGGCTTAAAAGGCAATTTGAAAAAACAAACGGCAACCTTAACCAAAGATGTGAAAACTTATATTGAACCAAAATTTATTAATGTTGATAAATAATTAGAGTTTTACATAGGGATATAGAATGAATTTTAGAACTAAACTTGTATTAATAATTGCATTGTGTCTTGTAAATCTATCGGTTAAGGCTTTGGAAACAGATAGAAATATGCCCATCAAAATTGATTCAGGTAGCCAGTCATTGGATATGGAAAGAAATATTGTGACATTTAGCGACAATGTTGTTGTTACTCAAGGGTCAATTAAGCTTAATGCAGAAAAAGTTACAATCATTAGAAGGGATACTCAAAAGGAACTTATTGAGGCTTTTGGCACACCGGTTGTTTTTCAGCAGACCCTTGATAATGGTAAGATTGTTAATGGTACGGCTAATTCTGTACATTATGATTTAGATTCTGAATTTTTGATATTAAGAGGCAATGCTGAATTAAAGCAGCTAGATAGTGCCATTAAAGCAGAAAAAATTACTTATGATGTCAAAAAACAGAACCTTAAAGCGACGAGTAATGACCGACAAAGAGTAAAAACTGTATTAATTCCAAACCAATTGCAAAGTGATAAGAAATAGGAATTCTGTATGCCAACATTATATGCTGAATATTTGGCTAAAAGTTATAAAAGTCGCCAAGTTGTTAAAGATGTAAGTTTAAATATTAAATCGGGAGAAATAGTTGGACTATTAGGTCCTAATGGTGCAGGAAAAACGACTACTTTTTATATGGTAGTAGGCCTTGTGCGTCACGATCATGGTAAAATCCGTATTGATGATCAAGATATCAGTGTTTTACCTATGCATGATAGAGCAAAACAAGGTATTGGTTACTTGCCTCAAGAAGCCTCTATTTTTCGTCGCTTAAGTGTTTATGATAACTTGATGGCGGTGTTACAAATTAGGAAAGATCTAACCGATGCAGAGCGTCAAGCAAGAGCAGATGAATTAATCGCAGAATTTCATATTGAGCATATTCGTCACAGCTTAGGGCAATCTTTATCTGGCGGTGAACGCCGTCGAGTAGAAATTGCACGTGCGTTGGCAGCTAATCCTAAGTTTATTTTATTGGATGAACCTTTTGCTGGGGTTGACCCTATTTCAGTGATCGATATTAAGAAGATTATTGTGAATTTAAAGGAACGAGGATTAGGTGTTTTAATCACAGATCATAATGTAAGAGAAACCTTAGATGTTTGTGAGCGTGCTTATATTGTGAGTAATGGTCAGATGATAGCTAGTGGGATTCCTCAAGAAATTTTACATAATGAGGATGTGAAAAAAGTTTATTTAGGTGAGCAATTTAGACTGTAATATAAAATTCTTAAGATATTTTTTTGTCGTTTGATTTTTTATGATGCAATTAACCACATTTTTAGATATTAATAATATTCATTACAATGTTCCCATTTCTAATAAAAAACAGGCTTTAGAGTTTCTGGGGAAGGCGATGGCAGAAATATTAAATAATAGCCTTTCACCTACAGATAAACTATGTATTCATCCAGCAGAATGTTTTAGCTATTTCTTTAAACGTGAAAAATTAGGTTCTACCGGAATTAATAATGGAGTGGCTTTACCTCACGCAAAATTGTTGATGAGTCAAGAATTTCAGCTAGAGAAACCAATTGCTATTTTCCTGAAACTAGAGGCAGGAATAAATTTTGAATCAATAGATCATAAGGATGTGGATATTATTTATGCCATATTCTTTTCGGAAAAAATTTGTGTAGAATATAAGGATTCTTTGAGAGAAATAGCACAGCAATTAAGTGATAAGAATTTGTTAAAGCATCTAAGAGCTGCATTATCCAGAGAAGAAATTTGGCAAGTATTGAGTTATTATGATTATTCGGTAAACAAAAATTTAGAATCGAGGAATGTAATGTGGAATTGATTATTATGAGCGGGCGATCTGGTTCAGGAAAGTCTGTTGCGTTAAGAGCGTTGGAAGATTTAGGGTATTATTGCGTGGATAATATTCCTCTTGCTTTAATTCCCCAGTTAACAGATTATTTAGAAAAATTGAAGAGATCTGTTGTTGTTAGCCTTGATGTGAGAAATTTACCAGAAGATCCAGATGTGCTTGAGCAAGTATTACATGCGTTTCCCTCTCACATTTCAAAAACTTTAATCTTTCTTGACTGTCAGCGTAAGGCTTTAGTTCGTCGGTATAGTGACTCTCGTCGTTTACATCCATTATCTACCAATGATTTATCTTTAGAAAATGCGGTTGATTTAGAAAATCATCTTCTTGAACCATTATTTCAGCATGCGGATTATATTATTGATACAACGTACTTTTCTTCACATGAGTTAGCCGAGAAATTAAGAGAATTATTAAATGGATCATCGGAGAAAGAATTAAATATTATTGTTGAATCTTTTGGTTTTAAGTATGGCATTCCTGCTGATGCAGATTATGTTTTCGATGTCCGTTTTTTACCTAATCCCCATTGGAATCTTGAGCTTCGCCCTATGACAGGATTAGAAAAACCTGTTATAGATTTTCTAGAAAATCAGCCAGAAGTTCATCAATTTATTTCTCATACTTGTAATTATTTAGAAGTGTGGTTGCCTTTATTGGAGCAAAATAATAGGAGTTATTTAACGATTGCCATAGGCTGTACAGGCGGAAAGCACCGTTCTGTATTTGTTGCAGAGAAATTAGCCAGGTATATTGAAAGTAAAGGCAAAAAAGTAAGAGTTCGTCACTGTAGTTTAGAAAAACATTATAAGACATCGTAGAATGAAAACAGCAGATATTACCATCATTGGTGGAGGAATGGTTGGCTTAGCTTTAGCAGGATTACTTGCAAATAGTAATTGTCAAATCAAGATTATTGATAAAACAGTTCCTTATTTAAGTAAGTCAATCAGTAATAGAGTAAGTGCAATTAATTTTACTAGCCAAAGAATGCTTGAGGAAATAGGTGCTTGGTATCATATTTCTGAAAGTGATTTATCTCCTTATGACCAAATGTATGTCTGGGAAAAGGATAGTTTTTCAAGTCTCTGTTTTGACAATAAAGATCCCGTAATCAAAGAACTTGGACTAGAGCAGCTAGGATTTATTATTGATAATCAGCAGATTCGTTATGCTCTATGGAAGCAAGTCATTCATCAGCATAATGTAGAAGTGATATTGGATGCTCCTAAATTTTTAGGCATTAATGATAACTGCGCTTTTTTAACTCTAGAAAACGGAGAGATGATTACAAGTAAGTTAGTTATAGGTGCAGATGGAGCTCATTCTTGGGTTCGTCAACAAGCTAAAATTCCATTGATTAGTAGAGATTATCAACACACTGCATTAGTATGTAATGTGAGAACAACAGAAATGCATCAACAAGTGGCTCGTCAAGTTTTTTCGCCTGATAGTATTTTAGCTTTCTTGCCTTTAAAAGATGAACATCTTTGTTCTATTGTTTGGTCTTTGCCTACACTTGAGGCTAGTAGACTAGTTAATAGTGATGAAAAATCTTTTCTCAAACAATTGAATATTGCTTTTGATAATCAATTAGGAATATGTGAGTTACAAAGTGAAAGGGATGTTTATCCTTTGACCGCACGTTATGCTCGCGATTTTGCCCAGCAAAGGATTGCTTTGATTGGTGATGCAGCTCATACGATCCATCCTCTAGCGGGTTTAGGTGTTAATTTAGGTTTTGCAGATGCTATTCTATTGGCAAAAGAGCTACAGAAATTACTCTCCTTTGGAAAAGATATAGGAGAGTACCGTAATTTACGTCAATTTGAACGAGTTAGAAGGTTAGAAGCGATAAAGGTTTTAGTTGCAATGGAGGGCTTAAAGCACCTTTTCTCTGGCAATAATCCATTTAAAAAATTAGTTAGAGGTGTTGGATTATCTGCAACTAATCAAAATAGTTTTGTAAAAAAGCTACTTATTCAGCAGGCAATAAGTGTGTAATAACTGGATAAGAATGATTTATATGAATATATTTAATAAAGATTTTTTAGTATTATTTGGATATTTTGAAATGAATAAGTTTATTAAAATTATTACCTTAGTATTATGTATGATGTTTTTATCTTCTTGTGATAATGTCGGAAAGCATGAGAGTATCAATAGTACTTCTTTAGAAAAAACATCAAAAGAAGATGTGCATACAGTGGAGAGTTCGGCTTCTATTGAAGCTGTGGAAGACTTTAATAAGTTGGTATTATGGAATATTAAGCAAGAACAGGTATTAGCAGAATTGCAACAAAAGCTGAGCAGATCAAGATAAATCTGAAATTGAAGAGGGGTTGAATATCTTTAAAACTAGAATATCTTCTATTATACAAAATCTAGAGATGATAGAGGTTAAAAATACGGATATTCAGTTATTGAAATTAAGGATTAAAGAAAATCTGATTTTATTAAATGATTTTATTATTGAATCAGTAGAAACTATGCAAAACCCGACTTTAGAAGGACAGGAAAAAATTAAAGAAAAGGCAGATAGATTATTGTTACTGAATAAAGAACTACAGAAATTTGAAAGCGATTTAAAAGAGAAATTTGGTATTAAATGAAGAATATAAATATAATATTTCCTCTTATTTTCTTAGATGGATTGACAATTTTTTATTAAATAATAGAGGAAATAATGCTCAAAATTTATAACACCTTAAAACGTGAAAAAGAAGAATTTAAACCTATCCACCCTGATCACGTTGGAATGTATGTCTGTGGTGTCACGGTTTACGATCTCTGTCACTTTGGGCACGGACGGACTTTTGTTTCTTTTGACGTGATCGCACGTTACCTTCGCTATCTCGGCTATAACTTACGCTATGTGCGTAACATTACCGATGTGGACGACAAAATCATCAAACGTTCGTTAGAAAATAATGAAACTTGCGATCAGCTTGTTGATCGTATGATCATCGAAATGCACAAAGATTTTGATGCGTTAAATATCCTTCGCCCTGATGTTGAACCTCGTGCAACGCAACATATCCCTGAAATTATTGCGATTGTCGAAAAACTCTTAGCGAAAGGTCACGCTTATGTGGCGGAAGATGGTGACGTGATGTTCAATGTCGAATCTTTCCAAAAATACGGTGCCTTATCTCGCCAAAATCTTGAACAGCTTCAAGCAGGGGCAAGGATTGAAATTAAATCGGTCAAACGCAACCCGATGGATTTCGTATTATGGAAAATGTCGAAAGAGAATGAACCAAGCTGGGATTCCCCTTGGGGCAAAGGTCGTCCAGGCTGGCATATCGAATGTTCGGCGATGAACAGCAAAGAGTTAGGCAACCATTTTGACATTCACGGCGGTGGTTCGGATTTAATGTTCCCTCACCACGAAAACGAGATTGCACAATCTTGCTGTGCTCACGGTGACGATTATGTGAATTATTGGCTACACACGGGAATGCTTACGATCAACGAAGAGAAGATGTCAAAATCGCTTAATAACTTCTTCACCATTCGTGATATTTTAAACAAATATGATTGTGAAAGTGTTCGTTACTTCTTCTTAACCGCACAATACCGTAGCTTGTTGGATTACAGCGAAGAAAATATCGGCTTGGCTCGCAAAGCGTTAGAGCGTTTATATACGGCATTGCGTGGCTGTGATTGGAATGTCGAACTTGTAGAAAACGATCAGTATGTGACCGCTTTCAAAGAATCAATGGACGATGATTTCAACACCCCAGGGGCTTTAGCAGTATTATTTGAGTTAGCCCGTGAAATCAACAAACTCAAAGCAGAAAATCAGGTGGAAGCGAACAAACTTGCAGCTCGTCTGAAACAACTTGCAGGCGTGCTAGGTTTGTTAGAGCAAGATCCAGAAACCTTCTTACAAGGTGATGCCAATAATGATGAAGTGGCAGAAATCGAAGCCTTAATTAAACAACGTAACGAAGCGAGAGCCAGCAAAAACTGGGCGGTAGCCGATGAGGCACGCAATAAGCTCACCGCAATGGGCATTGTGCTTGAAGATGGTGCAAATGGTACAACGTGGCGTAGGGCTTAATTGATTAACAAGCGGTGGGATTTGACGAAAATTTTGCAAATCCGACCGCTTTATAAATTAAATGTATTATTTACCCCATACCTCTTCAGCGATGTCTCGGATAAATTTTAATTTATTCCACTGTTGCTCTTCTGTTAGAATGTTACCTTCTTCAGTTGGTGCAAAGCCACATTGTGGACTAAGACAGAGTTGGTTAATGTCTATGTATTGGCGCGATTGACTAAATAAACATAGTCTTTTGCGAGTTGTTCTAAATCGAACCCTCGAGCTTGATAAGCAGCTCGCTTCTCTTCTGAACAAAGCTCTCCCCAACTTGTATCATCTAATTGTAAATTACGGCAACCTAATGCATAGAATTTTTCTATTGCCGATTTATAAGCATCAGCAATATCATCTAATAGCTGGCTATTATTATTTTTGTAGCGAGAGATAGGTTGATAATTGGTTTCTCGTACAGTACAGATGAGATGTAGCATTGATGGAGATGGGATCGTAAATTTGACAGGGAAATCTCCTGAAATAGTCTGGAGTGAACGATAGTGTTCTAAAAATGGGTGTCTTGTCTATCCGAAAATTCTACTTTGTCTACGATATTTAATGTCTTAGGTCGGACACTGTGATGTTTGAATTGCACAGAGAATTTTTCCGCTTCAATTTCTTTTACTCCATTTAGTGCGGCTAAAAAGTCTAAATGCCAAAAAGTACGACGAAATTCTCCATCAGTGATAGCATGTAATCCAACAGATTTTTGTTGCTCAACTAATTTTGTGATTTCAGCATCTTCAATTTGAGTCAGTTCACTACAAGATAAATTGCCACATTGGCATTGTTGGCGAGCATGTTTTAAGCTTTCAGGACGTAGAAAACTTCCCACAATATCAAAACGATAAGGGGCTTGGGTACGAGGTTGTGCATTGGGAAAGAGTTTAGACATCATATTTCCTTATTTTTAGTGTAGATATGAAAGGATTCTATCAACTGTGGATCAAAATAGTAAGTAAATGATGTAAACGATTTATTTTTAGAAAGACTTATATAAGGGAGCTTAATATTTTAAGCTCCCTAATAGATTAAGGCTTCAGACTTACGCCATAAAATGCGGTATAGCCAAACGGATTTTGAACAAAGCCTTGTACCCGTTTATTTAACGGTACGTAGTTAATGGAGTGGGCAAACGGAATGATCGGGCTGTTTTGTTGGAAAATTTCGACTGCCTGTTGATATAGTTTTGCACGTGTTTGTGTGTCTTGAGTTTGTACCGCTGAGGCGAGTAGCGCCTCAAATTTTTCATCTGTCCAGCGAGAGTAATTGGTGCCGGGGATATTTGCTTGGCTAAATAAAGGGAATAGGAAATTATCAGGATCACCGTTACGACTTGTCCAACCATAAGTACCTGCGGCAAATTCGCCTTCACGGGTGCGTTTATTAAAATCCGCCCATTCATGTGTGACTAGTTTTGCTTTCACGCCAATTTTAGCCCAGTCTGCTTGAATAATTTCAGTCGTGCGGCGAGGGTTCGGATTGGATGGACGAACCACAGGTTGCACCCAAATTTCCGTTTCAAAACCGTTTGGATAGCCGGCTTCTGCCAATAATGCTTTTGCTTTTTCCAAGTTAAATTCATATTGTGGCAAATGCGGGTTATAACCTAATACTGCATCAGGGAACGGATTGGTTGCAACCGTTCCGCCGCCTTGATAAACCGCATCAACAATCGCTTTTTTATCGGTAGCATGGTGAAGGGCTCGGCGAACTTTTACGTTGTTTAGTTCAGGTTTGGTGGTATTTAGCCCAATGTAAGCTAAGTTTAATCCCTCACGCTCAAGTAGATTGATTTGAGGATCTTTTTTCATCTGAGCAATGTCCGAGATATTCGGAAAATCAATCACATCACACTCGCCGGCTTTTAACTTGGCATAACGTGTTCCGGCATCAGGGGTAATGCTAAAAATTAAACGTTCAATGTCTGCTTTGCCTTTCCAATAATCTACGTTAGCAGTGTAACGTACCGCGTGGTCGGTCTGATAAGTTTGGAAAATAAAAGGCCCCGTTCCAATCGGTTGTTGATCAAGAGTTTCGGGCTTACCCTGGGCAAGAAGCTGATCGGCATATTCTTTTGAATAAATAGATAAAAAGTCCATGGCAACCGTGGTAATAAACGGCGTATTCGGTTTATTCAGCGTAATTTTAACGGTGTAGTCATCCACTTTTTCAACGGATTTTAAGATACTCGGTAAGTTCATCCAGTTAAAGTAGAAGTAGGTTCCTGCCGAAACATTATGATAAGGATGATTTTTGTCCGCTTGGCGTTGGAATGAGAACACCACATCATCGGCATTTAACGGGCGGGTTGGGCTAAAGGTTTTGTTGCTGTGGAATTTCACATTTTGGCGTAGATAAAATGTATAGACCAAACCGTCTTCACTGATTTCCCAACGTTCGGCTAGACCCGGCTCTACTTCAATTTTACCGGCTTTGAATTCGACTAAGCGGTTATAGACTTGTTGTGAGCTGGCATTGAAGTCATTAGCATCATTTGTAATTGCCGGACTAAGTTTCATCGGTGCTGTCGCAATACAGTTGACCAATGTATTTGTCGGTGCCGAAATCGCGGCACATGAAGCAGAAAGAAAACCCAAGCCGAGAAAGAGTTTTGAATATTGCATAATAAGTTCCCTAAGTTGAAAATTCCAGCTCAATCTACCGTTTTTAGTGAAAAAATTAAAATAACTGAAGGCTCTAACTTATAACCAAAATGATATACATAAATCGGTAACATTCCTCTTATAGAGAACTTACGCTAAAATATGTCTTGAGTGGCTTATGTTTGAGTGTGTTTATGATTAGTGTCTTTGATATGTTTAAAGTGGGAATTGGGCCTTCAAGTTCCCACACCGTTGGTCCGATGAAAGCGGGTAAAGAATTTATTGATCATTTAATTGATTGCAAAAAATTGGCAGAAACTGACCGCTTGCAAGTCGATGTTTATGGCTCATTAGCGTTGACTGGGCGTGGGCACAGTACGGATATCGCGATTATTATGGGATTAATGGGCTATCTGCCAGACAATGTAGATATTGAGCGTATTGATACGGTCGTAAGTGATGTCAAACAGCACCAAAATTTATGTCTTGCAGAAGCAAGACTGGAACATGCTAAAACAATCACCTTTGATTTTTTTGCGGATATGCCGTTCCATTACGACTTTTTACCACGCCATGTATGGCGGCAGAAATTGCAATGGAACATAACTTGGGGCTAACTTGCGATCCTGTTGGAGGACAAGTCCAAGTACCTTGTATTGAACGCAATGCGATTGCTTCGGTAAAAGCAATCAATGCAAGCCGAATGGCATTACGCCGAACGACACAACCAAGCGTAACCCTAGATAAAGTGATCGAAACGATGTATGAAACAGGGAAAGATATGAACGCGAAATACCGCGAAACTTCAACAGGTGGATTAGCAATTCAGATCTTGCCTTGTGAATGATAGATAGTATCTAGTGAATGTGTAAATACTAAAGGTAAAAGTTGAATTAAGTAATTTGATTTTGAAGATTAGCAGAGCTTACTCACCCATTCCATCAACTCATCTTTCGGCAGTTTTTTCAATTTCGGGCAATTGCCACAGTAATCATTTTTGCTATCCAAGTGGGCGTGGCAACAGACTTTTCGAAGGAAAAATGTATGGATTGATCGGGCATAACGGTTCGGGCAAATCCACGTTAATCAAATTGCTTGCCAAACAGCAACCGCTTTCATCGGGTGAAATTCTTTTTGATAACCAACCGCTTGACGCTTGGTCAAACCGTGAGTTTGCCAAACGTGTCGCTTATCTTCCGCAACATCTTCCCCAAGCCACTAACCTAACCGCCAAAGAGCTGATCGCAATGGGGCGTTATGCGTGGAATGGGCTTTTTGGTCGTCAAACGGCTCAAGACAAGCAGGCGATTGAGCGAGCTTTGGCTTTAACCCATACTGAAAAATTTGCCGATCAGTTGGTCGATGTGCTATCGGGTGGCGAGCGTTCTCGCATTTGGCTGGCAATGTTGCTGGCACAGCAAGGTCAATTTTTACTGCTAGATGAACCTTTGGCAGCGTTAGATATTGCTCATCAAGTGGAAGTGATGGAGCTGATCCACACATTAAGCCGAGAGCTTCATTTGGGGGTGATTATTGTGATCCACGATATTAACCTTGCTTCTCGCTACTGCGATCATCTTGTCGCCCTGCACAGTGGCAAGTTGCTTGCTGAAGGCAATTCTCAACAAATCATCAATACCCCGTCTTTGAAGGCGATTTATGGCATTGAGCTGAATGTGATCAATCACCCCGAAACGGGCAGACCTGTGAGTTTTTATTAGTATGAAGATATTGATAAATAACCCTCTCGCCCGTTTGCGGGAGAGGGGAAAATGGCTACAAGCGGTCACTTTCTCCCTCTTTTTTGCAAATCCCCTATTTGCAGGCGAACCACAACGCAGTTTGGCGACTTTAGATTGGACGGTGGCGGAAACCTTGATTGCCCTTGATGAACAACCCAAAGCCGTTGGCGATGCAAAAAATTACAAAGTTTGGGTATCGGAACCAAAACTGCCCGAAAATACGCTTGATCTCGGTATCCGTTTACAACCGAACCCTGAACAGCTTTGGCAACTTTCGACACAACTAGAGGCTCAGCCTCTGCTGTTTATCAACTCTTCATTTTATGCGTCTGCCACGCCGATGTTGGAAAAATTCGGTAAGGTGCATTTAGTGGATTTCTATAAAGAAGGCGAGGCGTGGCAAAACGTGGTCGATGCCACCAAGCAAATTGCCGATATTATTGGAAAGCCTGAACAAGCAGATCGTTTATTGAATAAGTATTGGCAAAAAATTGCCGAAATCCGGCCGCTTGTAAAACCTTTTACCGACCGCCCAGTGCTGTTGGTGCAGTTTATCGACACACGTCATCTGCGAGTTTATGCAGAAAATAGTCCGTTTGGTGCGGTGCTGTCGCAACTGGGGTTTAAAAACAGCTGGCAAGGTAATCACAACAGCTGGGGCTTTGAAGTTATCGAAGTGACCCAACTGGCGAAACTACCGTCTGAAAGCCGTTTTGTGGTGGTTAAACCTTACCCGTCAAATATCCGTTCTGCCTTGAAATACAACACCTTATGGCAAAAACTGGCGATGGCGAAAGATCCGCTGATTTTGCCTGAAGTCTGGACATTCGGGGCTATTCCATCGGCTCAACGCTTTGCGGAAGTGCTGGCAAATGGCTTAATTCACGGAGGCGAGCAATGGTAAATCGTCCACAAATGTTGTTTGTTCTACTGTCTGCTTGTTTTATCGGGCTGATGATGTGGCTACTCGGCGTGCAACTGCCTGAACAGCAATCCCTTGTTAGTCTGTTTCAAGCCAGTGACAATCTGGATATTTTGTTAATTCAAAGCTACACCTTACCACGCGTTGCCATTGCCCTATTGGCAGGTGGAATGCTCGGTTTAGCGAGTTTATTGTTGCAACAAGTGATGGCAAATCCATTGGCTTCCGATAATACGCTTGGGATCAGTGCGGGTTCGCAGTTTGCCCTGTTTATCACGGCTATTTTTATGCCGAATTGGTTAGATATAAGCTCAAGTGCCATTGCATTAGTTGGGGCAAGCTTGAGCCTGATCCTTGTTTTAACTTTGGCAATGCGAAAAACAATGTCGCCACTGTTGCTGATTTTGGCCGGTTTGGTGGTTAATCTCTATTTTGGTTCATTCTCCGCTTTGATGATGTTGTTTTACCCTGAAGAAGCACGAGGCTTGGCACAATGGGGAGCAGGCTCTTTGGCTCAAGAGAGCTGGCGAGATCCGCAATTCTTGGCAATACAAGCGGTCATTTGTAGCGGATTAATTGCAATGTTGCTTCGTCCGCTTACCATACTTTCATTAAACGACAGCAACGCCCAAAGCCTTGGCGTACCGGTTAATCACCTGCGTTTTTTCGGGGTGTTTATCAGTGCTTATATGATTTCGGCGGTGGTCAGTTGTGTCGGTATGCTCGGTTTTATCGGGCTAGCGTCCGCCACCATTATCCGCCAACTTGGTGTACGAACACTAAAAGGGCAGCTGCTCGGTGCATTTGCAGTCGGAGCGTTATTGCTTGCCGTGACGGATTTATTGCTCCAACTGCTTGCTCATTTTAAAGGAATTAACTTGCCGACAGGAGCGGTAACGACTCTGCTTGGCACACCGTTACTGCTGTGGCTGATGTTCCGCTCGCTATCAAATACAGGGCGTTTGACGGAAACATCAACTCGTCTATCTCGCCGTTTTCATCGTTACACCTTACTGCCGATTGTACTTGTTTTTGCACTCGTGCTATGGCTTGCACTTGCTCTGGGCAAAGGCACAAGCGGCTGGATTTTATTGGAATTTAACGACTTTTTCGCACCGCTTGTGGAGCTACGTTATCCTCGAATTTTGACCGCACTTTCTGTCGGAATTTTATTAGCGGTGGCTGGCGTGTTATTGCAACGCTTAACGCTCAACCCAAACAGAATGGTATTGGTTGGCAGGGATCAGCTTATCGGCACTGTTTGACACTTTGCAACGCATAGCCATTGCCAGTGGCGACCCAAGAGCGAACCAACTGATTGCGTGGACATCGGGTTTTAGGCGTAAATCGAGCGAGTTCCCAGATTTTAATCTCTGCCCTTCTCGGCAGTGTGATTATGGTGTTTGCCGACTGGCTCGGCAGACAGATGTTATTCCCTTATGAAGTGCCGGCCGGTTTAGTGGCAACGCTGATTGGGGGGACTTATTTCTTGCTGATGCTAAGAAGGGCTTAATTATTTTGACATTAGATAGCCACTATACAAAGTCTGCAATCTATTTTTGTAGGGGAAAATCATATTTGCCCCTATAAGAACATTGACGGATTGGCTCATTTCGACAAAGTGATCGACATCAATCAAAGCCCGATTGGACGTACGCCACGTTCAAACCCTGCGACTTACACAGGTTTATTTACCCCGATCCGTGAACTCTTTGCTGGTACACAAGAAGCAAGAGCAAGGGGCTATACTGTCGGACGTTTCAGCTTTAACGTGCGTGGCGGACAGATTATCGCCG
>NZ_MUXW01000021.1 GCF_002015085.1 Glaesserella parasuis
TTCTAGGCTGATGTTTTTCATCGCCAAGATGGTCGGTCAGTTCACTATTTAACGCAGCCTCGACGGTGATTTTCTTGAGCATCCGTGAAAATTGATTGAGGTCTTCTGGTGTTTTTAGGTTTTTGGCAAATTCCGCTGCCAAGGCGTGAAGTTGTTTTTCGTTCATAATAAAATACCTGTGTCTGAATGTATTATCTCAGAAACAGGTATTTACACAAATTGTGGGAGAGGCTCATTTGTAGAAGCTATGATTGTACAATCCTCAGAAATAAGGGACGATATGGATTCCATAATCATATGATATTCATCCAAAAGAAGGTTTTCATCTGATGTAATTGAGATAACTGCACCATTTATTTCTTTTATTTTCTTGTGGCTTTTTGATAATAAATGAGTAATTACATCATCAGCACTAATTGTCTCTCCTTTTCGCTCTATTTCAAAAGAGTAAAAGTCTATTTCTTTTGCACCATAAGAAACTGTTTTAATATCTTCCACATCAACATTAATTAAATTATTCTCTGAAATCAAATCTATTATTACTGTAATAGCATCAAATAAGTCCGTCTCTTTAAGTAACATACAGTCTACTGGTAATGGCTTATTTAATGCAATAAGGATATCTATGCGCTTTTCTAAATCAAGTAGCCACTTATGACAATTACTATGCAGACTTTCCCTTCTTGTTGGTAATACGACTACAGATAAGCAATCAAATTGGAATGATTTTGCAAACTGATAACACAGCTGTAAATCTCTCTCATTATTTTCTACAAACAGAAGTGAGAATGCTTCAGTATCCACTGCCATAACTTCTGTAAGTTGCTCAATATAATGAAAAGATGTAACAAGCGGTGAATTTTCGTGATTTTTTACGAACTCATTACCTTGCAAGCCTATGCCGGTAAATTGCACTTTTTTAGACATATAGATCTCCTTGTTGATTGGAGCTATTAAATATAATGGTTAACACGACAAGATATGTCGCATGAAAATTACTTTAAGGCTTGTTAATGTTTTGTGCTTATAATTTTATACCTAGCACGCAAAATGCGTACTAGGTTACGTATAGTTGAGTGGCTTTGCCACTCTAATTCTCAGCCCCAAAGGGGCTGAATTATGCGTAACCCAGTACGGCTCTGACGTGCTGGGATATTAAATAAACACCTCTTGATGATTTTGCAATCTCAAAACATCAACAAGCCCTAGTTTGTGCCAAATTTCTTTTTCGCCGCTTCAACAATTTCGTTAAAAATCGGATGGGCTTCTTTTAACGTTTTTAACGCATCACGAATCGGCTCCATTGCATCTTCTAAGGAATCAGGATAGTTTTCAATGACTAGCTTAGGATCTAAAGATTTAATTGGTAGATAAAAATCATAGCCTTTAGTATTAAATTTAAAGCCTAATTTTCCTAGCTCAGGATATTTTTTATTCTGTTCTATCATGAACTCTTTCCAATCTTTATTGCCGCATTTTGGGAATTGTTTTTTCCAACTATAGAATCCTAAAACCATTCCTCCAACTTTTGAAAATAAAGAAGTAATCCCCCAATAATGAATGTTTTTACCCGTTTCATCACATTCAAAACCAAAATAATAATGAGCGTAGCAATTATTTGCATCCGTATCATCTGACGAATTTGCTAACCAGTATGAAGGATAAAATGTTGAAAATCTATTTTCAGCAGAATTAAATTTTCCTTTACACTCAAAATCAAACTCGAACTCTTTAATCACATTATCTACAGCATTAAAAAGCTCAGAATCAAAGTCATCATTAATTAAATGTGAAGCTTCATCAAACATCTGAATGTTTTCAATGATTAATTTGAAAGCTGCTTGTCTACTCATTTTAGTTTCCCTCATATTAAAAAGTTAAGATGTGTTCTACAAACTGTTCGGCTAACCATAAACTGCGGTTATTTGGATTTTTTCTTAGCTCTTGTCTTATTTGCTTCTGCAAAACTTTCGCAAAATGCGTCCAAGAAAGACCTATAATTTTTTCTTTATCCGATAAACTTTGTTTATCTTCCTGATCATATTTAACAATACCATCTTTTGTTAAATAAATAATTTTCCATTCTCTTGAACCTGCTTTTATTTTGGCAACATCATGATATCTTTTTAGCTGCTCTTTACCTTCTAAAGCATCAATTTTTACCTCAATAAATAGCAACACTTCGTCAGATTCAATTTCAATATCGACTCGTTCACTTTCATCTCCTAAAGGACAACATTCTTCCGTTGCCCGATAAACGCTTGGGAAAGGAAAGGATGACTTATCCCAACCTAGACTGTCATACAACGCTTTTAAGAAGAAACTTCCTTGTCCGTGATCTTCATGCATATCTAAAAACCAGCGTAAAACTTTACTATTGCGAACCTCATAACGCCCCAAGTTTGCGGTTTTCCATACATTAACCTTCATGCCTAAAGCCTTTTCTTCTTCCATCGGTACTCGTGCTTCTTTATACTTATTAAAAAAGTATTGTAATTTTTCACGATCAGGAATCACTAATTCCTTTTTTTCTTCCGAAGGCTCAAGAAAAACACCCTCTTTCCACATTTTAAAAAATGTAGCTAGTTGAGCGATGTCCAATGTTTTATCTTTATCTTGATTAAAATTTACTGATAAATGCATATTTTACCCTTCAATCAAATGATTAAATCTTGTTATAAACTGATTATATTCAGCAATGCGACAAGATATGTCGCACTAAACACTCTCTTTCTCAATATCCCAAATCTCTTCGCCAAAACGTCTTATCCACCATTCCAACATATCCGTATCAGCAACAGTCGCTTGGAAGCGGTAATGTTCTTCGCTTTCTTCGAGTGTAATTTGATCTTTTGAAAGTGGCGTTTCGGTTAAATGGAAGCCGGCCCAACGAGCAATGGAAAATGTCAGTTTCACTTTCCCACCACTACCAAAACCTAAATTCCCTTCATCTTGGTACTGTTTTAAGTTAAAGTCTTTTGGGCGTTCAAAGCTAAAGGTTGATAATTCAGCTTTTTTGATACGATGTAAGGCAAGTAAGCGGTTATCGTCAAACCCATCATAACGAGCGACTAAATAGGTGCTTGCTCCTTGTTGTGCAATCGCCAATGGCATAATCTGTGCTTTATGTTTTTTGCCAGTTTGGTTTTGGTATTCAATGTGCAGTAATTTATTTTGGAAAAGAGCGGTACTGACAGCTGTAAAAACATCCTCTTTCACTTTAGCAGGGATAAGTGGCTGGCTGGTCGGTACGCTACAAATTTTTCCGAGCCATTGATGTTCAGGATTACTCGTCCCTGCTCCCACAATTTTTTCAGCCTGTTTAAAAAAGGGTTCCATTGACGACATAATATTCGCAGGCAAGAGATATTTAAGTTGCTGTTCCGCTAATTTTAAGATTAACGCTTGTTGTTCGTTCAACATCGGCACGGAAATGCCGACTGATCGCTCAAGCCAACAATACGCATATTCATTGTCACGATCATCACATTCCAAATCGTCAAAATGCTCGCTTAAGGTTTTTAATGCACGCTGAATACTTCGCTTATCTTTTTCAAAGCCTGCCTTTTTCATACTATCGAATATCTCAGACGTAGTTAAACGATAAGGCTTTTTGGGGATACGGCGTAAAATCTCTAATAAAAAGAGTGCAGAATCAATTCCTGATGGGCGTTTGGGCATAATAATCTCCGCGCAATAAAATTGTGGTAGTTTTATCTGTCATAGCCACTTGTTGTATTGAATTAAAGCCCTTGTAATACAGGGATAAGTTCTGGCTGTTGCTCAATAATCGCAAGTAATTTCCGTGCCGCACCATTTGGGGTTCGTCTGCCGATTTCCCACGACTGCACAAGATTTTGGCTTACGCCTAAAAGAGAAGCAAATTCCGCTTGTTTCATCTGGTGCTGGGTTCTAATCGCTTTGACATTCGGGATTTTATGGATATGAATACGATGTGGTGGTACTTCTATTTCGCCTTTTTCAATGGCGACCATTTCTCTCGCACTTTCCATTAGACGTTCAAAAAGTTCTTTTTCCATCTTTACTCCTCACTTAATTGGGATACAACCGCTTTTAACATTGCTTTTTGTTTATCACTCATATTGTCTTGTTTGCTTTTAGCATACATCATCATTAATAATAATTTTCCCTGTTTGGTTACAACATAGTAAATCACCCTTACACCACCACTTTTGCCCTTGTTATTACTTTCTAGTTTCCAGCGAATTTTTTGGCAACCACCAGTATTCTGAATAAAATCGCCTAATTCGTGAGATTCTAATAAATAAGCCTGAAATTTCTGATATTCATCATCAGACATTAATGCTTTTCGGTCTTCTTCAAAAACTTTGGTTTCAATAAAAGTAAGATATTCTTCTGTTTCCATTCAAACAACCTTAGTATAACGTACACAGTACAATTTCTCAGCTATTTTATAGCCTAAGGTATAAAAATATTTTGGCTAGCTTGCTTTGCTATTTTTTCGATAGCGATCGAAAAAATCATAAATTTCTCAGACAGTCTGCCTGAAATCCGCTATAATTTTCTAGTTATATCGGTGCATTTCGCACCGCTTTTTATTTTTATCAATACGAGAATCTATGTTCCAAAATAACCCCCTATTAGCTCAATTAAAACAACAGATTGAAGCAAGCAAAGAATATGTTGAAGGCGTTGTAAAAACGTCAGATAAAAGTTATGGCTTTCTAGAATGTGAGAAAAATAGCTATTTCATTCCCCCTGCGGAAATGAAAAAAGTGATGCACGGCGATAAGGTCAAAGCTGTTGTGAAGCGTGATGGCGATAAAGAGCAAGTTGAAATTGACTCGTTATTAGAGCCAATGTTAGAACGTTTTATCGCTCAAGTGCGTTTTAACAAAGACGGGAAATTGCAATTAGCCGTTGATCACCCAAGTATCAATAACTTTATTCCAGCCAATACGCAGAAAAAAGTCACAGAAACCCTTGAAAATGGCGACTGGGTGGTGGCACAGTTGAAAACACACCCTCTTCGTGATGATCGCTTTTTCTTTGCTCAAGTCACGCAATTTATCTGTAAAGCGGACGATAATTTCGCGCCGTGGTGGGTAACTTTAGCTCGCCACGAACAGCCTCGTGAACCTGTTGCGAATGAGAAAAGCTATGAATTACAGGATCAAGTTGAGCGCGAAGATCTAACTCACCTCTATTTTACTACCATTGACAGTGCCAGCACTAAAGATATGGACGATGCGTTATACGTTGAACCAATTAGCGAGAACGGCACGCAAACAGGCTGGCGTTTAGTCGTTGCGATTGCCGATCCGACCGCTTACATTCCTGAGCAGTCTGCAATTGAAAAAGCCGCTCGCCAACGCTGTTTCACCAACTATCTTCCTGGTTTTAACATTCCGATGTTGCCACGAGAGCTGTCCGATGATCTTTGCTCTCTCGTGCCGAATGAAAAACGTCCAGCATTAGTCGGCTATATTGAGACAGATTTAAGCGGTAATGTGGTAGGTGAAGCTCGCTTTGTGTCAGCTTGGGTTCAATCTAAAGCTCGTTTGGTCTATGACGAAGTATCTGATTATCTTGAAAAAGTCGAAAATCACTGGACACCAGACTGTGCAGAAACCGCACAACAAATCGACTGGTTGCATCAATTTACCCTTGCTCGTATCGACTGGCGTAGCAAAAATGCCTTGCTATTTAAAGAGCAAGGCGATTACAGCTTTGAGTTAGCTGAGGACGGCGCAGTCAAAGCAATTCACATTGAATATCGCCGTATCGCTAACCAAATGATCGAAGAGGCAATGATTATTGCCAACATCTGTGCCGCACAGTTTTTAGATAAATATGCACACACAGGCGTATTTAATACCCACTCAGGTTTTGATAGCAAAAACCTAGAGCCTGCTCGCAAATTCTTACTGGATACGCTTTCCAATGATGAAAATAGAGAGAGTTTATCTGAACGCTACTCCCCTGAGCGTTTAAGTACCCTTGAAGGCTATTGCGAAATGCGTCGTGATATTGAGCAATTCCCTGAAAATTTCTTAGAAATGCGGTTACGTCGCTATTTAACTTTTGCTGAATTTAAAGCAACATCAGCTCCGCATTTAGGTTTAGGTATCAGCCATTATGCAACTTGGACATCGCCAATTCGTAAATATGGCGATATGGTCAATCATCGTTTAATTAAACAAGTTCTTGCAAATCAAACAGCAAAACCTGTCGAAGAAACCGTTTTAACTCGCTTACAAGAAGCTCGTAAGCAAAATCGTATGGTTGAACGTGATATTGCCGACTGGCTTTATGCCTGTTATCTTGAGCCTATGGTGGAACAAAACGTAGAATTTGACGGCGAAATCCAAGATGTTTCTCGTGGTGGCTTACGTGTTAAAGTCATTGAAAATGGCGCTTCGATTTTTGTTCCATTCTCAACTCTGCATAATAACAAAGAAGAAATGTTATTTAGCCCAGAAGAGATTGCACTCTACATCAAAGGCGAGAAGGCTTACCAGCTCGGGCAAGCGGTAAAAGTGAAGCTCAAAGAGGTTCGTGTAGAAACAAGATCGGTTGTGGGTGACGTTTTAATCTAAATAAGATTCAAAACTATTTCCATGATTACTCTCCTCTGTCCTTTATGACACTTTTATGAACATCAGGTAAGAAAAAATTTTACCTGATGTATATTTTCAAGGGAACAAATATGTTTTATAAAACTTATTCAAAAATAATTTTACTTAGCACCCTAACATTATTTACTGCTTGTTCTACAAAAATATCTGAGCAGCCTAATACAGAAATAACAAAATTAGGAGCTAAATTTCACCAACGTAAATTTATTCCATCTAATGTACCATTAGTGAATATATCGGATATTCAGATAAATAATAACATTGTTAATCAAAAGGATTTTTTACAACAACTTGCTCATATTCAAAACCATTCAACTAACCTAATGAAGCATCATGTAAAAACATATAATAAGCTCTTTACTTGGTTATCCCATGGAGGAAAAATTAAAGATTTAAAACATTACGGAGTCCAAATTCAACAAATGCGAGGGCAGGATGGGTACCAAAATGTACTAATGACGGGCTATTATATCCCTGTAATCCCAGCAAGAATACGTCCAGAAGGTGAATTTCATCATCCTCTTTATGCAATTCCTAAAGGGAATAAGAAATACTCAAGGGCTCAAATTTACCGCGGTGCGCTGGCTGGCAAAGGTTTAGAATTGGCTTATACTAATTCAATGCTGGAAAACTTTTTGATGGAAGTACAAGGTAGTGGCTTTGTTGATATCGGTGGTGGTAGGCTACATCATTTAGCCTACGGAGATAAAAATGGCTATGCTTACACCAGTATCGGTCGTTTGTTAGTAGAAGATGGAGAAATAGCGAAAGAGAATATCTCTATTCAAGCAATTCGTAAATGGAGTAAAGAAAATCCTCACAGATTGCAGTCACTACTGGAAAGAAATAATTCTTTTGTGTACTTCCGCCGAGATCCAACACTAGAAGTAAAAGGATCAGCAAGAGTCCCATTAGTTCCTTTAGCATCAGTTGCATCAGATAAGCGCCTCATTCCAACAGGAAGTGTATTATTAATTGAGATGCCTATACTTGATCACAATGGTAACTGGAATGGTCGCCATGAATTCCGCCTAATGGTAGCATTAGATGTTGGGGGCGCAGTGAAGGGACAACATTTCGACCTTTATCAAGGAATTGGACATCAAGCAGGACAAAAAGCAGGTCATATGAAACATTATGGCAGAGCTTGGCTACTAAATTAGGAACATAAAATTTGATTTTTATCAAAAAAATAAAAAAATTATGTTTTTATGCAAATAAAATTTGAAAAACTCAAAAAATTGACGTAATCTTACAGCAACAAGAATAAGTGTTATGTTCAATAACCCAAATCATAAATTTGCTTTCCGAGTAGCCCCTGTTATAGGGGCTTTTTTTATGTTTTTCAATTTACTTTATGAGACTTTTTCCATTTCCAAAATACAATGGCTCCGCCAATCAATAACATAAGCCAAATTGCCATCTGTCCTTTTTGAATTTGTTGATGTAGCCAGTCTAGGTTTTTTGCACCAAAATCCCCTAAATAGATCCAAATGGGTACGGAAATAATTGCTGCAAAGAAATCCACTAACACAAAGCGAGTAAAGGTCACTCGGCGTGTGATACCAGAAACCAGATACACCACAGCACGAAGACCAGGTAAAAAACGTGCCACAAAAAGCAACTTCCAGCCCTGTTTTTCAAAGCGTTCTTGTACTGTTGCGAAGCGTTCTGGGGTTGCAATGCGGCGAATAAGAGGGAATTGCAAAATCTTCTCGCCGTAAATACGACCTAGCCAGTACATTGTGCTGTCGCCCACTAATACGCCCAGCATACTGACAAACAACATCCAATGAACATTCGTGTATCCTAAACCAGAAATTACCCCACCAGACACTAATGTGACATCTTCAGGAATAGGCAAACCAAAGCCACAGGCGAGCAATACTAGAAATACCGCCCAATAACCATAGCTGCTGAAAAACTCAATTAATAGTTCCATTCTAACGTCCTTATTGATTTAGGTTGCGAACCGAACTACGCACCACTAATTCTGGATAAAATTCCAATACTTTAGGAGTAACAGGCTCAGACGGTTGCTCATTATGCTGTTGAATACGCTCTAATAAGGTATCAATTGCCATTTGCCCTAAACGTGTTTTAGATTGATGAATAGTTGTCAAAGGCGGTGCATAGAAACGTGAACTATGGATATTATCATAGCCAATCACGGAAATATCCTGCGGAACAGAAAGCCCTTTTTCTGTAATGGCTGAAATCACACCTAACGCCATTGCATCACAACCACAGATCACAGCGGTGGGTAACTTATCCTGTTTGAGCAAATTATTCATACTTTCATAACCGCCCTCAGGCTGAAAGTCATTTTCAAAAATCCACTCTTTGCGGATCAACAGACCTGCTTCCGTCATTGCCTTAACAAAACCATCATAACGGGCTTTTGCGGTTGTTTTATAAAGATAACCCGCAATAATCGCAATATCACAATGTCCATTATCAATTAAATGTTTGGTTGCCATATAACCACCATCAAGGCTGTGATCTATAATACGGTCACTCTTACCATCATTCGGACCCCAATCCATAACCACCATAGGTACATTCGTGCCATTAAATAACGCCAAGGAATTTTCCGTATATTCGGAACACATTACCAAAATGCCATCAACCCGTTTTTTAATTAACATATCTAAATGGTTTTGTACTTTTTCAGCATCATTTTGGGTATTACATAAAAATAGCGAATAGCCTTGACGATAGCAGTATTCTTCAACGGCAAGCACAATTTCCGCAAAGTACGGGGCTTCGCTTGTTGTGATAATCATACCAATTGATTTTGTTGTATTCACTTTTAAGCTTCGAGCAACGGCACTAGGCGAGTAATTTAGGCTGGCAATCGCATCCCATACGGCTTTTGTAGTATCTTCTGCCACAAAGCGAGTTTTATTGATAACGTGAGAAACGGTAGTGGTTGAAACCCCAGCCAATTTAGCAACATCTTTGATAGTAGCCATGGATATTCCTCCTAATAAAAATTGGGTTCTATTATAACGAAAATTTTCTAAAAATTACTGAATTTAATCTTTATATACGTACTAAAATACAGGAAATATAACAAACCCGATGAGTTAAAAGAATAAATGTCTATTCGCCACTAACTGCTCACGGGTTAAGCTAAACACCCCTAACCCACCATTTTTAAATTCAAGCCAGTGGAATGGCACGCTTGGGAATTGTTCAATTAAATGAACCATACTGTTACCCACTTCACAGACTAATACGCCGTTATCGGATAAGAAATCTGCCGCTTGAGCTAAAATGCGTTTGGTAATATCCAAGCCGTCCGCCCCAGAACCTAATGCCATTTCGGGCTCGTGGTGAAATTCTTCTGGCATATCGTCTAAGTCTTCTTGATCGACATAAGGCGGATTAGTCACGATTAAATCATAGCGATCTTGTGGTAGATCGTTGAACAGATCTGATTGGAATGGGAATACACGATGAGCCATATTGTGTCGTTCAATGTTGATTTCAGCCACATTTAACGCATCTACAGAGAGATCAACCGCATCAATTTCAGCATTTGGGAATTTGTCGGCACAAGCAATCGCAATACAGCCACTTCCTGTACACATATCTAAAATGCGTTTTGGTTCAGCTCGTAAAATCCCCGTAAAACCTTGTTGAATTAATTCGCCGATAGGGGAACGTGGCACTATCACTCGTTCATCAACGTAAAACTCTAAGCCAGAGAACCACGCCGAATTTGTTAAGTAAGCAACGGGTTTGCGTAAGCCTAAACGTTGCTCGACCATTTCAATAATACGTTCTTTTTCTACACAGGTTAAGCGTGAAGCGTAGAGTGTTTCTGGCACGTCCATTGGCAATGCAAGAGCGGTTAAAACCAGTTGATTGGCTTCATCCCACGCATTGTCGTGTCCGTGTCCGTAATAGAGATCAGAGGCGTTAAAGTAGCTGTATGCCCAACGCATCATATCTAAAATAGTGGCAAGATCGTCAGCAACAGGCGATGAAGCGATTTCATCAAGAAGTTCAAGGTTATGTTCGTACATATTTAATACCTATTTTGAAAAATTGCCGTTTTATACCATATTTCCCTTTGTGTTAGAATGGGCTGATTAATTTAAAAGGAAATATTATGTTAGAAAATGATGAGTTAGCTTTGTTTCGAGAAGCGATTAAGGGAACAAAGAAAATCAAACAAGATACCTTTGTTCCTAAAGTTGAACCGCGTAAAAAAATCAATGAGATCAGAGAATTAAAAGAAAAAGCGGATACATTGTTTTATTTTTCCGATGAATATGAGCCGTTATTAACCGAAGAAAATGATAAAGTGAAATACCGTCGAGAAGATGTCGATCCTTATATTTTAAAACAGCTTCGCCGTGGCGACTTTCACCCTGAACTCTTTTTAGATTTACACGGTTTGACCAAAGAAAATGCCAAAAAAGAGCTGGCAAGTTTAATTTTAGCTTGTGAGCGAGAAGGGATTTATTGTGCCAGCATTATGACAGGCTATGGCACAAGGGCGTTGAAATATCAAATCCCTCGTTGGCTTGTTCAACATCCGAAAGTGATTGCATTACACCAAGCACCGAGAGAATGGGGTGGTAACTCCGCCATTCTAATTTTAATTGAGCAACCAGAAAAATTAGATAAAAAACGATAAGAAGCTGTCTTTTTACCCTAAGAATATTCCAATAAAGGCATAGAGACAAAATTAAAGGAACCTGATATGGATCTGCACCTCAAAGAGGTTTGGCTTTACCAATTAACTAAGGTGCAGAATAGAAACCTAAGCAATATACCTCTAACCAGCAACAGTAGGTAAAATACCGTTTTGCATTAGAAATGGGATAACAATAATCACAATACCCATAATGAAAGCCAAAATTAAACCGATAGAACCACCTGCTACACGGTAGGGTAAGTTAGGGTGTGCTTGGCGAGCTTTCCACGCTAAACCGATAGGTAAAATTAATCCGTAGAAAGCAAAGAGTAAACCTGCATAACCTAAGGCTGCAATAAAGCCGTTTGGATAGAATAAGGCAAATGCAAGCGGAGGGATAAAGGTTAAAGGTGTCAAAATCGCTCGATTTGCTGGCAAGTTTACACGTTTTAGTAAATCGCCAACCCCTTCAAAAATACCCATTGCTACCCCTAAGAAAGAGGTGATTAAAGCTAATGCTGAGAAAATACGTACTACCTCGCCTAAAATGGTACTGCCTGTGATTTGGCTTGTTGCTTTAACTAAACCATTTAAAGTTGGATCTTGGTTTAATAAGGTGACAAATTCGCCTTGGCTTAATACGCCGTGTGTTGCTAACTGCCATAGTAAATAAGCACCGAGAGGGATCACTGTACCGATAATCACCGCAATTCTAATTTTACGAATATCCGCATCAAGGTAGCTATTAATACTACCCATAATAACGTGGAAGCCGTAAGAGGTGAAGAAAATCGGGATCACTGAAATAACTAATAAGTTATCTAGTGGCACTGCGGTTAAGTTCTCCAATTTTGCTTTTGGAAACATCATTAACAGTACAAATACAAATGCAACGATTTTACCGATAAAAAGAACACGAGTTAAACCGTCTACCCCTTTAATACCTACGACAACAAATACCCCTAAAATAAAGGTGAAAAGCAAAATGCCAACTTTTAAGGTGGTATCACCTTCTCCCATTTCAGGTAATAGTCCTGAAACAAGAGAGCCACCGCCTGTAATGTAGGCAGCTAAAAGTGCATAAAGCAGTACAAGTAAGCACACTGTCGCTAATACGCGACCAGGCATTCCAAAATACTGTTCAGCAAGGGTTGCTACCCCAACATCTTGCTGTGCGGCGGTCTGATAGACTTCCATAAACAGTAATCCAGTATAAGTGAGAAGCAACCATAATCCCACCAACAATACCAACGTCATTCCAAAGCCCATTCCTGCGGAAGTTAATGGCATTGCTAACATTCCTGCACCAATGGTTGTGCCTGCAATCATTAAGGCACTGCCTAAAATTTTATTTTTCATAAAAACTCCTGAAATAAAAATCCTAGGCATTCTAGCAAAACAAAATTAAAACGTAACGAAAAATTCTCAATGTAAAAAAATTATTACACTCGGTGTATTTTTTTATAATACAAAATGACTTAATTTTTGTACTTGCTATTCAACAAATTATCCAACCACTTTTGGTAGCCATCCACTTTCAATCAAGAATGGTACCATCACGATAAATACCCCAATAAGTAAAGCGAGTAATAGGGAAATAGAACCACCTTTTACTTGATATGGTAAATTTAGATTTTGACGACGTAATTTCCAAACCATTGCAATTGGTAACACAATCGCATAGAAAGCAAACATTTGCCCAGCATAGCCTAGAGCTGCAATAAAGCCTTGTGGATAGAAGAAGGCAAATAACATTGGCGGAATAAAGGTTAATGCACCTAAACTCACTCTTCCTGCATTTATATTTACACGTTTTAAAAGATCTTCCAATGCTTCAAATAGACCAAGTGCCACACCTAAGAATGAAGTGATCAAGGCTAATGCCGAGAAAATTCGCACCATTGCACCAATAATTGAACTACCTGTAATTTGTCTAGCCGCTTCAGCCAAACCGTTTAATGTCGGATCTTTTTCCAAAATTTGTAAAAATTCTGTTTGAGTTAATACGCCGTGCGTTGCCAATTGCCATAAAATGTAGGCAACTAACGGAATGGATGTACCCACAACAATAGAAATACGCAACGCTTTCACATTGCCTTCTAAATATTTGTTCAAACTTGGAATTGAACCGTGGAAACCAAATGCTGTAAAGAAAATTGGACTTGCTGAAATTAATAACGCATTATCAATAGGCATTGCCATTAAGTTATCTATAGATACGTTTGGCAAGAGTAAAAATAACACCAAGATAAAAGCAAGAATCTTAGTGGTAAACAATAGACGATTTACTGCATCAACACTGGTCGTACCTAAAATAATAAATACACCAAATACGAGTGTAAAAATCACACCTGAAATACGCGTAGTGGTTTCAGCATCAATAATAGTTGGTAAAAATACAGCAAGAAGTGAACTACCGCCTGATACATAAGCGGATAAAATAGCGTAAAGAAATACAATTAAAACCGTTGTTGAAACTACACGCCCGAAAGTGCCATAATATTTTTCTGCCAAAGTACCAAGCCCTGCATCACTGTCCACAGTTTGATACACTTCAACGAATAATAAGGCACTAAAGCAAAGTAATAACCAAAGTGCAACCAAAAGTAAAAACGTAAAACCAAAGCCGATACCTGCCGATGTTAAAGGCATAGCAAGCATTCCAGCCCCGATTGTCGTACCTGCAACAATTAAGGTACTTCCTAATGTTTTGTTTTTCATACAATTACCTGTCAATAAAAATGAACATGTATATTTTAATTAAAATACAGAATTTAGCTAGAAAAATCACACGGAATAGAAAAATATTTCTAAATAGTAAACTTTCTTTTACAAAAAACATGCTATCTCAAAATAGTACTACTGACTCTTCATCAAAAGAGAAAAAGTAATATCTCAAATTATAGGTACTTTTTATTAGAAAAAATCAATTTACTAAATTATCGCTTTAGCATTATTTATACTCTTAGTAGAGAGATAGCATAATGTGTGTAAAATATCTTGGGGCTGTCCTAGATAACGACTAAAAGCTCTATTTTAGGTTAAAATAACCAAATGAGAAAAAGTCGCCTAAGTCAGCATAAACAAAATAAACTCATTGAGCTGTTTGTGGCAGGTGTCACTGCTCGAACAACAACTGAGTTGGTAAATGTAAATAAAACGACAGCAGCCTATTACTTCTATCGTCTGCGATTGCTTATCTATCAAAACAGCCCACATATGGAGATGTTTGAAGGTGAAATTGAAGCCGATGAAAGCTATTTTGGCGGCACTCGCAAAGGTAAACGAGGTCGTGGAGCTGTGAGTAAAACCGCTGTATTCGGGCTTTTAAAGCGTGATGGTAAGGTGTATACCGTCATTCAGAACTGGAAACTGGCAATGAATCGATTTATGATTGATTTTGGTGATCGCCTAGACGATCAACGTTAAGTTGAAATGGGTGTTTACACAGAATTTGGGATAGGGTCACTGCTGGGAGTTTGATTTTTTCTAAGGTTTTTAAAGGATTGGTTGTTAAAAAATCCCATTCCATCGCTTTTGCGATGACGGCTGATAGGGTGGCTCTTTCCCTTGCGACTGAAGCTGGTTGTACTTCGGTGAGCCGTTGATTTTGCCACGCTCTGAAATGCTCTTTGGCAAGTTCGTTCAATTTGACTTCGCCAAGCGGTGTGCAGGCAATGCGTAAAATGCGGAAGCGTTCTTCACGTTTGCCCCGTTTGTGGCAGGTCACTTCTTGTAAATATTTCATCAGTAAGGCGGAAAATGTGACATCTGGGGTGTTGGTGTAACGCCCTGCTTCAATTTCTGCTTCGATAAAATTCGCCCAATTGACCGCTTCTGTGCGTGTTGTGAATGTTGCGGTTTTGGTTATACCTTGTCTGCGCACTTGCGCTCGCCATTTTTTGCTGTTTTTAATGATGGTTGCCATTGTTCTATCCCTTGTGTATCAAGCACTCATCGCTATTTGCAATGTGTGCAGTTGATGTGTGCAAATGTGTGCAATTAATTTTAGAACAGATCGAAATCGATCAGGAAATGACTGTTTTTTATAAAAAACAGGGGGTAGAAAACGTGGTTTTTAGTGGGTAATTCGCTGTCAAATACTAGGTAAGTATTTGTTTTTATGGGGAATTTATAAAATAAAAGCAGAAACGGGGAATTTCTGCTTTTGGGAAAATGGTGCGACTAGCTGGACTCGAACCAGTGACCCCCACCATGTCAAGGTGGTGCTCTAACCAACTGAGCTATAGTCGCATAAAAACGAGGTCTATTCTAAAGAAAAAGCAAAAACAACGCAATAGCGAGGGAAACCAACCGCTTGTTTTTAATCCAAATTTAAGCGTTTTTGTGTAAAAATATGTTTATCTTCCCAACGTAACATCGTCAAATGATTACCCCAAACACAGCCTGTATCCAACGCATAAATCGTATCTGGAGTTTGATAACCAATTAAACTCGCCCAATGCCCAAAAATAATCGGTTGCTGGCGATAAAACGGATTATCTAGTTCAAACCAAGGTTTTAAGCCCTCTGGGGCTTCTTCGACTGGTAATTTACAATCAAAATCCAACCGCTTATCCGCATAACAAAAACGCATACGCGTAAACACATTTAATGCATAACGCCAACGCTCAATGCCTTGCAAATCCGCACGCCACTGGTCTGGTGAATTGCCATACATCTGAGCAAGAAAATCTGCAAATTGCTCACCTTGTAACACCGTTTCCACTTCCCTTGCACAAGCTAAAGTGGTCGCTAAATCCCATTCTGGGCTTACTCCTGCGTGGACTAACAAAAATTGATGAACAGGGTGTTGTGCCACAAGCGGTCGAGAACGTAACCAATTTTGCAATTCCAAACGATCTTCCGCCTCAAAAATCGCATCAACCTTATCTTTAGGCTTCACCGCTTTAATTCCCTGCAGTGTCGAAAGTAAATGCACATCGTGATTACCCAACACCACAGTTGCCCTCTCCCCCAAAGCCTTCACATAACGCAAACAAGCCAAAGAGTTCTCGCCACGAGCAACCAAATCACCCGTTAGCCAAAGTTCATCATACTGCGGATCAAAATTAGCTTGCTCAAGCAACAACTGAAATTCATCAAAACAGCCGTGCAAATCTCCCACGATATAGGTCGCCATCGTTCTTCCCTACTCTACTCTCTGCAAAATACGATCTGCAAATTTCCCGATACTCACCGCAAAATTATTCGACTTATTCCAATCTAAAATCGTACGGAAATTATTCGACACCAAGAACGCTCGCCCTACCTCTTTATCAGGACGAACCAACCACAACTTCTCTGAACTCAACGCATTCAGTTTTGTTGTTTCTTGAGCCGTTGGATAGGCTAAATAAACACCCCACGCCTGCCACTCAGCAAGGCTTTTTGCTTTATTCAACTCAATCCCAGAAAAAGAGAGATCGATAGGTTGAGCCAACTTAACCTCTACCCCCCACGGCAAGTCCTTATCCCAGCCAACAGTTGCCAGATAATTCGCAATAGAAGCAAAGGCATCATACTGATTTTTCCAAATATCCTTACGCCCATCGTTATCGCCATCTGCCGCATAGTTCAAATAAGAGGTTGGCATAAACTGCGTCTGCCCCATTGCCCCAGCCCACGAGCCTTTCATCTCGGCACGCACTAAGGTTCCCTGTTGCAACATCTTCATTGCATTGACAAATTCTTGAGTAAACAACTTCTCTCGGCGACCATCAAATGCCAGTGTCGCCAACACAGACAACACATCAAAATTGCCCTGATAACGCCCGAAGCTACTTTCCATACCCCATAACGCCATCAAATACTCTTTTTGCACCCCATATTTCTGGCTTGCTTTGGTTAATTGAGGCTGATATTGCCACCAACGTTGTGCCGCCACGTCCACTTTTGCTTGGGTTAAGGTCTTATTCAAATAATTCGTCACCCCATTTGGATTTGGCGGTGGCGGAGGTAAATTAGGATCACGTCGACGACTAGCTTGTTGCTGATCTAACTCAACGGCACGAGGCACATATTGAATATTCAACGCCGTATTTAGCGCCTCTGCGGAAACCCCTTCATTCGCCGCTTTTTTCTTTAAAAAACTCACATAATCATCAAAATGAGCTAAAGAACGAGCATTAGGATACTTAGCCTCCAACGCCACCTTAGGATACTCTTGCTCAGAATTAGCACACCCTGCCAACACCAAGCACGCCATTGATATGGTTAAATAGGATCTCTTTATCATCTTACTTTATCTATTGACCATTCTACTTGGTCTAATCACATTATCCGCAGTAATTTCAGCAACGCCTAAAAACAGCTTTTCTGCTGAAAACAACCGCACTTGTCCATAAATTCCTTGCGGATTATCAAATTTCACACGTTGCCCAAAACCTACTGCTCTTGTCTGTTCATCAGTTAAATCCAAATGAGGCAAACGAGCCACCGCACTATCCATCGGCAACAACAACTGATCTAACTCAACAAGCGGCTGATTTTCCGCTAAATTTTGCAAGGCTTCTAAGCTCATCATCTTCTCAACAGGATAATCAGCGACTGCCAAACGACGCAACATTGTAACGTGAGCGCCACAACCCAACGCCTCCCCCAAATCATCAACCAACGTCCGAATATAAGTTCCCTTAGAACAATGTACTTCCAACGTCAAATAAGGGGCTTGATACTCAACAAATAACAGCTCAAAAATCGTAATCGGGCGAGCCTCACGCTCCACAGTAATGCCTGCTCTCGCATATTCATAAAGGGGTTTACCATTATGCTTTAAGGCAGAAAACATCGTTGGCACTTGCAAAATTTCACCACGAAATGCCTCAAGTGCCGCCAAAATATCTGCAATTTCGACCTTCACTTCACGCGTCTGCACCACTTGCCCATCAGCATCAGAAGTATCCGTCCGCTCCCCCAATTTTGCGATCACCCGATAACGCTTATCCGCCTCTAACAAAAACTGAGAAAACTTAGTCGCCTCACCTAAACAGATCGGCAACATACCCGTAGCAAGCGGATCTAACGCTCCCGTATGCCCTGCTTTATTCGCATTAAAGAGGCGTTTTACCTTTTGCATAATATCGTTAGAGCTTACGCCCTGCGACTTATCCAACAAAAACACCCCGTGGACATCACGCCCTTTTTTCTTTGGTCTGCCCATCGTTACTCTTCTTCAACGTGACGCTCTTGGTCTTTACGGATCACATTTGTCACCAAGTTTGACATACGCATACCCTCGACCAACGACTGATCGTACACAAAACGCAATTCAGGCACGATACGCAAACGCATCGCCTTACCCACTAAGGTACGAATATAGCCCGAAGCCTTATTTAGCCCCTCTAACCCACGTTCTACCGCACTTTCATCACTATCAAACAAGAAAGTCACAAACACTTTGGCATAGGCTAAATCACGACTGATTTCCACATCAGACACCGTCACCATACCAATACGCGGATCTTTCACCTCACGTTGTAAAATAATTGCAATCTCTTTTTGTAGCTCTTGTGCTACACGATCTGCTCTTGAAAACTCTCTTGCCATTGTTTTTTCTCTTAAATAAATAATGGGGCGTAAGATACGCCCCTAAATTGTCTGTCTCATTGCTTGTAACAGCAATGTAATTGCCTGTGATAATAGTCCAAAAAGGCTTATTTCACAAGCAAATGATATACAAGCGGTCACTTTAGCCTGATTTTTTGCAAAAAGTGACTAAAACTGATACTTCATTCCTACACTCACGTTTTGCCATTTTTCTCCACCTTTTTGACGAGCAATCGCATATTCCCCGAAAAGATGAAGAGCTTTGCTAATTTGATAATTCAATCCCAACTTCGCCATAGTGGCATATTTTGCAGGTGAAATACCCTGTAATTCAATTTCACTTTCCGCACCGATATAGCGAGCATTAAAGCCAAACGCATTTTCTGCTTTTGGGGTCATACGGTGAGATAAGGTCGTATTTAAGCTCAAATCTCCCCATTTCATGGTGGCACGTAACCCTAGCAAATAACTATTTAAGTTATATTGAGTACGATTCGCTTGAATACCAAAGTTTTTTCCTTCGTCAAAGGCTTTTTGATAAACAGAATCAAATTGGTATCCGATAAACGGACTTATTTCACCTTGTTCAAATTTAATACGATGTCCTAATTCCGTATAGAAATGATAAAGCTTTGATTTAACCTCTGTTTCGACACGGCGTGTTTCATTTGGCATTAAAATTGAACGCTTAATCTTGTTTTTCGCATTTGCCATTCCAAGCTGTGCTAGCAAATAGTTATTGTCTAATAATAAGTGTCATATTTGAGGAATTATCTCCCCCACCACAAGCTGTTACCAATAGTGATACGAAAGCCGCTTCCGAATATCTACGCACTTTCTTCATAACATTTCCTTCACTCACCACTCAAACACATAACAAAGATTAAAATCCAGGCAATTTTATCACTAAATAATCAGAATAAATAGGAAAAACCGCTTTTCTGCGGTTTTTCAAATGAAAATACAATCTATATCAAATTTATGATGATTTTATTAATCCTAGCAAGTCAGAAATCTGCTCTAACTTATAATCTGCCAACGACCAACGTGGATCATCCCACTCTGCCTTAGCAGGAATAACGACAGTTTTCATATTCGCTGCTTTGCCTGAAATCATACCTAATACAGAATCTTCAACGGCAAAGCATTCATTGACTGTGGCACTGAGTTATACCACTCCATAGAAAAAAAACATATAAACAGAATTGAGCATTTTTAGAGCCAAGATAAACGTCATTTACTCAAGTTTAACAGTATTTCCAAAGTACATTTGGAATTGTATTTGAAGGAATGCAAATAGCGTTTTAATCACAGTAACTTAAAGCTCAAATTTCCATTTAAACATAATTAGTTAAAGGCGGTTTAAGTTAGTTATCTAGCCCCTATTTATTATAGTTAAAAGCCCCTTTATCCGCTGATAAAAGGGGCTTGGAACTACTTGAAATTTATTCCTAAACTATCTCGTAGTAATCTGACTTTAAATTAAAAAAACTAACAGATACAAAGTCTGAGAAATAGTGTTTAACTACATGGGGTTAAATACGTTTAAAGTCTAAGTGAACAAGTTTTGGTTTAGTTGGGTGACGTTGAATCGCTTGTACTTTTACTTGCTCTTCTTTACCCGCAACAACGATAGTTAACACTTCGTTGTAGAACGCATCGTGTACTTGTGCGTTGTTTACTTTATCGTGGTCTAAAATGATTGATACAGCTTCTGCTTTACCACCGTAGATGATTGCAGGAACTTGACCATTGTGACGCAGGCGGCGGCTCGCACCCTTACCTTGCGCCGAACGAACTTCAGCTTCAAATTTGAATGACATAATTAAATTCTCATAAATAAAAAGGGAACCTAAGGTTCCATTGATACAAAAATAGCAGGCGACCCAGCTATTTCCCTAAATTTGACGGTTAAAAAACCGAGTGCGTATTCTAATGAAAATTTAAGAAAAATCAAACATTACTTCGCTGTTTCTACTTTTTCAACAGTATAGTTCAGTAAGTAAGCGCAATTTTTCGTAATTTGGTAAGAAACTTCACAAAAGTATTGTAAAATGCGTCGTTTTTTTATTCTTTCTATCGTTTTATTTAATAGGAGTAATGAATGACTATCGCTCAGTCAAACACACATCTTAGCCCTGAGAACATTCAAAATGTCAAAAATGCCATTTTGCATAAACTTGTTTTTGCTCTTGGTGTAGAACCGCGTGAAGCAAGCAAACGTAACTGGTTAAATGCGGCATTGCGTGTTGTGCGTGATCTTTCTACGGAATCTTGGTTACAAACTCGTCGTAGCCAAGCGGCAAATACAAGCCGTCGTGTTTATTATCTTTCTATGGAATTTTTAATGGGAAGAACCTTCAGTAATGCTATGATTGCAGAAGGTGTTTATGATCTAATTCGAGCTGCGTTTGACGAGCTAGGTCAAAATCTTGAAGACATTATTAATGAAGAAGGCGATCCAGGCTTAGGTAACGGCGGCTTAGGTCGCTTGGCTGCGTGTTATATGGACAGTCTTGCAGCAATGAAGATCCCTGCGATTGGCTACGGTATTCGTTATGAATACGGTATGTTCCGCCAAGAGATAAAAAATGGCGAACAAGTTGAAAATCCAGATTATTGGTTAGAAAATGAATTTGCGTGGCCTTACTTACGTTCAAGTAAAAAATTCCCTGTACGTTTTGGTGGCAGAACTTGGCAAGAAGGCAAAAAAACCGTATGGCAACCTGATGAAGAAATCATTGCTCAAGCCCACGACCAGCTTGTCCCAGGATTTAAAACCACTGCAACCAACAGCTTACGTCTATGGTCTGCACACGCAGGGGAAAAACTATTTGGTTTAGCAGACTTTAACCGTGGTGACTATTTTGCAGCAATGAGCCAACAAAATAGCTCAGAAAACGTTTCTCGTGTACTTTACCCAGACGATTCAACTTACAACGGTCGTGAATTACGTTTACGCCAAGAATATTTCCTTTGCTCTGCATCAGTACAAGACATCGTTCGTCGTCATGAAGTGGAATCGGGATCTTGCTTAAATCTTGCGGAAAAAGTGGCAATCCACCTTAACGACACCCACCCTACCCTTGCGATTCCTGAGTTAATGCGCATTTTAATTGACGAAAAAGGTTATAGTTGGGAACAGGCATGGAATACGACTCGCAAAGTATTCTTCTACACCAACCACACTTTAATGAGCGAAGCGTTAGAAACTTGGCCTGTGGAGATGGTGGCTCGTATCTTACCACGTCATTTACAAATTATTTTTGAAATCAACGATTGGTTCTTACAAGAGGTTCGTCAGCAATTCCCAAATGATGAAGAATTAATCCGTCGTGTATCTATTATTGACGAACAAGGCGACCGTCGTATTCGTATGGCGTGGTTAGCCGTGATTGCATCAGGCAAAGTCAATGGCGTAGCCAAAATTCACTCAGACTTAATGGTGGAGTCTATTTTTGCCGATTTTGCGAAGATCTACCCAGATCGCTTCACCAACGTAACAAATGGTGTAACCCCACGTCGCTGGATTCATATCGCTAATCCTGGACTTGCTGCAATTTTAGATAAACGTATTGGCAAAGAATGGCGTACCAATTTAACTCAGTTAGACAAGTTCAATGCCTTTGTTGATGATACTGATGTTCAAGTAGAAGTGGCTGCGGTTAAAGTAGAAAATAAACGTAAACTCGCCGCTTATGTAGAACAAACTCAAGGAATTAAACTCAACCCTGAAGCGATTTTTGACGTTCAAATTAAACGTATTCACAAATACAAACGTCAGCAATTAAATGTGTTACACATCATTGCTCACTATAACCGTATTTTAAGAAACCCAACAGCAGATTGGCAGCCACGCGTCTTTATCTTTGCAGGTAAAGCAGCAAGTGCTTACTATGCAGCGAAAAAAGTGATTCGTTTAATCAACGATGTTGCAAATGTGATCAACAACGACAGCCATATTCGTGATTTAATCAAAGTTGTCTTTATTCCGAACTACAGCGTAAGCCTTGCACAATTAATTATTCCAGCAGCAGATGTGTCTGAGCAAATTTCCCTTGCTGGTACAGAAGCATCAGGTACATCAAATATGAAATTTGCCCTAAACGGTGCATTGACAATCGGTACCCTTGACGGTGCAAACGTGGAAATTTTAGATCGTGTAGGTAACGACAACATCTTTATCTTCGGTAACACCGTAGAACAAGTGGAAGAGTTACGTCGCAACGGCTACTCACCATATCACTACTACGAAAAAGATGCAGAATTAAACGAAGCAATTTCACAAATCTTAAATGGTAAATTCTCACCAGAAGATCCATATCGTTATCAAGAGTTAATTCTCTCATCAGGTGACTTCTATCAAGCCTGTGCGGATTTCCGTAGCTATGTAGATGCTCAAGAGAAAGTAGCAACCTACTTCCGTAATAAGAAAGCGTGGACACGTTCTGCGATCATCAACATTGCGAATATGGGCTACTTCTCATCAGACCGCTCTGTGTTAGATTATGCGAAAGATATTTGGAAAATTGAACCAATGAACGAAACGCAATTATCTTCTCAGCCGAAAGTAGCGGATATGATGAGTAATGCGAGTAAGTTGTTAGTTATAAAATGATTTTATAACTAATAGACTAAGATACACTCTCTAGACATTTGGAAATTCTCCATTCTACTATTGAATAAAAATGGAGAATTTCTATCTGTGCTCATTTATACCTTCCTCCAATAAATTAGTGTCTGACATAGCCCCACACAAAATTTAACGAATAACCTCGACAAATATATGAAATATTTGGGTATAATCGTCCGCTTGTATGAGGGAGAAATTAAGTGATGGAAAGTTTTTTACACGGTTTTGTGGTCTGTTTTGGGCTGATTGTGTCTATTGGTGCACAAAATGCATTTTTATTGAAGCAGGGGATTTTAAAACAGCACGTTTTTTGGGTAGCTCTACTCTGCTTTCTTTGTGATGTTGCGTTGATGAGTATCGGTGTATTGGGGCTTGGTTCGCTTATTTCGCAGTCACCTACCGCTAGTTTATTTCTTGCTCTGTTTGGTGCGATTTTTTTATTCACTTATGGTAGTCGCTCTTTTATCACTGCTTATCAAGGCTCAAGTCAGCTATTGGCACAACAAGGGCAAGCTAAGTCGTCTTTAAAGAAAGTGATCGCCATTACCCTTGCGATTACATTACTTAATCCACACGTTTATATTGACACTGTGGTGATTGTCGGTGGTATTGGCGGCACTTTAAGTTTCACAGAAAAAATACACTTTTTACTTGGAGCATTAATTTGTTCATTTTTATGGTTTTTTGGGGTCGGTTATGGTGCTGGTTTACTTTCCCCTTACTTTGAAAAACGTCGAACTTGGCAGATTTTAGATTTTGTCACAGGGTTAATTATGTATGGCATTGCATTTAGTTTAATCGTGTATACAGTGAAACTTATTGAATGAAGTAGTCGCCCTTTATTTCTATTCTTCTATCATCAACCATCCTCTTTATAATGTTAATTTTTTGTAAAAATTCGACTTATATCACAGTTTTTCTTTAAAAAATCCGTCATAATTGGGGGGATTTGTGTGACTGATTTATAAGTAAGCATTTCTCTTTGACTTTTTGCCTTTATTTGTACTGAAATGTATATAATGGCAGCAAATTTAACAACTTTGTAAACAGATAAAAATAAGGTTAGGTCTTTATGCAACATAAAAACTTTGACGATTGGATTGCAACTACTGCATTAGGTGGGGCAAATCAGTCTTATGTTGAGGAAATCTACGAGCAGTATCTAGAAGATACTGATAGCGTTGATGCAAGTTGGCAAGCGGTATTTGCTCAACTGCCAAAAGCTACCCAAGTAGAGCAACCTCATTCCAGCGTTCGTGATTATTTCCGTCGCTTAGCGCGTGAAAATCGCAGTGAGGCGGTGACAGTGATTGATCCTGAAGCCAGTGCAAAACTCGTTAAAGTTTTACAGTTCATTAATGCCTACCGCTTCCGTGGACATTTGGAAGCTAAATTAGATCCGCTTAATTATTATCGTTGGAAAACCTCACAGGTTCCTGAACTCGATTACCGTTACCACGGTTTCAGTGATAAAGATTTAGAAGAAACCTTTACTATCGGGCGTTATGTTTATAACAAAGATACGATGAAGCTAGGCGAACTTGCTGAGGCGTTAAAGGAAACCTATTGCGGTAGTATCGGTTTGGAATTTATGCACATTCAGGATATGGAGCAGAAAAATTGGCTTCAGGCGAAAATGGAGAGTGTGCTGAATAAGCCGTTGTTCACTAAAGAAGAAAAAGTAAATTTATTAACGGAACTGACCGCTGCTGATGGTTTGGAGCGTTATTTAGGGGCGAAATTCCCTGGTGCAAAACGTTTCTCGCTTGAGGGGTCTGATGCTTTTATTCCGATGATGAAAGAGATTATCCGTCACGCTGGTCGTCAAGGTATGGAAGATGTAGTGATGGGAATGGCTCACCGTGGTCGTTTGAATATGTTAGTCAATGTGTTAGGTAAGAAACCTGCTGAACTTTTTGATGAGTTTGCTGGTAAACACGCTGATGATAATCGTACAGGTGATGTGAAATACCATCAGGGCTTCTCGTCTGATTTTGATGTGGACGGTAAACACGTTCACCTTGCTCTTGCGTTTAACCCTTCGCACTTGGAAATTGTTAGCCCTGTGGTGATTGGTTCTGTGCGTGCAAGACAAACTCGTATTCACGATACTGAACATAAGAAAGTATTGGCGATCACGGTTCACGGCGACTCGGCGGTGGCAGGTCAAGGGGTTGTTCAAGAAACCTTGAATATGTCAAATGCGAGAGGTTACAAAGTAGGCGGAACAATCCGTATCGTGATCAATAACCAGATCGGTTTTACGACTTCTAATCCAAACGATACCCGTTCTACGGAATACTGTACCGATATTGCCAAGATGATCCAAGCCCCGATTATTCACGTTAATGGTGATGATCCTGAAGCGGTGGCATTTGCAGCGAGAATGGCGGTGGAATATCGTTGTTTATTTAAACGTGATATTTTTATTGATTTAATTTCTTATCGTCGTCACGGTCATAATGAGGCTGATGAACCTTTGGCTACTCAGCCGATGATGTACGGTATTATTAAGAAACAACCGACACCTCGTAAAGTTTATGCGGATCGTTTGATTGCTGAAGGGGTGATTACAGGTGATGATGAAATTGAGATGATGAACCTCTATCGTGATGCGTTAGATAATGGTGATCGTGTTGTGCCTGAATGGCGAGAAATGGATACTGCGTCAATGGATTGGTTGCAATATCTTAATTATGAATGGACGTCGCCGTATGAAAGCAAATTCCCTGAAGCTCGTTTCTTAGAAATCGCGAAACGTGTGTGCGAATATCCAGAAGCGTTACGCCCACACCCTCGTGTTGAAAAAATTTATAACGACCGCCGTGAGATGTATCAAGGCAATAAACTGCTTGACTGGGGTATGGCTGAAACGATGGCTTATGCAACCCTGCTTGATGATGGTACTCACGTTCGTCTATCGGGTGAAGATGCTGGTCGTGGTACCTTCTTCCACCGTCACGCTGTTGTGCATAATCAAAATGATGGTACAGGCTATGTGCCTTTAACGCATTTGCACGCAAACCAAGGGCGTTTTGAGGTGTGGGACTCGGTACTTTCCGAAGAAGCGGTACTGGCATTTGAATATGGTTATGCAACGACCGATCCAAAAACATTGACGATTTGGGAAGCTCAGTTTGGTGACTTTGCGAACGGTGCTCAGATTGTTATCGACCAGTTTATTAGTTCTGGTGAACAAAAATGGGGACGTATGTGCGGTTTAGTGATGCTACTGCCACACGGCTATGAAGGTCAAGGTCCTGAACACTCATCAGCTCGTTTGGAACGTTACTTACAACTTTGTGCAGAACAAAATATGCAAGTCTGTATTCCATCAACACCAGCACAGGTTTACCATATGTTACGTCGTCAAGCGATCCGTAAAATGCGTCGTCCACTGATTGCGATTTCGCCAAAATCACTGCTACGCCACCCGCTTGCTGTTTCAACTTTAGATGAGTTGATCAACGGTGAGTTTAAAACGGTGATCGGGGAATTAGATAATCTCGATCCTGCACAGGTTAAGCGTGTGGTACTTTGTTCAGGTAAAGTCTATTACGATTTACTAGAAGAACGTCGCCAGCGTGAGAAAACCGATGTAGCGATTATTCGTATTGAACAACTTTACCCTTATCCACATGAAGATGTGAAAAAAGCACTTATGCCTTATGCTCATGTTACTGATTATGTTTGGTGTCAAGAAGAGCCATTAAATCAAGGGGTTTGGTATTGTAGCAAACACAACTTCGAAGCCTCTATTCCAGAGAATGCGACATTGAAATATGCAGGTCGCCCAGCTTCCGCTTCACCAGCGGTCGGATATATGTCACTTCATACCAAACAGCAGACGCAGTTGGTTGATGAGGCATTAACACGTTAATTTTATAAGTTCCCTTCCGCCGCTTGCGGGAGAAGGTGCCGAAGGCGGAAGGGGGGAAACAAGCGGTGAGTTTAGCTCAAATGTTGCAACTTCGTTGCAATTCCCCCACCCACCCCTCCCCCGTAAACGGGGGAGGAGAACTAAATTAGAAAAGGAAACAACAAATGACAATCGAAATCCTCGTTCCAGATTTACCCGAATCCGTTGCAGATGCGACCGTTGCAACTTGGCATAAAAAAGTTGGCGATAGCGTAAAACGTGATGAAGTTATTGTAGAAATTGAAACCGATAAAGTGGTTCTCGAAGTGCCTGCGACTAGCGATGGTGTGATTACCGAAATTCAACAAGGCGAAGGGGCAACTGTTGTAAGTAAACAAGTTTTAGGTATTTTAGTTACTCAGCAAGCAGGTGATGTGTCTTTAGCGACAATTAAACCAGTAAATGAAGCAACCCCTTCAGATCGTCAAACCGCCTCTTTAGAGCCAGATAATAGCTCGGCTGACGCATTAGGTCCAAGTGTTCGCCGTTTACTTGCAGAACACGGTTTAGAAGCTAGTGAGGTGAAAGGTTCAGGTGTAGGTGGCAGAATTACTCGTGAAGATATTGAAGCTGTTGTGGCTAAACGTAATGCGAAAGTGGCTGAGAAAGTTGAAAATACGATCAGCACAGTGGCTTACTCTGCTCGTAGTGAAAAACGTGTGCCTATGACCCGCTTGCGTAAACGCATTGCAGAACGTTTATTAGAGGCGAAAAATACTACGGCGATGCTCACCACATTCAATGAAGTAGATATGAAGCCGATTATGGATCTGCGTAAGCAATACGGTGAAAAATTTGAAAAACAACACGGTGTGCGTTTAGGCTTTATGTCGTTCTATATCAAAGCAGTGGTGGAAGCATTGAAACGTTATCCCGAAGTGAATGCTTCTATTGATGGCGATGATGTGGTGTATCACAACTATTTTGATGTCAGTATCGCTGTTTCTACCCCTCGTGGTTTAGTTACCCCTGTGTTACGCGATTGCGACAAACTTTCAATGGCAGACATTGAAAAAGCTATTAAAGCACTGGCAGAAAAAGGACGCGATGGTAAATTGACTGTAGAAGACTTAACAGGTGGAAACTTCACTATCACTAATGGCGGTGTTTTTGGTTCATTAATGTCCACGCCGATTATCAATCCACCGCAAAGTGCTATTTTAGGTATGCACGCTATTAAAGATCGCCCTGTGGCTGTAGATGGTCAGGTGGTTATTCGTCCGATGATGTATCTTGCATTGAGCTATGATCACCGTTTGATTGATGGGCGAGAGTCTGTTGGTTTCTTAGTAGCCATCAAAGATTTACTCGAAGATCCAACACGTTTGTTGTTAGAAATTTAGAATGAACATTTCCCCCTTTGAAAAAGGGGGATTAAGGGGGATTTAACAATCTCAGCATTTTTATGATCTTGATAAAATCCCCCCTAGCCCCCCTTTTTCAAAGGGGGGAAAACAGTTTTAATCACATAGGAACCCCAACTCTATGAACCTACACGAATACCAAGGCAAACAGATCTTTGCCAAATATAAACTTCCTGTCAGCCAAGGCATTGCTTGTAAAACAGCAGATGAAGCGGTTGAAGCAATCAAACAACTCAAAGGCGATGCTTGGGCAATTAAGTGCCAAGTCCACGCAGGTGGTCGTGGCAAAGCAGGCGGTGTCAAACTGGTACGAAATGACGCAGAAGTGCGTGAATTTGCAGACAAATGGCTCGGTAAACGCTTAGTGACTTTCCAAACAGACGCAAATGGTCAGCCTGTTAATACCCTATATGTTGAGGAAACAGCAGGGATTGCCCGTGAACTTTATTTAGGGGCAGTAATTGACCGCTCATCACAAAAAGTCGTTTTTATGGCTTCAAGTGCTGGGGGAATGAATATCGAAGAAGTTGCGGCTAAAACCCCTGAATTGCTACATAAAGTCGCTATCGATCCGCTTGTAGGTGGAATGGCATATCAAGGGCGTGAACTAGCGTTTAAACTTGCTTTAACAGGCGATCAAATCAAACAATTTAGTTTTATCTTCACACAGCAGGCTAAACTCTTTGTAGAAAAAGATCTTTCCTTACTCGAAATCAACCCACTTGTCGTTACCACTGAAGGCAATTTACTTTGCTTAGATGCCAAAATGGTGGTAGATGGTAATGCGTTATATCGCCAGCCTGAACTTGCCGCAATGCACGATCCTAGCCAAGATGACCCGCGTGAAGCCCTTGCCGAGTCGCACCAACTTAACTATGTTGCCTTAGATGGTAACATCGGTTGTATGGTAAACGGTGCTGGACTTGCAATGGGAACAATGGATATCGTCAAATTACACGGCGGTTTCCCAGCAAACTTCTTAGATGTAGGTGGTGGTGCAACCAAAGAGCGAGTTGCGGAAGCATTTAAAATCATCTTGTCTGACAAAGCAGTGAAAGCTGTTCTCGTCAATATTTTCGGCGGTATCGTCCGTTGTGACTTAATCGCTGACGGGATTATCGCAGCCGTTAATGAAGTAGGGGTAAACGTACCTGTTGTCGTTCGCCTAGAAGGAAACAACGCAGAACTTGGACGTGAAATTTTAGCGAAAAGTGGCTTAAATATCATTGCAGCAGCAACCTTAACAGATGCGGCTGTAGAAGCAGTAAAAGCGGCAGGGGGTAAATAATGTCTATTTTAATCAACAAAGATACCAAAGTAATCTGCCAAGGTTTTACAGGCGGACAAGGCACATTCCATTCACAACAAGCCCTTGATTATGGCACACAACTTGTCGGCGGTGTTTCACCAGGCAAAGGTGGCACAACGCACTTGGGTTTACCAGTATTTAATACCGTGCGTGAAGCAGTGGAAGCTACAGGGGCGACAGCAACGGTTATTTATGTACCAGCACCGGGTTGTAAAGATGCTATTTTAGAAGCCATTGATGCAGGCATTCAGCTTGTCGTTTGTATCACAGAAGGTATCCCAACCTTAGATATGCTTCAAGTGAAACAGCGTTTAAACCAAACAGGCGTGAGAATGATCGGCCCTAACTGCCCTGGCGTGATTACCCCAAATGAGTGCAAAATCGGGATTATGCCAGGTAGCATTCATAAAAAAGGTAAAATCGGGATTGTTTCTCGTTCAGGAACATTGACTTATGAAGCAGTTAAACAAACAACAGACTACGGTTTTGGTCAATCGACTTGTGTTGGGATCGGTGGCGACCCTATTCCAGGTTCAAACTTCATTGATATTCTAACACTATTCCAAGCTGACCCCGAAACTGAAGCGATTATAATGATCGGTGAAATTGGTGGTTCCGCAGAAGAAGAAGCAGCAGCCTTTATCAAAGCGAACGTGACTAAACCTGTGGTGAGCTATATTGCTGGTGTTACCGCACCAAAAGGAAAACGTATGGGACACGCAGGGGCGATTATCTCTGGCGGAAAAGGCACTGCAGATGAAAAATTTGCAGCTCTTGAAGCCGCAGGCGTAAAAACTGTGCGTAGTTTGGCTGACATTGGGGTAGCGTTGCAAGCGGTGTTAAATAAATAACCGCTTGTTGATCAGAACCGTAGAAGCATGCCTAATCTGGCAGGAGCTGTAATTATAGAACTGGCAGATTAGGTTTAATCTTTACGATGAAACTTGCTCTTTAGAGCAATTATTTACTGTCTTACACAGAAAAACTATCTTCAGAACCTTTTCTTATTTAGTGCGGGGAATTAAAGAACCAAGCTTCTTTTTTCTCCCTTGCTCTGTCCAAAATATTCTGAATTTCGAGCATTGTTTCCTGATCTTCAGCTAGTGCAATTTTTCGCATTTCTTCATTCTTAAAGAGTTCTAAATTAGGATCATAGACTTCCGCCATTAATTTCACATTATGGCGATCTCGTTCAAAATAGTAGTCACAAATTTCATCAGCAACTTCTTCCTCAACACCTAGCATTTTTAAGGCCGCACGTCCACTGCGTAAGGCAGAATCAAAGGTCTCACGCACTTGTTTATCTGCTCCTGCTTTGTAAAGTTCAAAGACATGAACTCGATCGTATGCCCTTGCGATAATTTTGATATTCGGGTTCATAGAACGAGCCAGCTCCACAATATGTATCGCTTGATGTTTATCATCTACCGCAACGATTAATAATTCCGCAGTTTCAATCCCTGCATTGTGAAGTAATTCTGGACGAGTAGCATTGCCATAATAGCTTTTAATTCCGTACTTTTTCGCCCCTTCGATTTGCGCTTCGTTAAGATCAATAATAGTAGGGTGATAGCCAGACATCGTGAGGATATGATTGACGATTTGTCCATAACGCCCAATCCCAACTAAGATAATCGGGTGCTGTTCTTCAATATGAGCGGCTTCACGTTCCCCAGCTTTGTTTGCAAAACGAGGTGCTACGAATTTGTCATGTAAAATGATGGTGATTGGGGCAAAAATCATTGAAAATACGACAATAGCGGTTAGATTTGCTTGAATTTCTGCAGAAATCACCCCTTGTGTTGTCGATGCTGCATATAGAACAAAGGCAAATTCACCACCTTGAGCCATCACAACAGCTCTATCCATTGCATCGCTGGTGCTACTTTTAGCAAGTTTGGCTATTAATAAAATACACAATGATTTCACTGCCATCATTGCAATCACTGCCGAAAGGATTAGAACCCAGTTATCAAACACAATGTTTAGATCTAATGCCATTCCCACACTTAAGAAGAATAAGCCAAGTAATAACCCTCTAAATGGCTCAATATCGGCCTCTAATTGGTGACGGAAACTTGATTCGGAGAGTAAAACCCCTGCGACAAAAGCACCCATTGCTGTTGATAATCCACCTTCCTCCATTAATAACGCAGAGCCTAAAACCACAAATAGTGCGGCTGCCGTCATTAATTCACGGATTTTGGTTTTTGCTAGAATACGGAAAATCGGGTTGAGTACCCAAATACCGACCACCACCAATGCGGTCACAGATAACCCTGCGATACCGATTTTCTGCCAAATAGGTTGGGGATCGGCAATATGATTTGGATCTGTCGGTGCAAGAAAGGTGACAATGGCTAGTAGAGGCACAATAATCAGATCTTCAAAAAGCAAGATTGACACCATTCGCTGACCACGAGGACTAGCAATATCGCCTCGTTCGCTCAACACTTGCATTACAATTGCAGTAGATGTTAAAACAAAGCCCGCCCCACCAACAAAAGAGATTTTCCAAGAATAGCCGAAAGCCATACCAACAAACGTAAGCAAGACCGCACAAACGACCACTTGCATACTGCCTAAGCCGAAAATTTGACGACGCAGCCCCCATAAGTGAGATGGTTTCATCTCTAACCCAATGATAAACAGAAACATCACGACACCTAATTCGGCAACGTGAATGATCGCTTGGGGATCTGAGAAAAGTTTTAAACCAAAAGGACCTATCGCAAGCCCTGCAACTAAATATCCCAAAACAGAGCCTAAGCCCAAACGTTTAAAAATAGGTACCGCAATAATTGCCGCCCCTAAAAGGGTCACTACACTAACTAATTGACTTGCACCTTCTGCTGCCATTGATTACCTCAAAAAATAAAATTAGATAAATGCTTAATTTGAAAATTAAATATCTACTATAGTGAAATAATAGCTCTAAGTTACTTCATAGGAGCAGAGTGATATCTCCTCCTAAACAATACGAAACAAGGGCGGACACATCGGTCCGCCCCTACTTTGGTAATAAATTGATAAAAAGAGATCGCTTGTAGGGATTATTTAATAACCTCTACACCACCCATATACGGTTTCAACACTTCAGGCACGGTAATAGAACCATCTGCATTTTGGTAGTTTTCAAGTACGGCAACAAGCGTACGTCCGACAGCTAAACCTGAGCCATTTAAGGTGTGAACTAAGCGAGTTTTCTTATCCCCTTTCGCTTTGCAACGTGCTTGCATACGGCGAGCTTGGAAATCCCACATATTTGAGCAAGATGAAATCTCACGGTAGGTGTTTTGTGCTGGCAGCCACACTTCTAAATCGTAGGTTTTGCTTGAACCAAAGCCCATATCGCCAGAGCAAAGTAACATTTTGCGGTATGGCAGATTGAGCAACTGCAACACTTTTTCTGCGTGTCCTGTTAATTCTTCAAGGGCTTCCATTGATTTTTCAGGGGCGACGATTTGTACCATTTCTACTTTATCGAACTGGTGCATACGAATTAAGCCACGGGTATCACGACCGTAAGAGCCTGCTTCTGAACGGAAGCACGGGGTGTGAGCGGTCAGTTTCAGTGGTAAACTTTCTTCGTCTAAGATTTCATCACGCACAAGATTAGTAACTGGTACTTCTGCGGTTGGGATTAAAGCGTAAGGTTTTTGTACCGCATTTGGATCTTGTCCTTTTAACGGTTGAGTATGGAACAGATCTTCGCCGAATTTTGGTAATTGCCCTGTGCCGTAAAGGGTATCGTGGTTTACAAGATAAGGCACATAGGTTTCCACATAGCCGTGTTGTTCTGTGTGTAAATCTAACATAAATTGAGATAAGGCACGGTGTAAACGTGCAATACCACTTTTCATAACGACGAAACGGCTTCCAGTTAATTTCACACCAGCAGGGAAATCCAAACCGCCTAAGCCTTCACCAAGGGTAACGTGATCTTTGATTTCAAAGTCAAATTGACGTGGCGTACCCCAACGAGATACTTCAAGATTTTCGCTATCATCTTTACCCTCTGGCACTTCATCGGCAGGTAAGTTAGGAATGCTTAATAACAGTTCACGAATTTCCGCTTGGACTTTATCCAATTCCACTTTTGCTGCATCTAATTCGTTACCCATCGTGTCCACTTCTGCTAATAATGCAGAAATATCTTCGCCACGCGCTTTCGCTGCGCCGATATTTTTTGAACGAGCATTACGTTCTGCCTGTAAATTTTCTGCTTTAACTTGCAATGCTTTGCGTTGTTCTTCAAGGCTAGTAACACGAGCAACATCAAGGTTGAAGTTACGTTTGAGTTTTAAAATTTGTGCGACTTCCTCAAGGTTCGTACGTAGAAGGTTTTGGTCGATCATTTTTGTGTCCTTTTACTTTTGCAAAATTTTATAGAAATGTTACCGCTTGTAATACTACCCACGGTTCGCATTCTTCATAATCCGCTGTTTAGCAACTTGCCACTCACGGTCTTTAATATCTTCACGCTTATCGTGCAATTTTTTCCCTTTCGCCAAGCCGATTTTGACTTTCGCCCACGCATTTTTCCAGTAAAGCGACAGAGCGACAACGGTAAACCCATCACGGCTGACTTTACCATAAAGCGTGTCTAACTCACGCTTATTTAACAATAACTTACGGGTACGGGTTGGATCGCATACAATATGGGTAGAAGCAACATTTAACGGGGTAATAGTGCCACCGAATAAAAAGGCTTCGCCGTTGCGAAATGTCACATAGCTATCGCCGATATTGGCTTTACCTGCTCGCAGGGATTTGACTTCCCAGCCTTGTAATTCTAGACCAGCTTCGATTTCTTCTTCGATAAAATATTCGTGTCTGGCACGTTTATTTAAGGCAATCGTATTTGAAGCTACTTTTGGTTTTTTACTCATAGTGCTATTTTTTATTAAGAAAATTAATGAGATTGTACCTTAAATCCAGCCTATTATGTAGCAAATGCCCAAATTTTTTATATTACATTTGCTTACTAACACTATTCTGTTGGGAATTTATCAACCAAACCTATCTGCGAGCAAAAATTGCAATACAGCATCCATTCTTAAATGGGGGATTGGCTGATCAAAGTCGATTTTTTTCGGTTCAAACTGGTCAAACTCAAAGCGGTGATTTTGCCAGTAGTTGATGTCGGGTAAGCGGTTTGGGACGCTACCAGGGTAGAGTGTAACCAGTTTTTTATCACTAGAGCGAATCCCACGGATCGCTTTGAAACTTTGTCCATTTTGTGTGGCGATCACTGGATCGGTCGCTCGGATAGCGGAAATCGCTTGGTAGCCTGTGTCAATGCCTTCAAATTCAGCGTGTCGCCCCCCTTCTTGCACTAACTGTCGCATTAGGCTTTCTAAATTCGGTAGTTGGTCGCTGGTGATATGATCGGCTTTGGTGGCAACAAACAGTAACTTGTCGATATTTGATGAAAATAGGCGACTAAAAAGCGAGCGGTTGCCATAATGGAAATGTTTAAATAGCTGTTGTAAGCCTGTTTTCATTTCAATAAAGGCTTGATGGCTGTGATTTAGTGGGGTAAGGCAATCCGCTAAGATCACTTGGCGGTCAAACTGTGAGAAGTAATCTTCATAAAATGGTTTGACGATTTTTTGCTGATAGTGGCGATAGCGTTTTTTCAGGGTGTGAAAAATGCTATGTTCAGGACTTTTTTCTAGCTGTTCCCACTCATTTTCCGTTAAATCAAGTAGGGGGAAGAACTGATAGACAGGCGCACCCCGTTCGGTATTTGGCAGGACAAATCGCCCTGGTTGAATATATTGCATTCCAACTTCTTTGCATTTGAGTAGGTAAGCGGTGTAATCTTCACTTAATTTTGCAAGCTGGTTTTCGTCCGTTTTGGCGGTAAGGTCAAGTTGCTTAACTTGAGCAAGCCAAGCCTGTGCTAACTCTGCACGTTCGCCTTTGTGTACCAGCTGTTGATGTTGCGACCACTCTTTGAAACTTTGTGAGAGTAGCGGTAAATCTAATAACCATTCCCCTGGGTAATCAAAAATATCGAGATAGAGTGTACTCGTTTCTTTGAGATGGCGAAGCAGGCTATCTCGGCGTTGGTAGCGGATCGCAAGGCGAATTTCGCTGATCCCCGTAGTCGATGGACACCAAGTCGCAGGTTCGTTCTCGAAGCAGTGGCGGTTTTTGTCGTATTCAAAACGGGGAATGGTGAGATCGTGTTGTTCTACTCGTTTTACGGAAAGAATTTGTCCGTTTCGAGCAGGGGCAAATAGGTTTAAGTGGGCGTTGTCGCCTGTGCCAATGTGTAGCAGTTGATCGACAAAACTGGTGATGAATGCGGTTTTACCACTGCGACTTAAGCCTGTCACGGCAAGGCGTAGATGATTATCTAAACCACGTTGTACGAATTTGTGTAACTGATGTTGAAGTTGATTAAACATATACCGAAAATTACCAGCCTAATGCTTTATGAGCAACGGCATTGCGAGCCAGTGAAAAATGAGATAAACCAAATAGGGCAAGGTTACGAGCGACTTGAATAGGCAAAAATTCGCAACCAAAAATCGAAATCAGACCGCTTGTGCTTTGCATAATTCGGGTTTGGTCGGCTTGGCGGTGTTGTTCAAACTGTTGTAGCCATTTTGCTTCGCCGAAATCTTCGCCTTGTGCAAAGGCTTGACCGACAAGGGTTGCCAATTCAAATAGATCTCGCATTCCAAGATTGAACCCTTGTCCTGCGACAGGGTGTAGTAACTGGGAGGCATTGCCGACAATGGCTAGTCGGTGGTGAATATGGCTTTCGCTTTTTTGTGAAGAAAGGGGATAAACAAACCGCTTGCTGACTTGTAAAAATTTGCCGAGCTTCCAGCCGAATTGTTGTTGCAAGGCGTGTAAAAAGTCGCTGTCTGACATTGCCATTGCTTCTGTCGGATCTTCCATACACCAAACCAGCGACATCATTTTTTCATTAAGTGGTAATAATGCAAAAGGCCCCTGTTTTGTGAAACGTTCAAAGGCGTGGTTTTGGTGTGGTTCAGACAGGATAACATTGGCAATAATGGCGGATTGTTGATAATCCTTGATAAATTGGATTGTTACGCCACATTGCTGGGCAATTTGAGATTGAATGCCGTCAGAGGCAACTAACAATTTGGACGTTAATTGTGTTCCGCTGTTTAGGGTAATGTGGCAGTGCTGTTCTGTGCGTTCGATATGGGCGACGGTATCAGGGCAGAATAGCTGAATGTTTGGTTGCTTGGCGATTAATGCGGTCAGTTGCTCGCCCAGTTTGGCTAATTCCACTACCACACCTAATTCGGATAAACGTAGTTCGTCGGCTTTTAAGGTTGTTTTGCCGAAATGTCCTTGATCTGAAACGTGAATTTGTTTGATGGGGGTTGCAATACGGTAAACCAGTTGAGCTAAATTTTGTTCCGTGGCAAGCGGTCGAATTTGAGCTAACTTTTGCAAACTGCCGTAAGCAAAGGCGATTGAACGTGCGTCAAAACCGCCTTGTTGTGCATAGTTTGGCTCATTTTTTTCTACGATTGCAATTTGCAATTGGTGTCCGCTTACTGAACTTAACGCTAAGGCAAGTACAGAACCCGTCACCGCACCGCCGACAATTACCACATCAATGTTTTGTTTCATATCTTATTTATTCTCAAAATTTAATGTTGGGACACACTGCGTGTGTCCGCCAAAACATCTCTACATTTTTCAAGGGAAGGACACACGCAGTGTGTCCCTACTATTTCACGTCGATCAATACCTTACCACTTTCCGCTTTCAATAATCTGCCGACAGGGTAAAGGGCGACATTGGCATTTTTTGCAATTTGTTTCACGCTTTCAACCGCTTGTGGCTTAACGGCAATTAATAAACCGCCTGATGTTTGTGGGTCGCATAAAATCGCTTTTTGTTCATCACTTAATGGCGAAATCAGATGTCCGTAGCTGTCGAAATTACGGGTAGTTCCGCCTGGCACAGCACCTTGTGCGATGTACTCTCTGACACCGTCTAAGGTTTGGATTTGATCGAAATAAACTTCGGCACGCAAGTTTGAACCTTGGCAGATTTCTGTTAAGTGTCCGAGTAACCCGAAACCAGTGACATCGGTCATTGCCGTGATCTCATCAACTTTGGCAAATTCAGCACCGATCAAATTCATCTGATACATCACATTTCTAGCTAAATTTTGGTGTTCAGGTTTTAATTTACCTTGTTTTTCTGCTGTGGTAAGTACGCCGATCCCAAGTGGTTTTGTTAGATATAAATCGCAATCGGCTTGTGCTGATGCGTTCTTTTTCACTTGTTCGGTAGAAATAATTCCTGTAACCGCTAAACCAAAAATCGGTTCAGGGGAGTCAATTGAGTGTCCCCCAGCTAACGCAATGCCTGCTTGTTGGCACGCAAAACGACCGCCATCAACAATTTTTTGTGCAACTTCAGCAGGTAACTTATTGATTGGAAAACCTAAAATTGCAATCGCCATAATCGGTTTGCCACCCATTGCAAAAATATCACTGATTGCATTAGTCGCAGCAATTCGCCCGAAATCAAAAGGATCGTCCACAATCGGCATAAAGAAATCTGTGGTGCTGACAATGCCGACACCGTTGCCGATGTCATAGACAGCTGCGTCATCTTTGGTTTCATTACCGACTAACAAATTCGGGTCAATAAACTTCGCCTGTTCTGTGTGCAGAATTTGTTCAAGCACTTTCGGGGAAATTTTACAGCCACAGCCAGCACCGTGACTATATTGTGTTAAGCGAATGGGTTCGTTTTGCATAGTTGCCTCTTTGTTCTTATTTAACCTAAATAAAGATAACGGAATTGTAGCAGAAAATTAAGATATTTATACAACTGCTACATAATACCAAATTAAACAACCCTAATTCTGGATAAGAAAAACCCATTTAAAAACATTCTGCTGAACACTTTTAAATGGGTTTTCCCCTTTGCGATGTTTCGCGTTACGCTGATAACTTCCTTTACCTTTTCGGTTTCGCTCTACTCGACTTCTAAACAGTTTATCCGTCACCAAGGCTTTAATTGTACTCTCTTGAATTTCACCACGCTGATGGGCATAGCATTCTGATTTTGTTGATTTTTTCATTATTTTTCCTTTTTGTTAAACACAAGATGATATATCTTCATTGTTGTTAGAAGATATGTGCGAAATTTTGCCAAATTTCTGTTTAATTGTATATATGCACAGATAAAAAAACGGTATAATCTACGGCGTTATTCCTTAAGGTAGTAATGCACAGTTTTTTTAATAAACAATATTGTAGGGACGCCACGCTTGGCGTCTGTTTTCTAGGATTTCATAAAATATCTAAATGGACGCCAAGCGTGGCGTCCCTACGTTCTTACTGTGTATAACTGCTATTGAATGTTTGTTATTCCGCCTAAATTGAACTTCTTTTCAATGCAAGCGGTCTGAATTAAGAAGAATTTTACAAAATCCAAAGAGGTGAATATGAAAAAAGAAGAAGTTGGACACCATTTCTTAGCTCGTTTGGGTAAAACACGTTTACGCCCAGGTGGCAAAGTGGCAACGGACTGGCTCATTGCAAATGGCGATTTTCGGAAAGATAAAAAAGTGCTTGAAGTTGCTTGTAATATGGGAACGACCGCAATCGAAATTGCGCAACAATTTGGTTGCCAAGTGATCGGTATCGATCTTGATGAAGAAGCTCTAGAGAAAGCACAACAAAACATTAAAGAGCATAAAGTTGAAGAATTAGTGCAAGTTCAGCGTGCCAATGCAACCAAACTGCCATTTGAAGATAATAGTTTCGACATTATTATCAACGAAGCAATGCTGACAATGCTACCACAAGAAGCCAAAGAAAAGGCAATTCGTGAATATCTGCGAGTATTAAAGCCAAACGGTTTATTACTTACCCACGATTTACTGCTCAATGGCGATAACAGAGAAGAGGTGATCGCTAAATTGCGTGATGCGATTAATATCACCGTAGCACCATTAAATAAGCAGGATTGGAAAGAGACCTTCCTTCATTGTGGTTTCCGCAATGTTGAAACCTTTAGCGGTGAGATGAGCTTGTTATCACCAAAAGGGTTAATTCAAGATGAAGGGGTTTTAGGGGCAATGAAAGTGGTGGGTAATGCGTTAAAACCGGAAAACCGTGATACTTTCAAGAAAATGTTCCAGACCTTTAATGACCCTGAAAATCAACTGGGCTTTATTTCGGTTTGTAGTCAAAAATAATGTAAATAACGAAAAAGAAGTAAATGTAGGGACACGCTGAGCGTGTCCATTGTGGTAAGGGTACGAGATATTTTATCTTTACCTTAAAAACGGACACATGCAGTGTGTCCCTACCACAACAAAACAACATTATCTTGTTAATTGATATTTGTCAGTGATCCATAGTAGGTACATTAAACGCCCCCTTTTTTTATCATCATAACAATAAATAAACGCAAAACACGACAGGATAGATTATGTTTGAAATGTTCAAGGATTGGTATAAACAGAAATTTACTGATCCACAAATTGTCGCACTTCTTGCCATCTTAATTATTGGCTTTGGAACGATCTACTTTTTTAGTGATCTCTTAATGCCACTTTTGATTGCCATTGTTTTTGCTTATCTTTTAGAGTGGCCTATCCGCTTTTTAACGACTAAATTAAAATTTCCAAGAATGTTAAGCCTAATCCTTGTTTTAGGTGGTTTTATCTCTATTTCTGTCTTTTTATTTGTCGTTATGCTTCCAAGCCTTTGGAATCAAGCCATGACCTTTCTGAAAGATCTTCCTAGCATGTTTAATTTACTGAATGCATGGCTTGAAGCACTGCCAGAACACTATCCAGAATTGATTGACTATGCAATGCTCGACTCCCTAATGGCAACGGCAAAAACTAAAATTCTTACCTTTGGCGACTCTTTATTGTCGTTTTCATTCAACTCTCTTGTTAGCCTTGTCGGATTAGGTATTTATGCGTTTTTAGTACCATTAATGGTCTTTTTCTTACTCAAAGATAAAACGTTGTTTATGCGTTCTGCACTACGTTTTATGCCTAAAAACCGCCACCTTGCTACTCGTGTTTGGGGGGAAATGCAATTACAAATCGCCAACTATATTCGTGGGAAATTTTTAGAAATTCTCATTGTTGGCGTTGTAACTTATATTATTTTCCTTTTCTTTGATTTACGCTATCCATTGTTACTCTCAGTAGCGGTCGGTTTATCGGTATTAGTGCCTTATATTGGTGCGGTATTAGTGACAATTCCTGTTGCGTTAGTTGCACTCTTTCAATTTGGCTTATCCCCTGATTTCTACTACTTGCTACTTGCTTTTGTGATTAGCCAACTTTTAGATGGTAACCTTGTTGTGCCATTTTTATTCTCAGAAGCAGTAAATTTACACCCATTAACGATCATCGTTGCCGTAATTATTTTCGGCGGTCTTTGGGGCTTCTGGGGGGTATTTTTTGCCATTCCATTGGCAACTTTAGTCAAAGCGGTGATCAATGCCTTGCCTAATGTAGAAGAATCGCAATCTTAGGCTTGCAAGCGGTTGAATTTCACTATAAATTCACGGTTTTATTTATCTCATTATACTTATGGACGCCAAGCGTGGCGTCCCTACTATTTTTTAAGGAACTGTTGTGCGTGTAACCGATTTCCATTTTGACCTACCTGATGAACTTATCGCTCGCTATCCAACGGCTGAACGAAGTGCAAGCCGTTTACTTTATCTCAACGGTAATACAGGCGAATATCAAGATCAACAATTCAATGATTTACTTGAACATATCCATAGCGGTGACTTACTGATTTTTAATAACACCCGTGTTATCCCAGCTCGCCTTTATGGACGCAAAGCCAGTGGCGGTAAGTTAGAAGTGTTGGTGGAACGTGTATTAGACGAACATCGCTGTTTAGCTCATATCCGTTCGTCAAAAGCCCCGAAAGAGAATGCTGAAATCTTTCTAGGGGAAGATAAATTAGGAGAAGGAAATGGCTTTAAAGCGATAATGGTGGCTCGTCACGATGCGTTATTTGAGCTGAAATTTGAAGAAGCACAGCCTTTATTCGATCTGCTACAACAGGCAGGACATATACCACTACCGCCTTATATCGACCGTCCAGATGAAGATGCCGACCAAGAGCGTTACCAAACGGTGTATAGCAAAGTGTTAGGTGCAGTAGCAGCCCCAACGGCGGGCTTGCACTTTGACCATCAAACGCTACAAAAACTGCAAGAAAAAGGAGTACAAACCGCCTTTGTTACCTTACACGTCGGGGCTGGCACATTCCAACCAGTGCGAGTAGAAACCATTGAAGAACATAAAATGCACGCAGAATATGCCGAAGTATCGCAGGAAGTGGTCGATAAAATTCTTGCCACCAAAGCACAAGGCAAACGAGTGATCTGCGTTGGCACAACCTCTGTTCGCTCTATCGAAAGTGCAGCACAAGCGGCAGAAAAAGAAGGCAAATTAATCGCCCCATTCTATTCAGACACAACAATTTTTCTATACCCTGGAAAAACCTTCCGTATCGTTGATGCCCTAGTCACTAACTTCCACTTGCCAGAATCCACCCTCATTATGCTGGTTTCTGCTTTTGCGGGCTTCAAAAACTGTATGAACGCTTATCAACACGCCGTTGAAAGTCAATACCGTTTCTTTAGCTACGGCGATGCAATGTTTATTACGAAAAATGAAAATGCGTTTGGGGATGTTCCCTAAAAACGAAAACGCTTAGAAATTTACGCTACCCAACACGTTTCCTAGATTCTACTTATAGCAACTGTATTCTTACACAGTTGCTATGTAGTCAATAAATATGTATAAAAATTATTCTACTTGAAACAAAAAAGGATTAATCGCACTACGTGCCAGCCCTTTTTGCTCCATTTCAGCATCAAGGAAAAGCGTACCTAAATCATCGGCGATTGGCTCAACGTGTGGATCTTTATCTTGATACATCACTTTCAGATAACTCTCACAATCACCACAACTTTCCGCTTTCACTGCTGCGTCCATACTGTCTAAGCTCCAGTAATCGAGCTTGCCTGTCTGCTCACAATTACTACACTTCGCACGCACCATATTCCACTCGCTTTCACATAGAGAGCAGTGCAAATAACGTAAACCTTGCGTTTCCCCAAAATGAACCACACTGGCAATCGGGGCAGAGTTACACACAGGGCAAGTATGGCGTTCTTCACCGTACTCCGCTTTGGTATTGCGAGGAAGTTGCTGAGTTAATTGCACCCAATAAAGCGACAAGGCCGCCCATAAGAAAACCGCCTTGTCTGCGCCCACCTCTTTATAACGCTCATTCAACAAATGATCCGCCAGCATTTCAAGCTCAGAATTTGAGGCTTTCTCTAACCATTCCAATGTTGCCAACACAGTATCCGACGCATAAGGCTTAAACTTATCAATAAACGCCAACAGCAATTTCTGCCACTCATCTGACCGCTTAAAGGTTTTCACATCCAAAGGCTTCACTCCCTGATGAGCTTCCAAATAAGCGGTAAGTTCGCCCACTCTATTTGCAATAGGCTGATTTTCTAATAAATCAAGCTGAACCTCGACAATGTTCGCCACAAATTCCAAATAATCCCCAAAAGGATTATGTTCAGTCAATTGTCTTAAACGTTTAGCTCGGCGAGCATATAAATTTTTAGGATTGGCATACAACAACGGCGGATTGTGAAAAGAGCTTGCAGCTTGTTGAATTTCTTCTTGGGGTAAAATACGAATACTCATAATTTTTATACCTATATTTACTAAAAATTAAATATTACTTGCTATTCAACATCTTTCGGCAATTTATATAACTGATGCTTATATAAATAACTACCTAATAATGCGTGTGCAAGTGCCTCTTTTTTCATCATCTCAGATTGTTCTTTTGGGTTAAGGCGTTCATTCGCTTTATCATATTCATAACCTTGAGGAGCTTGATTTGGCTTAAGAATAATCACATCTTTGCCTTTCATCATGGCCTGCGTTTGGTCATACTGCATAAAGGCACGATTTGGATCGACATTTTGAGTTAAGTCAAAGCCAATCATCGGATAATCGCCACTAATGCCTGCAACAGATAATAATGTCGTTGGCATATCAATTTGGCTGACCAAACGATTATCGCGGCGAGGCTCGATATGTTCCCCTAAAATTAAAGCTGGAATATGGAAATGTTTGATTGGCACAAGGCTATCGCCCGCCACTCGCGAGTCGTGGTCTGCAATAACAAGGAATACCGTATCTTTCCAATAATTTGATTGTTTCGCCAATTTAAAGAAATACCCTAACGCATAATCCGCATATTTTGCCGCATTATTACGAGTCTGTTTCTCTTTATCAAACAACTCAATTTTACCGTCTGGGAACTCAAATGGATCGTGGTTACTCGAAGTAAACACTAAGCTGAAAAACGGTTTATCGCCTTTTGCTAATTCAGTAAAGATTTCGTGTGCTTTATCAAATAAATCTTCGTCACTCATACCCCAAGTTGAAACAAATTTCGGATTTTTATAATCTTTCTCATCAATGATGGTTTCAAAGCCATTTCCATAAAAATAACTCGCCATATTATCGAAATGTTTTTCACCGCCATAAATGAAAGAAGTGCTGTAGCCTTGGCGACGCAATAATTCAGCAATGGTAAAGAAACCGTTTTGGCTTTTGGTCAATTTAACTGTTGCACGAGCTGGGGTTGGTGTAAAACCTGCAGTAACAGCTTCAATACCACGCACAGAACGTGTGCCTGTTGCGTAAATATTTTCAAACAACCAACCTTCTTTAGCAAGTTGATCAAATTCAGGAGTGAGTGGCTTACCGCCCAATGTGCCGACAAACTGAGCGCCAAGGCTTTCTTCTAGCACAATAACGATATTTTTAGGCTTACCTTGATAGCTTGCCACATTCTTGGTTAATGTTGGAATAACCGTTGAAATATAATCAGAAGCGGGGCGATTACGGCTATTTTTTACAATCTCAAACATCTCTTGTTCAGACATTTTGCCATATTGCTCTGAAGATTTTTCTTCATCTTTCAGCTGTTGTACGGCATATAATACAGAATAGCCTGAATTGAGAACCAGTGAATTAACCAGTGGATCGCTTGAAAATGCCACCATTGCAGAATTAATGCCACGATGTCCCAATGATGATCTTGCCCCAGCAAATGCCACTGCAATAATCAACAATGCCATTACAGGACGCAGTTTCCAGCTAGGTAAACGCAGATGTTGAACAGCCCAGCCAGACAGTTTCCAATAAATAATGCCTGCGACTGTGGTTGCAACCAAACTGCTAATCACCGCAGTCAAATGTCCATTGGCTAACATTGTAAATACTTCTTTTGGATAAAGTAGATACTCAATAAATAGGCGATTTGGGCGGAAATCATAGGTTTCAATAAACGCAGGAGTTGCGACTTCCATAAAGAGAACAAACACACTGCTTATCGTGAGCCAAACGCGTAAAATGCCTTTCCAAAGTGTGCCTAACCCATTGTTATGCACCAATAACACCGTAAATAATGCTGGTACACCAAAGAGATAACAAATGGACACAATATCCATTCGCAAGCCTTGTAGGAAAAGAGGAAACCAGCCCTCAACCGCAGAAACACGATCTGCTTGCCACAGAGATAATCCAAGGCGTGACAGGCTGAAAATCATTAAATTTAATCCGATAAAGAAAAAAATCGGAAACAAAATAAAGCGGGTATTTTTTTGCATAAAATTACTCTGAAATTGTAATGTAATCCCCAACTCGAATAACACCGCTTGTTTGTGGCACTAAATGCACCCCAAAAATTGGCTTACCTTTCTCATTGGTGTGGTGTTGTTTTAAGGTCCGAAAAGGTTCTGCATTCGGATCCAATTCAAGGGTCTGTGGATCTCGGGTGATTAAAATACAGCGTGTGCAAGGTTGAGCTACCTCAAATTCTACTGTGCCAATTTTCACCTGCTTCCACCTTTCTTCTTCAAAGGCTTGAATACCATCTATGACAACATTTGCTCGAAACTGTTCCATCGAAACAGGTACTGGCGACCATTGTTGTAGTTGTTTTAAGGATTGTTCAGACACCAATAAAAGTGGATTACTGTCTGCAAAACTTAACGGTTGAGGTTCAAAATGTTTTACCATTCGTTGTGACTGTTCGCCTAGCCAACGTAGCTGAACTTCACGCCCAAATTTTTGGCTTAACCATTGATTTACCGCGTTGTTCGCCACCCAAGATGGAAAATGACTTCCCCAAACTTCGCTAGATCGCTGTTGAGTAAAATCGTTATACAGTGCCACACATCGCTCGCCACAATCAGATTGAATGACAATTCCCGTTGAAATGGGAAATGCAGCTAAACGATATAACATCTGTTCTTTGCGAGCCGTGATAAAAGTTCCATCTACTTCGGTAATCATAAATTCACGGTCAAAATTCAGCCCTTGTGGCAAAACAAAAGCCTGCTCTACCCGATACGCCTGAGTAGATTTAATCGGATAAAGACAAATTTGTGTGACTTGCATAAGTTCCCCTCTAAATTTAGGCGATAAACAATAGCAGAAAATCATCTACTTTTATATCGTTCTCAAGTAAAATATCGGGATTATTTGAAAAGGAATAGACTATGGCAAAGAAACCTACCCTAGATTTTGAAACCACACTCAAAGAGCTTGAGGAAATCGTCAATCGTCTTGAAACCGGCGATCTTCCTTTAGAAGAAGCCTTAAATGAGTTTGAAACCGCAGTAAAATTGGTGCAACAAGGGCAAGAACGCTTACAAAAAGCGGAACAACGTATCCAAATTTTGCTACAAAAAGATGAACATTCAGATCTTACGGATTATCCATAATGAATTACGACCTTTTCGCTGAATTAAGCCAATATCAACAACGTATCAACTATTTTTTAAGCGAGCAACTTTCGCAATATCCAGCCTACAACACACCGCTTGTTGAAGCGATGTCTTATGCTGTTTTGCTTGGTGGCAAACGAGTTCGCCCTTTCTTAATTTATGCTACAGGGAAAATGCTAGGCGTGCCACTTGCTCAACTTGACCATTCAGCAGGGGCAATGGAAGCCATTCACGCCTATTCATTGGTTCACGATGATTTACCTGCAATGGATAATGATACCCTTCGTCGAGGCAAGCCAACTTGCCATATTGCTTTTGATGAAGCAACAGCTATTTTGGCTGGCGATGCACTACAAAGCTTTGCCTTTGAATTACTGGCATTTGACCCAAGTCTAACCGCAGAGCAGAAGGTGGCACAAATGCAATGGCTTGCAAAATCCGCTGGGGCAAAAGGTATGTGTTTGGGGCAAAGTTTAGATTTACAATCTGAGCATAAAGCCATTGCCCTTGATGAACTTGAACGTATTCATCGTAATAAAACTGGGGCGTTGATCCTTGCCTCTGTAATGATGGGATTTAATCTATCCGCTTACGCCCAAGATCATCAGATTAAACAACAGCTTGTACAATATGCTGAAGCAATCGGGCTGGCTTTCCAAGTACAAGACGATATTCTTGATGTGATTGGTCATAGTGAAATCATTGGTAAAACCGCAGGTTCAGATCAAGCGTTGGATAAAAGCACTTATCCAAAACTGCTGGGGTTAGAGGGGGCGAAACAAAAAGCTGAGAGCCTCTACCAGACAGCCCTAAAAGCACTAGAAACCTTGCCTTTTGATACTACGGCTCTTGCTGCTTTGGCTGAGTTTATTGTGAAACGTGAAAATTAACCCCTGTTTACAGGCATAAGAGTAGTACTTATGCCTATTTACTTATCAATGATTTAACCCAAGCATTATCATAAACAATGCCCCTTGCACTGCAGCTTCAGGAACATCTCTGCCATTCAAATTGACTTTTCCCTGATCAATGGACAATTTCATTTTCAGGCTATCTTTATCCGAAGTAGCTAATGAGCTGGCTTGAGCTTGATATGCAAACTCACTGATCGTTTGTTTTGCTTTCTGTTCAGCTTCTTCTTTCGGTAAGCCTTCCTGTTGATTTAGCTGTGTCACTAATACTTCTAACGAAGGTAACTTGAATTGAGTTTCTAACACTGACGCTTTAAATATTTTTAGAACATCTTCCATTCCTTTGAATTGACTTGGATCGAATTTATCTAAATTTAAATTCAAAGACAGACTATTTTTTCCTTTTTCGTTCTCTAAGCTAAGCTCTTTAATTTGTAATTTCGGCGATTTAGTAAAAGCCGATAGTACCACATCACCAGCTTCCGCAGACTCTAATTTTTCTAGGGAAGAAGCATAATGCATTAATTCATTAGCACTCTCTGCGTCAAGCTCCATCGAACTATCAACGTTGAGCTTACCTAAGTTAAGTTTATTTTGAGCTATCAACTCTCCAGTAAGGCTCCCCGTTGAAGTCCAGCGATCCTTTTCTAAAGTATTTTTACCCTGACTGGAAAGATTTGTGAAAGCAAAAGGTGCTTTTCCATCAAACGAGTAACGAACCATTTTAGAAATGAACTCATAATTGCCTAAACTAAGCTCAGGGTATTTTTCATTTGAGGTAAAATCAGCTTTGTAAAGGGTATCTTGGATTTCTATCCTAGTATTTGCTTGATCTTGATATTGATAGGACGGAATTTGGCTACTGAATTTTCCTGATTTTTGTGCTGGATTGTACTCGAACTCAATCTGGGTCTTTGCCAGCTCCCAAGTTTCGCCTTTGAAAGGATTGAGGCTAAACTCACCGCTTAAATTACCTGCATAGCTAATATCCGTTTGCCCTTCGGTAAATGGGGTCTGTAGATTGAATTTTTCAGGTAAATGAAGTTTGCTCTCAACGCTCATCATTGCAGGCATTAAGTTTACTTGGCTAAGGCGATTTAACGGTAGTGGGCCGTGAAAGAGTTTATCATTGCCTTGTAGCTGATAACGCTCATCAACCGTTCCTACCTCTAAGATATATTTCACATCAGAACTGAAAAAATGGCGTTCAAATTTAACATCTTTAATTTCTGCATCTATGCCATAGATCTTCAATGATTTAAGGCTTTGATTACCTTGTTGCACCAATTGTTGATAGTGTTGTTCTGCTTGTAGTCCAGTGTACCAACTGCCCCCAACGACAGCAACGCCAAGAATGCCAGCAAGGGCAAGGGTAATTTTAGTTAATTTCATCGTTGTTCCTCTTTATTATCTCTCAAGTAAAGTGATAGAAAGCCTTTGGTTATGCCTTTTCCGCTCTTTCTACTAACCACTCACAAGGCGTAAAACGCTCGCCATATTGTTGCGTATGCTTGCGTAACTGGCGAACAAGCTCTTTTGCCCCAATCTTGTTAATATAGGCATACACACCGCCTCGGAAATCAGGGAAATCCACCCCAAATACAGAAGCAACGTTACCTTCATCAGTTGAACGAATAACTTGATCTCGTAAACACCAACAGGCTTCATTTAACATTCTCAATACACAACGACGGGCAATGTCTTCAGCTTCCATATCGTTTCGCATAATAGTTTCCATCGTGTGATAAATGCTTTTATCCTCTTGAGTGCGTGCCCCTCTTGTGTCGTAGAGATAGAAGCCTCGTTTATTTTTACGTCCTTTACGATCATCTCCCGTCAAACGCTCAATAACCGTCGGTAAAGCGAAACGTTTACCCAATTCGCTCACCATTGCAGGATTAGATTTAACAATAATATCCAAGCCAATTTCATCGATCATTGCAAGCGGTCCGATCTTAAAGCCAAATTCCTGTAAGGCACGATCGATAAATTCGATCCCTTCCCCTTCGGATAAACACTCAATGGCTTCAAGCAAGAATGGCGTAAGAATACGGTTAATAAAGAACCCTTCTTTATCTGCGACAAGCATCGGAATTTTTCCTTGCTGGATCGCAAAATGAATTGCCGTTGAAACCGCTCGCTGACAAGTTTTTTCGTGCGGAATAATCTCCACCATCAGACGTTTAGTCACAGGGCTAAAATAGTGCAAACCGATTACATTTTCAGGGCGTTTGGCGACAAAAGCAATGTCACGGATTGCAAAGGTTGAGGTATTTGTGGCAAAAATCGCATTTTCATCGTAATAATTTTCGCTCTCTTGCACCATTTGCTGTTTGAGTTCTAATTTCTCATAAACCGCTTCAACGATAAAATCTGTCGATTTCGCCGCAACTAAGCGTTCACCGCCCGTAATTAAATTCATTCGTTGGATCATTTCACCGTGACTAAGCTGTTTCTTACTCACTGCTTTTTGCATTAAGCCATAACAAGTCTGCAACGCTTTTTGAATTTCTGACGGGTGAATATCCTTAATTCTGACAGGAATTTGAGCATTATTTGCCGTCAAGTAAGCAATACCTGCCCCCATATAGCCACTGCCCAACACCGTTACTTGTTGCACATCTCGCACCTGAGCCAAGTGCTGATATTGCTCTTTCATTGCTCGTTCAGTCTGCTTCAAATTCATTAATACCTGAGCTTGCTCCGTGTGCATTAACTTCACCAACGCATTTTGCTCTAAAGCTAACCCAGCTTTAAAATGTGGCTCTTTTAACAATGCCAACATTTCCTCAACTGCAGGATAGTTGCCAAAAGCCTTATCCCACACTCGATTTTCAATATGAGCCAAGTATTTTTCACGGATAAACTTATTGCCCTCAAGCTGTTTACGCCATTTTTTAACCTTATCAAGCGGATTTTTATGGTCAATTTTTTGCACTTTATGATTAAGCAACAACTGATATGCCGTTTCAAATAGATTGCTAGCAGGAATAAGTTTATCCACCAAACCAATTTTTAACGCTTTTTCCACCCCAATTTTCTGCCCAGATAAAAGCATTGTGACTGCATTTTGCAAGCCGACTAAACGAGGCAAACGCTGTGTCCCCCCAGCAAAAGGCAAAATCCTCGAACGAATTTGTGGCATTGCAAATTTGGTATAACTTTCCTCGCTGGCAATACGATAATCACACGCCAACGCCAGCTCTAGCCCCACGCCATAACAGCCACCATCAATCACTGCAACCACAGGCATTTTGAGCGTATTAATTTCACGCATTACTAACTGAGCATTATGAGATAAGGTTTTCAACTGCTCATCATTTTTACCACACAAATAATCAGGATCATACCCCTGAATAAAACCTTTCGTTTTACCCGAAACAAAAATCACGCCTCGAGCCTGTTGATAAATCACAGAACCCATCACATCGCGTAAATCTTCGATAAACGGCTCAGGCAACCAGTTTTGCGATTTACCTTTTACATCAATACGAACAATGGCAATTCGATTATCATCAATCTCAACGTGAAAAGGTGAGATATATTGTGCTTGTGTTGTCATACTGTTACTCGCTTTCCAAAATCATTGCAGAACCTAATCCACCTAATCCACTTGAGGCAATCAACGACAATCCACCTCCCTTACGTTTCAACGCTTTCAACGATTGAATTAAAATGCGTAAACTGGTCGCCGCACGAGGATTACCAAAAGCAATAGAACCGCCCAAATGGTTCAACTTCTCAGGATCAATTTCCCCAATACAAGCGGAACGATTAAGCTGTTTTTTAGCAAAATCATCTGAAGTAAACAGCTTCATATTCACCAGCATCTGGCTGGCAGAGGTTTCGTGAATATCAATAAAATCCAAATCAGACAAGGTCACATTTGCACGCTCAAGGGCAAGATAGCTTGCCACCGTTGCCCCCATAAACATATTTTGCCAAATATCATTGCCTGTAATGGCGTAGCTACGAATATAACCTAATGGGTCTAAGCCTAATTCTTTCGCTTTTTGCTCTCTCATCAGTAACACCGCCGCCGCTCCATCTACAGGTCGTGGCATATTTGCTTCTGTGACTGTTGCATAGCTCTTATTCATTAACGGCGAAAATTTTTCATAGTAAGCCGCTTTAGAGGCCGAAGAAATCAAACTATCAGACACCACAAAATCAGTATAAGGACGAGGGAATGAAGGCATCACTTCATCTTTTAACAACCCTAATTTCCACGCATTTTGTGCTTTAATGTGAGAATTTAACGCATATTCGTCCTGAGCTTCACGGCTAATGTGGAATTGCTGTGCCATCTGCTCAGAAATTTCCGCTACAGACATTTGGGTCATATAATCTTTGAGATTAACTCCGTGAGGTTTAAGCTCTTTCCACGAAAATTCACGGAACAAACGATACTTATCATCTAAGGTTGGTGCATTAAAAATCGCCTTGAGCTTGTGAATAACACGAGGACTGATACTAAAAGGCGCATTAGAAATCGAATCCGCTCCCCCTGCAATCCCTGCAGAAATCGAACCGCTAATAATACTTCCAGCCACATTTACTAACGCCTGTAACCCAGACAAACAAGAGCTACTCAAAGTATAAGCCTGCACATAAGGCATATTTAACGCCAACGCAATTTCACGAGAAGGGTTAGGAATATCAGGCTGTTGAATAACTTGCCCGAAAACAAGCTGTTCAATATGTTGATGACCAACGGCAGCACGACTAAGTAGCTCGTTTGTTACCATTGTACCTAAATCTGTTGCATAGGAAGATTTAAATCCTGTATCACGATGAACAAAAGGTGTGCGTAATCCAGCAACAATCGCCACTCGCTCACCTTGTGCCGTTAAGAGATTTTGTTTAGCCATTTTATAGATAATTCAAGATAGAAATGATGCGGATTTTATCACGCTTTATCTAGAATAAAAAATGGCTCAATCACATTTGATTGAACCATTCCATTCGCAGTAACAATTTATTTATAGATCATCAATGACCACATAAACCTTATTCACAGGTCCGTGTACGCCGACAACTTTGATTAACTCAATATCTGCCGTAGCACTTGGCCCTGAAATAATGTTTACGCAAGATGGCATTCTTTCGCCTTGTTGGGCCTTGTCGTGTAGGATTTTAGCTAACTGTGCCACACGGGGTAACACGGTGCTGGCACGCAAGACGACAATGGATTTTTCAGGTAACAGGCTGACTGAACGTCCAAATTCTTTATCTGAAAACAGTACAATACCGCCAGATTCCGTTAAGCCGTATTCGCCGTAAACCACGCCGATATTGGCTTTTTCCGCTTTGTCGATATTCACACTACCATCTGCATTGTGATCCCAAACATAGCTGTCGTATTTAGCTTGCAATGCTGGCGTAATGCCTAAATCAACTAAACGGCTGTCGTTATTAATAATCACCGAGCCACCGCCATATTTATCACAAAGTGCGGTCACTTCTGCGATCAGATTTTCTTCTTTCACCACCGCTACATCAGTCATCATCACTTTAGCAAAGCTAACAAATTCCTCGACTAATTGAGCTTGAGTGCGATCTGTTAAGCGTGTCGTTGGATAATCATTGACTAATTTCGGCATTGGTTCAGGCACGAGCTGACGTGGTCTGCCCATTCTTTCCGCCAGTTTATTTAGAAAATTTTCACGGTTTTGTAAATCCATTCTCTTATCCTCTATTGTTGAACCATTCACGGAAACTTTCGCCTTCAGCTGACGGTAAATCACGGGCTTTTGTCCATTCTGCAAGTGCGCCTACTTGAATTGGTGCTTTGCCGTTTTTGATGAATTTACCTGCCACTTTTGCCCCGATATTCACCCCGACTTTCCATAAAGTTGGATGCGAGTTAGCAAAGTTGAAACCGAAAATCGATAAACGCTCTGCTGCTGGAGTCATACCATTTTGAGCGATATGTTCACGGTGTTTTAAGATCAGTTGTGCCAGTGGAATTTTCACTGGGCAAACGGAGTTACAAGCGGTACAAAGCGAACAAGCATAAGGCAGTTCTTTAAATTCTTCATAGCCACCGAGTAATGGCGAGATCACCGATCCGATTGGTCCTGGATAGATCGAGCCGTAGCCGTGTCCGCCGATTTGACGATACGCAGGACAAGTGCTCAAACACGCACCGCAACGGATACAACGTAAAACTTCTTTAAATTCGCTTTCAAGGATTTTTGAACGTCCGTTATCCACGATAACTAAGTGGAACTCTTCCGGTCCGTCCGTTTCGCCTTCAAGACGTGGTCCTGTTAGCCAAGTGTTATAGGCAGTGAGTTTTGCACCAACCGCACTTCTCGCTAGCATTGTGATTAACACATCAACTTCTTGGAAGGTTGGGGCTAAACGTTCCATACCCATTACGGCGATATGGGTTTTCGGCACCGTTGTTGCTAAACGCAAGTTACCTTCGTTAGTGACTAAACAGACAGAGCCTGTTTCCGCTACGGCAAAGTTACAACCGCTAATGCCGATGTCTGCCTCAAGGAAATCTTTGCGGATCACTTGACGCACAAAGGCGGTCATTTCTTCTGGCGTTTCTGAGCCGTTATAGCCGAGTTGTTCGTGTAACTCTTGACGGATTTTATAGCGATCTTTGTGAATTGCAGGTACAACGATGTGAGATGGCTTATCGCCAACGATTTGCAGTAAATATTCGCCTAAGTCCGTTTCAACCACTTTAATGCCCTCGTTTTCAAGGACATCGTTTAATCCGATCTCTTCCGTCACCATTGATTTGGATTTAACAATCTTCTTAGCATTTTTTTCTAAGGCGATTTGACGGATATAAGCGGTCGCTTCTTCGGCAGTTTCTGCAAAAAAGACTTTACCGCCGTTTTGTTGCACTTTTTCGCTTAATTGGTAGAGATAAGCATCTAAATTGGCAAGAACGTGGTTACGGATCTGTTTTGCCGCATCACGCCACTCTTCCCAGTGACCAAGTTCGTCCACCATTCTTTGACGGTTCGCCCCGATAGTTTCTTGGGCTTTCACTACCGCTTTACGCATCATTGCGTTGTGGATTTGATCGTCCACTCGTTTTTTAAAGGCAATATTGCTAGTTTTTAATGACATCTTATTTGCCCTCCTGCATTAATACTTCGGCAATGTGCATTACCTTAATATTTTTCCCTTCACGGCTTAAACGTCCGCCGATGTTCATTAAACAGCTCACATCTGCCCCGATCAAATACTCTGGCTCAACATCGGCAATATGCTCTACTTTTTCTTTAACCATTTCGCCTGAAATTTCCGCCATTTTGACCGAGAAAGTGCCGCCGAAACCGCAACAGGTTTGTTGATTTTGAATTGGTAACAGCTCTAAGCCTTTGACGTTTTGTAATAAGGTGATTGGTTCATTCACAATGCCTAATTTACGAGATAGACTGCAAGATGGGTGATAAACAGCTTTGCCCGTTAAGGTTGCACCAACATTGGTAACACCCAGTTTATTGACGATAAAATCCGTTAAATCATAAAAACGGTCAGCGACTTTTTTCGCACGAGCCGCCCATTCTGGTTCGCCAAAGCGTTCAAAATGGTCAGGATAGGTTTTAATTGCATAAACACAAGAACCTGCAGGGGCAACAATTGGATAATCATTGACTTCAAAAGTTTCCACTAACTTTTTCATTCCCTCAAGGGCTTGTTTTGTATAACCACTGTTAATTGCAGGCTGTCCACAACATCCTTGTTTTTCAAGGAAAGTGATTTTACAACCCAGTTTTTCTAACAATAGCACGCTATTTTTGGCAACGCCTGCTTTGATGATATCGGCAATACAGGTGACGTAAAAATTCACGTTCATAAAAACTCCAACAAATAAAAATAGTAAAAAAGCTAAAAAACAAGCGGTTGGATTTTATTGGCTAAAACACACCGCTTGTTTCTTCATAAATTTAACTTACCGATAATTATACATTGTAGAACAACGGCACAATAAAGAGTGCTGAAAGTGCGGTAATTACTCCGTAAACAAACATTGGCATAACCGTATGCTTGATAATTTCACCTTCTTTATTATTGATGTTCAATACCGAACATACTGCTACGATGTTGTTGATACACACCATATTACCCATCGCACCGCCCACAGATTGTGCAGCAAGAATTAGGCTCACAGATAATCCTGTTTCCATTGCTGTTGAAAGCTGTACGCTACCAAAGGTTAAGTTCGATACGGTATTTGAACCTGAGAAGAACGCCCCCACAGCACCTAAATAAGAGGCAAAGATAGTCCAGTATTCCCCTGTTGCTTGTGCGAAACTTTGACCGATGATTTTCACCATTGAACCATCACCGCCTACAAGCATTAAGTTTACCATTATTAACGCACCCACAAGCGCAAAGAATGGGTTTTTCGTTTGTTTTAAGCTTGTTGCGAAGATCTCTTTGGTATTTTTCGCTGATACGGCAAATACAGGGATTGCAATTAATACGGTAATCACAAACGGGATTAATGCTGGCACATAAAGCAATTTGTAGTTTGAGCTAATTGTTGTGCCGAAAATTTCTTTTAAGCTGAAAATTAACCCGTGGCTAATATCGAATACACCAAGCGAACCTAATTTTACGCTGAACCAAGAAGTTGCATCGTTCATCATTGCTTTTAATGGTAACTGTTTAATACGAGTTACAATTAAGATCACAATTAATAAACCTGTTGGGAATAAAGCTTTCACTACTTGTGCAGTGGTTACGGCATTGCTATCAACGGTATTATCCACTTTCGCTAAACCGATACCTTTGTTTGCCACTAAAACAGAGATCACCATACCGATTGCACCGCCCACTAATGACGGGAACTCGTAGTTTAATTGAGCAATTAGGAAATAAGGGATCACACAAGCAAAAATACTGATGTAGATAAACACGATATTTTTACGAATTTCAGACCAGCTCACGATTAAACGCAATGCCATTACTGGAATGATAAATGCGGCAATAGAGTGAATAAATGCAGTGATAGAACCGATTTCTAAAATTTGCTCTTCACCTAATTGTAACGCTCCCATACCAAACCAAGTCGGCGTACCCACCGCACCAAATGAAACTGGTACGGAGTTCATCACTAATGCCAACATTGCCACTTTAAGCGGGTGGAAACCGATACCGACTAAAATCGGTGCTGCAATCGCCGCAGGTGTACCGAAACCACTCGCTCCTTCAATCATAAAGGCAAATGCCCAACCGATGATCATTAACTGAGCCACAGGGTTTGGGTTGATATTCGATAACCATTTACGCAACACATCGGTTGCACCGGATACTTCTGAAAAACGGTTGAAAAGCACTGCACCGAAAATGACGGTAATCGGTGTTTGTACCGCAATCAAGGCAGAAGCAATATTCGCACTGACCGTTTGAATATCGGTGCCGAAATAGATTAGCTGGATAATTAACACCACTACCGCAATCCATGGTAAAGCGACATAGGAAGGTAATGCGTTGCGTTTTACCATTAAATAAATCAGTAAAACGATAGGAAAAATACTGAGAAACAGAGCCATAAAATACCTCAAAAAAGAAAACACCATAAAGGTCCATATTGAGGCTCGTATTCTAGTGAAAATTTGTAAACAAAAAAGCAAAATGTTATTAAATTGTGAAATTAATCACATAAATCCTCATCGTTTGCTCAAAATAAAATCACAATTATTTTACAAACAATTAAGAGAGATTATTTTTTAATCACTTATCAATCATTTTTTAACTTATCCAAAATCATAAACCGACAACGGTAACTATTTTGCTCATCTATTTCAGACCACTTCTCTGCAAGCTGTTGCCACTGAGTTTCATCAAACTCAAAAAAAGTATCGCCCTCTATATTGGCTTGAATTTCAGTAAGATAAAGTTTATCGGCAAAAGGCATTGCTTGTTTGAATAACTCACCACCGCCGATAATCATTATTTCATCGCTATTAGCAAAATTTTTGGCTAATTCCACCGCTTGTTCAAGGCTTATTGCAGAATAAGCTCCATCAATAGCAAAACCAGAGCGAGAAAGAATAATATTCGGGCGTTTCGGCAACAGCCTACCGATAGATTCATAGGTTTTTCGCCCCATAATCACAGGTTTACCCAAAGTATTTTCCCTAAACCACGCCAAATCCACAGGCAAATGCCACGGCATTGCATTGTCTTTTCCGATCACTTTATTTAAAGTTCGAGCTACGATTACGCTAATTTTCATTCTATTCCCGATTACATTTTGAAATAAGCCCCATTTTAGCAGATAATAGCGGTCACTTTCTTTTCTTTTTTTACACATCATTATGGCAAAAACAATCGTAGTAAAACTAGGCACTAGCACCCTAACCCACGGCACTAAAAGTCTAAGCCGTCCACATATGCTAGAAATCGTAAAACAAGTTGCTCAACTACACGAACAAGGACATCGCATTATTATTGTAACCTCTGGGGCGGTTGCCGCTGGGCGTGATTACTTAGGGCATCGTGAATTGCCAAAAACGTTGGCAACCAAACAGCTTCTAGCCGCAGTCGGACAAAGCCAGCTTATTCAAGTGTGGGAAAGCCTCTTTTCCATTTATAACATCAAAATCGGGCAAATGCTTTTAACCCGTGCAGATATTGAAAATAAAGATCACTTTTTAAATGCAAGAGATACGCTCACCGCCTTGCTCGATCAACAAATTATCCCGATTATCAATGAAAATGATGCAGTGGCAACGGCAGAGTTTCGTATCGGCGATAACGATAATTTATCGGCACTCGTAGCAATTTTATCTCAAGCAGAGTTATTGATTTTGCTCACCGATCAAGAAGGGTTATACGACAGTGATCCACGTTCAAACCCAAATGCCAAACGCATTCCTGTTGTTGAAAAAATCACCCCTGAAATTCGCCAAATGGCAGGGGGAAGTGGTACAACCTTAGGCACAGGCGGTATGAGTACCAAAATCACCGCTGCCGATATTGCCACCCGTTCTGGCGTTGAAACAGCGATTGCTTCTGGCGAACGTCCTAATGTGATTTTTGAAGTGGCACAAGGAACGGAAATTGGCACACGCTTCTTAGCTCAACACGACAAAATCGAAGGACGCAAACAGTGGCTCTTTGGTGCGCCGCCTGCTGGCACAATTTATATCGATCAAGGGGCAGAAAACGCATTAGTAGAACAGCATAAATCGCTCTTACCTACTGGTATTGCCAAAATCGAAGGGCAATTTGCGCGTGGTGAAGTGGCAAAAATTTGTAACCTTAACGGCAAAGTGCTTGCCCTTGGCATTAGTCGTTATAACAGTGATGCTCTAGCATTAATCAAAGGCAAAAAATCTAGCGAGATTGAAACCATTTTGGGCTATGAGTTTGGTTCAGTAGTATTCCACCGAGATGAAATGGTGGTGCATTATTAATTAATAGATCGTAGGGGGAAATATGGAACTTGGACTTGATGTTGCGATTATCTTATTTGTTGCGGCTTTCGTGGCTGGTTTTATTGATGCCATTGCTGGCGGTGGTGGTTTGATTACTATTCCAGCGTTATTAGCGGTCGGTTTTCCCCCTGCGGTTGCGTTAGGCACGAATAAATTACAGGCTTGTGGCGGCTCGTTTTCCGCTTCGCTCTATTTTGTGCGTAAAAAAGCGGTCGATTTGAAGCAGATTTGGTTGCTTATTTTGCTGACCTTTATCGGCGGTTCAATCGGGACTATTTTAGTGCAGATGATAGATGTCAATGCATTAAAAGTTGCCCTCCCCTTTCTGATCTTAATTATTGGCTGTTATTTTCTCTTTAGTCCAAGCCTAGGCGATGAACAACGTCGCCAAAGAATGAGCTTTCCGATGTTCGCTTGCACGGCGGCAATGGGAATAGGCTTTTATGATGGGCTATTCGGGCCTGCTACAGGCTCTTTCTTTACGCTCGCTTTTGTGTTATTACTTGGTTTTAACCTGACCCAAAGCGTTGCTCACGCCAAAGTGTTAAATTTTACCTCTAACCTTGCTTCGCTGATTTTCTTCATCATTGGCGGTGCGATTTTATGGAAAATCGGTTTTCTAATGATGATTGGACAATTTATCGGGGCTTCATTGGGGGCGAGAATGGTTGTCACCAAAGGAAAACAGATTATTAGCCCGTTGATTGTTATGATGTCGTTTATTATGGTGGTAAAAATGTTGTGGGATCAGAGCTATTTTGCTTTTATAGGATAATGAATGAACAAAGAAAAACGTATTGAAATTTTAACCCGTTTACGCAATGAGAACCCTCACCCAACCACAGAACTCAATTATTCCAACCCTTTTGAATTATTGATTGCGGTGATTTTATCTGCTCAAGCAACGGATGTGGGGGTCAATAAAGCCACGGCAAAACTTTATCCTGTGGCAAATACGCCCCAAGCGATTTTAGATTTAGGGCTTGATGGGCTAAAAGAGTATATTAAAACCATTGGGCTTTATAACAGCAAGGCGGAAAACATTATTAAAACTTGCCGTGATTTAATTGAAAAACATAATGGCGAAGTACCTCAAACCCGTGAAGAATTAGAAGCCCTTGCAGGTGTAGGACGTAAAACGGCAAATGTGGTGCTAAATACCGCATTCGGTCAGCCGACTATTGCCGTTGATACGCATATATTCCGTGTTTCTAACCGTACTAATTTTGCCCCAGGGAAAGATGTGGTTAAGGTGGAAGAAAAATTGTTGAAAGTCGTGCCTGATGAATTTAAGGTTGATGTTCATCATTGGTTGATTTTACACGGTCGCTATACTTGTATTGCTCGCAAGCCTCGCTGTGGCTCTTGTATTATTGAAGATTTGTGTGAGTATAAAGAGAAGACGGAGATTTAATCGGTATAATGCAGCAGTTGCATAAAAGTCAATTCATAATGGTGAGCAGTTTACGCATACACGCCATAATAGCGACTTTCTTCGCTTTGCCTTTTGCAACCAATCGGGTGTAAAAGGCTTTAAAAACAGGTTCAAAGCGAATTGCCGATAGTGCTGCCATATATAAGGCATTGCAAACAATGCCATTGTTAAAATAACAATGGCATTGAGCATGAAATTCTAATTTATAGGTGCTAGATTACCACACAAAACTTACCCCTCCTCCAATCATAGTATCCCGCTGAGTATTACTGCTAACAGACGCTCGAATAAGCCATTTGCCATTATCAGAAATTCTTGAGTAGCCAATTGCATAAGCTGCTTGTCCACGATATTGTGCATTAGAAACAGAAATAGCACTTTTACCTGGTAAAGAAATTTGTGGCAAATTAGCCATCGCTACAGCAGAAGCAATACCCGCTCTTGCATTAACATCAACACGACCAATATCTCTTGATAATTGATTAAATCCTGTATTCACAGAAGAAACCACTTTGTTGAGCTGACGAACATTCACAATATCGCCCTCAGCACTACCATCTCCAACGTTGGTAATTCTGGCGCCATTCATATTTACAACTGGATTTCCTTGCTTATCTTTACCTAAAGATACTTTCGTATCGCCATTACTAAT
>NZ_MUXW01000022.1 GCF_002015085.1 Glaesserella parasuis
GCCATTACTAATTGAAGTAATATCGCTTAAATCTCCAGACACGCTCACCTTGTAAATATTCTGATCATTTGCACCCATTTGTGAAGTCACTTTCACATTTTTACCCGCTTCAACCTCAGTTCTTGCCGATTTCAACTGTTTAACATTAACAGCGTCCGTATCTGCTACCCCTTTAGCCACATTACCCAGCACCATAGGAGCTTGATTCGCCAAATTCACTTTTTTTACCACTAATGGCTTAAGCGTAACACTACCATCTGGATTTTGTGTTTTAGTTGAGAATTTACCTCTAGCATTGACCACTGGAATTAACTTAATCGAACCATCTGCGGCAGGTTCTTCCAAATAGAAATTACCGCCCATATTGATAATCGATTTACCGTCTTCCGTAGCATACTCCATCGTCAAACCGCTGACACTCTGTGGTCCTGTTGCACCCGCTATTCCTTGCGGTCCTTGTGGATCCACTGGACCTTGCGGACCAGTCTGACCCGTTAAACCTTGCTTTCCTTTAGGACCTGCTGGGCCTGTATCGCCTTTCGGACTTGTTCGACCCGCAGGACCTGTCGGACCTGCTGGACCAGCTTCACCTCTTGGTCCCTGATCACCTTGTTCACCTTTATCACCCTTAGGTCCTGTTGCACCCGCTATTCCTTGCGCTCCTTGTGGATCCACTGGACCTTCCGGACCAGCAGTCTGACCCGTTAAACCTTGCTCTCTTTTAGGACCTGCTGGGCCTGTATCGCCTTTCGGACTTGTTGGACCCGCAGGACCTGTCGGGCCTGCTGGACCAGCTTCACCTCTTGGTCCCTGATCACCCTGTTCACCTTTATCACCCTTAGGTCCTGTTGCACCCGCTATTCCTTGCGCTCCTTGTGGACCCACTGGACCTTGCGGACCAACTGGACCCGCAGGACCTGTCTCTCCTCTTAGACCAGTATCCCCTTTCGGACCGCGCTCACCTGTTGCACCAGCAGGGCCCTGAGGACCTGCTGGACCTGCTGCACCTTGTAGTCCTGTTTCTCCTCGCTCACCCTGTTCACTTTTGTCACCCTTAGCACCTGCTGGACCTGTTGGACCCGCAGGACCTGTTGCACCCGCAGGACCTGCTGGACCCGCAGGACCTATTGCACCAGCAGGACCCGCAGGACCCATCGGACCTTGCAGACCAGTATCCCCTTTCGGACCTGGTTCACCTTTAGGACCCTTAGGTCCTGCTGGACCTGTTGGACCCGCAGGACCAACTGGACCTTGCTCACCTGCAGGACCTTGTTGACCCCGAGGACCTGCTGGGCCCGTAGGACCTGCTGGACCTACTGGACCCGGAGGACCCATCGGACCTTGCGGACCCGTATCACCTTTATCACCTGCTGGACCCGCAGGACCTGTTGCACCCGCAGGACCTATTGCACCAGCAGGACCCGCAGGACCCATCGGACCTTGCGGACCAACTGGACCCGTATCACCTTTATCACCCTTAGCACCTGCTGGACCTGTTTGTCCTGTTGGACCCTCAGGACCGCGCTCTCCCGCAGGACCAACTGGACCCGCTTTCCCTTGCGGTCCTTGTGGACCCATTGGACCTGGTGCTCCTGTTTCTCCTCGCTCACCCCGAGGACCTGCTGGACCAACTGCACCCGCAGGACCTACTGGTCCTTGTTCTCCTCGTTCACCTCTAGGACCCGCAGGACCGCGCTCACCTGGTGCACCATCTCTACCCTTGGCAATAGTATCCGACGAACCATCAGTATAAGTAATTTGCAAATCGCCATTACCTAAGGTTTCCGTTTTTTGAATTAACTTACCAATTATTGTAGAAATCGTAATATTTCCGCCCATTTGTTCTAATTTAATATTATTTCCGGCGGTAAAGGTTACAGTCCCACCCATTTTGATAAGATGTGGTGTTGCAAGAGGAGTAGCTTCACCTGCGCCTTTTGCAATCTCCAGTTTCCAGCCTGCATTATTTACAGCAGTGACTACATCACCAACAGTTGCAAGTCCTGCCGTCCCTACTGACAATCTGCCATCATTTGTAGAGCCAAACATACCTGAATTATCAACTGTAAAAGACGTGAATTTGTTATCAACATAACTTGTGCTAGCGGCTTCATCAATTTTTTGTTTAATATCCTTGGTTAATTTAACCGTAATCGTATCGTTGCTAGCTTCGGAAGTAAGACCATTATCGCCTGTTACTTTGAGCGTACCTCCCCATAAACCAACTTTTGGTGTACCTGTTTTAGTATTACCATCAATCTTCATGGTCAAGGATTGAAGCTGCGCCACGTTTACTGCATCAGTTAATTTTGTACCTGCCGCAACGTTGGTGATTTGGCGTTTGATTTTCTCATTACCCACAGAAACTGCACCGATAGTAATGCTATTATTAACACTTTGTGTTGATTTAAAACCATTGCTAACACTACTTGCTTCTGTTGTTACAGAATAGGATTGTCTCGCTCCATCTACACCCCCAGCCGTGTCTGCTGTCGAACCATAACCTAACGCCACGCCACCATCAACAAGAACAATTGAATTGTTACCAAGTGCGGTTGCTCTATTGTGTTGGCCGGTATTTGCCTGTTGACCCACAGCGACAGAACCTGTGCCATGTGCAGTAGCTAGATAGCCTAAAGATGCCGAACGACTGCCCGCTACAGAACTGCTACCGACAGCCACACCATATTCGCCATTTGAAGTACTTCTCGTACCGATTGCTACACCTTCTGTATGGGTTGCTTTTGAGACTGGACCTAAGGAGATAGATTCTGATGCTGCTGCACTTGCACTATGACCGATTGATATGGAACTATACCCACTCGCGTTGGTACTTTTCCCGATAGCAACAGATTGTATCAAATTTGCTACAGCACCTGAACCTATTGCAATTGCTTCACTCTGTGTCGCTTTGGCTCCTGCGCCTAAGGCGATAGATTTGAGTGGTATTGCTTTTGCATCATAACCTATCGCAATAGCAGTCCTACCACTAGCGTCTGAGAACTTACCAATAGTAATAGCACCAGGCCCAACCTGACTACCTTCACCAATACCAATAGAACCTTCGTCTATTTTTTCTCCAGACCCTTGACGAGAACCATCTACAATAATTTGTGCTGAACCTACTGGACTAAAAAATATACCTAGTAATACTAGACTTAAAAAACTTAATTTAAATTTATCTTGCTGTTTATCTAAAAAATAATGTGAGGTGCATAGTTGAGCTCTTTTATCCGTGTAAGTGGATGTTTTGGTATGAGATTTTACTAATTCAGATACAACAACCCAAGCCTGTTGAGCATGACTCCAAATAACTCTAAATATTTTATTCATAATAACTTTCCATAATAACTTTCTCTAACGCTTTTCCTAATAAAGCATCATAAACTTTTATTTACATTTTCAGGGTGTACAGATGCCCCCACTCCATTGTAAAAAAAAAACAACATTTACATAAAATAAAGAATAAAATAGATGCCGGTTCAATATTGGAGGTTGTTTCAAAAAGTGCCGCACCGCTTCCAGAGATTACGGCATCTTGTGGTGCAACAAAAGAGGCTTGTTGATGATCATCAATGACCAGCTCAGGCGCTTGAGGCGTTTCTTCAGAAGAAATGGACGGTTCTATTGTATTTTAAGGGGGGTAGTCAAGCGGAACGATGTGTAGGAGGGTAATAAAGTGGGTTTTAAGGCGAATTTTAATGGTGTGTAGGTAAGCCTTCATAGAGCTAATGATAGGTTTTACAATTTTAATGTTTAGAAAAGAGATAAATCATAGTATATAAGTCTTAGTTTTAGTTTGCTTCTTGATATTTTTATTACAATCATCAGAAAAAACTACTATCTAAAGTCAAAAAAACTGCGTAGAATATGGATAGATCAATTACGCAAACGATTACTTATAGGAGAAACCAATGTTAAGACGTGATATGAATATCGCAGATTATGATCCAGAATTATGGCAAGCTATTCAAGGCGAAAATCGTCGTCAAGAAGAGCATATTGAACTTATTGCTTCTGAAAACTATGCAAGTCCTCGTGTGATGGAAGCTCAGGGTTCACAATTTACCAACAAATACGCAGAAGGTTATCCTGGTAAACGTTATTATGGCGGCTGTGAATATGCAGATATTGTAGAGCAGTTAGCGATTGAACGTGCAAAAGAGTTATTCAATGCAGATTATGTGAACGTACAGCCGCACTCTGGTTCTCAAGCAAATGCAGCTGTGTATATGGCTCTATTAAATCCAGGTGATACTATTTTAGGGATGAGTTTGGCTCACGGTGGTCACTTAACTCATGGCGCATCTGTTAGTTTCTCTGGAAAAATCTATCATGCCGAACAATACGGCATTACATCAGAAGGCGTTATTGATTATGATGCTCTTCGTAAGCAAGCTCACGAAGTTAAGCCTAAAATGATTGTTGGCGGTTTCTCTGCCTATTCACAAGTAGTTGATTGGGCAAAAATGCGTGAAATTGCTGATGAAGTAGGGGCTTATTTATTTGTCGATATGGCTCATGTTGCAGGATTAATTGCTGCAGGCGTTTATCCAAGCCCATTACCTCATGCTCATATTGTAACAACAACTACACATAAAACTTTAGGTGGCCCTCGTGGTGGTTTAATTCTTTCAAGTGCAAAAGATGAAGAGTTATACCAAAAACTACAAAGTGCGGTTTTCCCTGCTAGTCAAGGTGGTCCATTAGTTCATGTAATAGCTGCCAAAGCGGTTTGCTTTAAAGAAGCGTTAGAATCTGAATATAAAGTTTATCAACAACAAGTGGTGAAAAATGCAAAAGCCATGGTGGAAGTATTTAAACAACGTGGCTATAACGTTGTTTCAAATGGTACAGAAAACCACTTATTCCTTGTTGATTTAGTGAGCCACGGTTTAACGGGTAAAGCGGCAGATACGGCTTTAGGTAAAGCAAATATTACTGTTAATAAAAATGCAGTACCGAACGATCCACAAAAACCATTCATTACTTCTGGTATTCGTGTTGGTACTCCATCTGTAACTCGTCGTGGTTTTAAAGAGGCTGAAGTACGGGAACTTGCAGGTTGGATGTGCGATGTATTAGATAACATCGGTAAGGATAACGAAGCTGCGGTAATTGAAGCGACTAAAGTGAAAGTTTTGGATATTTGTAAACGTCTACCTGTTTATCCATAAAATTAACAAAGAGATTTGTTGTGTTATCCTCTTGTCATTATTTGTTTTAGTTACAATATTGACAAGGGGATAATTTATTTGAGGATAACATATTGAATCCTTTAAATTTTATTATGAAAAACCATATCCTAACCATCAGTCAGCTCAATTACTCCGTTAAACAGATGCTTGAAGTCGAATTTGGCAGTGTTTGGCTTATCGGCGAGATTTCAAACTTTTCGCAACCTGTTTCTGGGCATTGGTATTTAACCCTGAAAGACGAACAAGCGCAGGTGCGTTGTGCAATGTTTCGTATGAAAAATATGCGAGTGAATTTCCGTCCGCAAAATGGAATGCAAGTATTGGTGAGAGCGAATGTTAGCCTGTATGAGCCACGAGGTGATTATCAAGTTATTATTGAAACAATGCAACCTGCTGGCGATGGCTTGTTACAACAGCAATTTGAACAGCTTAAAATGAAATTGGCTGGGTTAGGGTTATTTGCTCAAGAACATAAAAAGCCTATTCCTACGTTCGTTAAACGTGTTGGCATTGTAACTTCATCAAGTGGTGCGGCGTTGCAAGATATTTTGCATATTTTACAACGTCGCGACCCAACTCTTGAAATTGTGATTTATCCGACCTTAGTGCAAGGCAAAGAAGCGACAGCTGATATTGTGCAGATGATCGAGCTGGCGAACCGCCGTCAGGAATGTGATGTGCTGATTGTTGGGCGTGGCGGTGGCTCACTGGAAGATTTATGGTGCTTTAATGAAGAAGCGGTCGCTTGGGCGATTTATCACTCTCAGATCCCGATTATCAGTGCCGTTGGACACGAAACCGATGTAACTATTGCAGATTTTGTGGCAGATTTGCGTGCGCCAACGCCGTCGGCTGCGGCAGAGTTGGTCAGCCGTGATCAACAAGAGTTGTTACGACAGTTACAACATCACGCTGATAAAGTGAATTTAGCTTTTGATCGCTTATGGAGTGAAAAATTAGCCCGATTTGACCGCTTGCAACTTCGTTTGCAGGCTCAACACCCACAGCGTCAATTACAGCAACGTGTCCAACAGCTTTTGCACTTAGAAAAACAGCTGAAACAGCAGATGGAACAGCTATTGTTGCGTAAACAACAGCGTTGGAAAAATACGCTACAACGAATGGAACGAAATCCGCTTCCTTACCGTATTTCAGCCCAAACACAACATTTGCACAAGCTAGAGCAACGTTTAAGCTATGCCATTGAGAAGAATATCAGCCAACGTCGCCAGCAATTTCAAACCCTTTGCACGCAGTTAGACGGCTTAAGCCCGCTTGCTATTTTAGCAAGAGGCTACTCCGTAACACAAAACCAACAAGGCAAAGCACTGCTATCCACTCAGGATATTTCAATCGGTGAAACGATAGTCACTCGTTTAGCACAGGGAAATGTGGTAAGTCAGGTGGTGGGTATTCTCTAGAATGTATTAAGGGGAATACCATTCCCCCCAATCCTAATCTACAATTTCAACTTCAACATTACCACTTAGCCCTCGAAGTTGCGTGCCTTTTCTTGCTCGTTCGCCACGATAATGTTCAATATCTGTTGGTTTTAGCGTAATTTTACGTTTACCTGAAACGAAAACCAGCGAACTTGTTGGGTTGATTATAAGTAATCGAGAAAGTAGCTCTGCTCGTTCTTTCGCAGCTTGTGCAGAAATGTTGATGATCTTATTTCCCTTGCCTTTAGATAACTCAGGCAATTCAGAAACTGGGAAGACTAATACTCGCCCTGTATTGCTCATTGCCACTAACAGATTTTCTTCCCCCTCTTTTAACAACTGCGGTGGTAGCACTTTTGCATTTTCCGTTAAGGAAATAACCGCTTTCCCTGCCTTGTTGCGAGAAACCAGATCTTCAAATTGGCAAATAAAGCCATAGCCCGAATCCGAAGCCATTAGTACCTTACGACTTTCCTCAGCCATTAGCACACATTGCACCGTTGCCCCATCAGGTAAACTGATTTTGCCCGTAATAGGTTCACCTTGCGAACGAGCGGAAGGCAGGCTAAGAGGATCAAGAGCATAGCTACGCCCTGTGCTGTCAATAAAGACAACTGGCTGATTGCTCTTACCATAAGCGTGGGCAAGGTAGCTATCGCCAGCTTTGTAACTTAGGTTCTGCACATCAATATCGTGCCCTTTAGCACAACGTACCCAGCCTTTTTCGGAAAGAATTACCGTCACAGGCTCTGTTGGTGTTAAATCGCTTTCTGAAATCGCTTTCGCTTCAGCACGCTCCACAAGTGGTGAACGGCGAGGGCTGGCAAAGGCTTTGGCATCGGCTTCAATCTCTTTCTTAATCAAGTTATTTAAACGACGCTCTGAACCTAAGATCCCTTGCAAATGTTCCCGTTCTTCTTCAAGTTTCTGCTGTTCTGCTTTTAACTCGTGTTCTTCCAGTTTTGCCAAATGACGTAATCGTAAGTTTAGAATGGCTTCGGCTTGCTCATCGCTTAATTGAAAACGTGCAATTAATTCAGCTTTGGGATTATCTTCATTGCGAATAATCTCAATCACTTCATCAAGATTAAGGAACGCAATCATCAAGCCCTCTAAAATATGTAAACGGCTGATGATTTTATCCAAGCGGAAATTTAAACGACGTGTGACCGTTGTTCTACGGAATGCTAACCACTCAGTAAGAATGGTCAGTAAATTTTTCACCGCAGGTTTACCATCAAGCCCAATCATATTCATATTGATACGGTAGCTTTTTTCAAGATCAGTGGTAGCAAACAGATGATCCATTAAGCCATCATAATCAATACGGTTAGAACGTGGTTCTAGCACAATGCGGATAGGGTTTTCGTGATCAGACTCATCTCGAATATCATCAACCATCGGCAATTTTTTATTTCGCATTTGCGTGGCGATCTGTTCAATCACTTTAGATGGCGAGGCTTGGTGAGGTAAGGCATTGATAACAATATTATTCTCTTCTCGTTTCCATACCGCTCGCATTTTAATAGAGCCTCTACCTTGCTCATAAATCTTTGCAATTTCTGAGCGCGGTGTAATAATTTCAGCTTCTGTTGGGTAATCAGGGCCTTGAACCACGTCCAAAATATCGCTAAGACTAGCGGTTGGATTATCCAATAATTTTACTGAAGCTGCCGCTAACTCGTTAATATTATGAGGCGGAATATCTGTCGCCATACCAACAGCAATACCTGTTGTGCCATTTAACAAAATATGAGGTAAACGAGCTGGAAGATATTTAGGCTCTTCTAATGAACCATCAAAGTTTGGTTGATAATCAACCGTACCCTGTCCTAACTCCCCCAATAGAATTTCAGCCATTTTGGAGAGTTTTGATTCGGTATAACGCATTGCAGCAAAGGATTTAGGATCGTCTGGCGCTCCCCAGTTTCCTTGTCCATCAATTAATGGATAGCGATAAGAGAACGGCTGTGCCATCAAAACCATTGCTTCATAACAGGCACTATCACCGTGCGGGTGAAATTTACCTAGCACATCACCGACAGTACGTGCAGATTTTTTATATTTTGCTGCAGCATTTAAGCCAAGCTCAGACATCGCATAAATAATACGACGTTGCACAGGTTTTAGACCGTCGCCAATAAAAGGCAAAGCACGATCCATAATGACATACATTGAGTAATTGAGATAAGCGTCTTCCGTAAAACGCTTAATCGGCATTTGTTCAACGCCTTCGTAATTGATTTCAGTGGTCATTGGAATATAAATACTATTGAAAAATAAAAGAGCTTATCTTGACAATTCTCTCTTATTTGTAGAGAACTGTCTACTTAATTAGTAAAGTGTTGCACATGCGAGATGTTCAAGCTATTTTTGATAAAGAAGAGATATTCTCAACCAAAGCTCGTCGAACACAATTAAAGAAAAATATAAAACAAAAATCAATAGAAGATTATATTGATTCAAATACAGAAAAAGTAGAAAAAAATGTCACCACTTCAGAATCTACAGATATTGATGAAGTAAAAAAGAATGAATCTTCTGTATCTTCTACGGAAGTAGTTGAAAATACAACTTTGGTGTCAGATGTTGCTGCTCAGAGTAGTAGTGTTATTTCTAATTTAGCTTATCTCGGTGGAGGGATTTTAGGTGTTGGAGCGGTTGTAGCAGCAATAAGTCAAGGTGGAAAAGAAAAAGCTTCTCAGAATTTGGGATAGGGTCACTGGCGGTAATGACATCATTTTTGCTCAGTTGACTACTCATTTAGAATTGTCCGAAAAACACTTTGGTATTATTTGATGAGAAGTAAGGGGGAGACTGGATTAGAAAGCAGTCACCCCCTTTGATTTTTAGTAAATTAGGGGCATTTTTATATAAACTTAACCATCGCCCTGACCACAGCTTCTGGTTTTTCTGCGTGAACCCAATGGTCTGCACCGCTAACAATAAAGGATTTTGCTTGTGGGAATTGAGCTAAGATGGTTTGGGTGTCTTTTTCTTGTAAGTAATCCGATAACGCCCCTTTGATAAAGAGAGTAGGTTTATCCACAAAAACATTTTGCCAATCCATTAGATTGGGGTAGTTTTGTTTTAAACCCGATAGATTAAATTTAAAGAATTCTGGGCTTTGTGGATCGAATGATTTCAGCATAAATTGTTGTATGCCTTCATCTTGAATACCTTTTGCAATTGCTGTTTTGGCCTCTTGGCGGTTAGCTGGTTTGGTAGCTTTAACCGCAAAAAGTCCTGCAAAAATGTCGTCGTGGCGGTTGAGGTGATAAGCAACGGGGGCAATGTCAATGATGATTAGTTTTGCCACAAGCTCAGGGGCGATGTTGGCTAACATCATTGCTGTTTTTCCTCCCATTGAATGCCCAACGAGAATAACATTGTTAAGTTGTAAGTGGTTGAGTAGATCTCGCAGATCTTCTGCCATTAAGGTATAGTTCATTTCATCACTGTGGAAAGATTGCCCGTGATTGCGTAAGTCGATGCGGAGTAGATTAAACTGTTCCGCAAAGGCTCTGGCAACCACGCCTAAGTTATTCATATCACCAAATAAACCGTGAATAAAGACCATTGTTTGTGGTGATGAAGTCGCTGGGTTGGTTGCTGTTTGAAATTGGTGATGAAGAAACATTTTTTCCGCCATAATTTAATTAAAATTTATTCAATTATCGTGTTTAGATCCTGTTAAAAAGATCGGAAATGCGTATAATGCCTAGAATTTTCCAGTAATCAAGTTATTTAGGGGACAAGATGAAAACAATCGAAGTTGATGATGAATTATACCACTATATTGCAAGCAGAACTCAGGCTATTGGGGAAAGTGCGTCAGATATTTTACGTCGTTTACTCCGTTTACCAGCATCTCCCCAACCTTTTGTACTTGTGCAAGAGAATATGATCAATGAATTGAAAGATCTTGCAAAGCTGCCTAAGCAAAAGAAACAACTCCATCAACAAGATAAGGTGATTAAGCAAGTTGAATTTGTGTTGGCTTCGAGCCTTTTTAACAATGAAACAAAAGGCGTAAATCGCTTTTTACACTTGTTGTCTGCCTTGTATAAAGCAGATCCTGAGAGCTTTTCTCATGCGACGGAAAATGTGCAGGGCAGTGAGCGAATTTATTTTGCTCGTGATGAACAAACTATTCTTGCGACGGGCTCGAGTGTTAAAGCGAAGCAAATTCCAGAGTCGCCATTTTGGGTGATTACGAATAATAATACGGAACGAAAAGGGATTATTTTGTGTGCATTAATGAATGCAATGGAATTACCTGAAGAGTTAGTTGCTCGTATTAAAGCTCAATTCAATTAATCTATGTCAAGGGTAGTATTTCCGACATTCCCCACAATATATTGGGCAGAAAAACAGGCTCAAGATATTGCTATTGTTTGGGATAGAGGAAATGCTACCTTGTTTTCTTACTTACCCCGTCAAATTTCGTGGCAACAGTTGCAACTGTTGATTGAACAAGCGGTGAGATTGCTTGAGCAGTTAGCATTGCCGAATAGCTTGGTGGCTTATTCAGGTTCTCACCGTTTAATCGGTTTGCTCTGTTATTGTGCTGTGTTGGCAAGTGGAAGAAAGATCTTAACGCTTAATCCTGCAATGAGCGAGATCCAACGCCAACAGATATTGCAACAAAACCAAGTATCTATTTTGCTGACCGATCAGGATTTTTATTCTCTAGATAGGGGTTTTCAGTTATCTAGAAATCAAGACAATGGCTTATTTTCTTTCGATAAACCAGCCACTTTTACCCTTACGTCAGGTTCATCAGGCAATCCCAAAGCGGTAGTGCATTCTATTGCTCAACATCTTGCCAATGCAATCAGTGTCTGTGATTTTGTTCAATTTGATCGCCATTGTTCTTGGTTGTTAAGTTTGCCTCTTTTTCACGTTTCGGGGCAGGGGATTGTTTGGCGTTGGTTATCGCAAGGGGCAATCCTTTATCTGACGGAAGATAAAGCGGAATTTTGGCAAATGTTATCGCAAGTCAGCCACGCTTCTTTAGTACCAACACAATTACAGCGTTATTTAGCTTGGCTTGGTGAAAAGTTAGTATCACAGCATATTTTATTAGGTGGCTCGGCAATTCCGGCAGATTTAATTGAACAAGCTCAACAGCATCAGATCACAACTTATGCAGGCTATGGAATGACAGAAATGGCATCAACCATTTGTGCTGTTAAAAATGAGAGTGATAATGTTGGCAAACCGTTAGCAAATCGAGAAGCTACCCTCGTAGAGGGGGAAATTTGGGTAAAAGGGCAGAGCCTTGCGTTAGGCTATTGGCAACAAGGTAAAATTGTTGCCTTACACAATGCTCAAGGCTGGTTTGCGACAAAAGATAAAGGGCGTTGGAATAATGGCAAATTGGAAGTGCTAGGGCGATTAGATAATATGTTTATTTCGGGCGGGGAAAATATTCAGCCCGAAGAAGTGGAAAAGGTGCTACAAAAATATCCGCTTGTAAAACAAGTGTTTGTTGTGCCAGTTGCCGATCAAGAATTTGGCGAACGTCCTGTGGCGTTAGTGGCTTTTAGCGAACCTTTTTCAATACAAGCGGTCAATCTGTTGAAATCTTTTGCAATGCAACGATTAGAAAAATTCAAACAGCCGATTGCTTATTTCCCTTTGGAAGATGAGATAGGGCAATCAAATGGCATTAAGATGTCTAGAACCCATTTAAAAGCGTATATCGCCAACAAGTTGAGAGAAAAAAATGTGTAAAAAATCATTTTGGCTTGCGTTATGTTTATCTTTTTTCACGGCGACGGTTCAGTCTGCGGTGGAAGATTTTGTGTCTGCGGAAGATTTGAAAACGCAGTTAGAAGCAATAAAAACCAATCCTTCTGAGCAAACAACTGAACCGGTCAAAAACATTGAAGAAGCCTTGCTATTCATTGAGAAAACTAAAAATCAAAATAGTGAATTAGAGGCTTTAGAAAAAAAACTTACTAATGCAACTGCAACTTTAGATACTTATAAGAAAAATATCGACAAATTAACTAAGGAGTTAAACAGTGAAGTTGAAATTTCCAGTAAACTCAGTAATGAAGAGTTAGAAAAACGTTTAGACAATACCCGTCAAGAGTTAAACAATGTTCAATTGACCTTGAATGAAACAAACTCTAGTGCGGTAACTTATCGTACAGCCTCAGAACAAACACGAAAACAGATTACCGAAAATAATCAACAAGCGGATAAATTAACACGTTTAAAACACAATAACCAAGCAAGTAAATCGCTGATTGATAAATACAATGCGGAATTAAAATACCTAGAGGCAAGTAATAAATATAATCAATATTTAGCACAAAACATTGATCTGCTGATTTCGTTGAAAGAGGCGAAACGTAATGAATTAACGTTAAAACAGCAATTGTTACAGAAACAGCAGGCAACGTTACAGGAAGTCTTAAATGCCAAGCGTTTAAAAGAGTTTGAGGCTCAAGCAAAACAGGCTGAAGAACTAAAAGCTAACAATAAAGTTGAAAATCCGATTATTCACGATGAGCTTTCATTAAACACCGATTTAAGTCAATTTTTGGTTGAACAGACACAAAAAACCAATACGTTGTCACGGGATAGCCTGCGTGCTAAAAATGTACTAGACAGTTTGATACAAACCCAGCGAAACATTGAAGAGCAGATCAGTGCATTACAAGGTACTTTGGTGCTATCTCGTATTATTAATCAGCAAAAACAATCTTTGCCAACAGATAGCTTAATTAAAGGGCTTTCCAAAGATATTGCAAATTTACGGGTAGAAATTTTTGATTTATCGCAAAAACGTGATGAACTCTATAACCTTAATAGCGTTATCGAAAAATTAGAAACGACCCACAAAACCTTATTTGATGATGCGGAACGCAAAACCTTAACAGACATCTTAAAAGAGCGTGAAAAAATTTTAGCGGACTTAATTAAAACGCTTAATATACAGCTTAATTTGTCTAATGAGATTGAGCAAACACAAAAGCAGATTATCACCATCAGTGATACCTTGCAAAATCAGCTACAACAACAAAGTTTTTGGGTTCAAAGTAATAACCCGATTGATTTAACTTGGTTAGAAACCTTTCCAAAACAAGCAATTGCTGAGATTTCAACATTAACGGACTATCTTGGCTTTGAAAATTTGGGGCAGAACTTGCCTTCAACCCTAACTTTTATTGCGATTTTGTTATCCCTTTATGGCTTAATTATTTGGAAAAAAACAGACATAAAACACCGCTTGGCAACCATTGGTGGCCATGTTAATACCCTAAAAAATGATAGCCATTGGCATACGCCAGAAGCGATGTTTTGGACGATAGTATTAGCCTTACCAAGCGGTTTGATGTTTTTGACCCTTGCAACTGTGGCACTTTACCTATTTGTGCCTGATCCATTATTAGCTTCAACTTGGGTAACCGAAGCCTTTGAATATTGGTTATTTTTTGCTACCGTTTTATCACTATTGCGACCAAATGGGTTAGCTTATCGCCATTTCGGTATGCCACAAGCAAGTAACGAAATTTTCCAACGCATTATTAAGCAGTCTGTGTGGATTGTGGTGTTGCTCTTAGTTTCCTCGATTTTCTCTCAAATTGAGGTGGTCGGGTTTACTAATGATGTGATCGGTCAAGTCGTGACGATAGTTGCTTTAGCTTTGTGTACTTTTGTTGTACGCCCTCTATTAGATCGGGGTATTCAAGAGTATGAAAATGCTAAAACGGAAGATGGTAAAAAACGCAGTGTCAGCCTGTTTAAACTCTTGCGTTTTGTGCTGTTTATCGTACCGCTTACCTTGATTGTGCTGATTGTATTAGGTTACTACTACACGGCAGTTTATTTAATCGACCACATTATTACGACCTATTTAGTCGCATTAGTTTGGGTATTTGGACGCTACTTTGCTTATCGTTCTTTAACTATTTCTTCACGTCGAATGGCATACCGTCGCTTACAGAAAAAACGGGAAAAAATCAGAGAACAAAATTTAGAACGTTTAGAGCAGGGGGCTAAAGAGGAAGCCAGAGAGAAACCAGAGGAAATCATCAAGATTTCAACGGTTAATGAGCAGATTTTCCGTTTAGCTGATTTAATCGGCTGGGTGATTTTATTCGTATCGCTTTATGCGATTTGGTCAGATTTAATCAGTATTGCTTATTATCTCAATAATGTGATTTTATGGGAAAACATCGAAACTACCTCTAAAGGTACAGTGGTAGAGTCCATCACCTTATTGAATATTTTACGTTCGATACTTTATATTACCGTCACCTATGTGCTGGTGAAAAACCTGAAAGGGATTTTAGAAGTGACCTTCTTCTCACGGATTAAACTATCCAAAGGGACACCGCATACGATCACTGCGGTAATGACCTATCTGATGGTTACTTTCGGTAGTATTTCTGCCTTTACCGCTCTTGGCATTTCGTGGAGCAAAATCCAGTGGATTTTCACCGCATTATCTGTGGGTCTTGGTTTCGGGGTGCGTGAAATTTTCGGTAGTTTCGTATCGGGTACCATTTTATTATTTGAACGTCCAATTCGCGTTGGTGATAAAGTAACGGTTGGCAATTTTACAGGGGTGATCAGCCGTATTCGCCTACGTTCAACAACTTTGATTGATGATGATAACAAAGAAGTGGTACTACCAAACCAAGCCTTTGTGACAGATAGATTTATTAACTGGACCTTTAATAACACCGTCACACGCTTACAGTTTATTTTGAAAATCAGCACCGAAGCAGATTTATCACTGGTTCGTCGCTTGCTAAACCAAGCTGCAAGCGAAGCGCCCAAAGTAATGGTGGAACCATCGCCAAGTATTAATTTACAAAGTTTTGGTGATGGCTGGATCGAACACGAATTTACCGTATTTGTACCAGAATTAGACGACCGTGCCGCAACACGCAATTTCCTCTATCAGCGGATCACAGAACTCTTTAACCAACACCAAATTAAAATGACCTTCAATCAAATGGAAGTGCATTTAAAAAATGGTATAAATAGCGACATCAAATGATTTGTAGGGTGGGGTTTTAACCCACCATTTTAAAACCTATTGATTTTATACCCAACAATAAAAATAAGGAAAACAAATGGCAGGCAACAGCATTGGACAACTTTTTAAAGTCACCACATTCGGAGAATCACACGGCATTGCATTAGGTTGCATTGTAGATGGCGTTCCCCCTAATATGGAACTCAGCGAAGCCGATTTACAACCCGATTTAGATCGCCGTAAACCTGGCACTTCTCGCTATACCACACCCCGTCGAGAAGATGATGAAGTCCAAATCTTATCGGGCGTATTTGAAGGCAAAACCACAGGTACAAGTATCGGCTTAATCATCAAAAATGGCGATCAACGTTCCAAAGATTACGGCGATATAATGGACAAATTCCGCCCAGGACACGCCGATTATACCTACCAACAAAAATACGGTATTCGTGATTACCGTGGTGGCGGACGATCTTCTGCCAGAGAAACCGCAATGCGTGTAGCGGCAGGGGCAATAGCGAAAAAATATTTAAAAGAGCAGTTTGGCGTAGAAATTCGAGGCTACTTATCACAAATAGGCTCAGTCAAAATCGACCCACAAACTGTTGCAAATATCGAACAGATTGATTGGCAACAAGTTAATAGTAACCCGTTTTTCTGCCCAGATCCTGTGGCAGTGGAACAATTTGACGAATTAATCCGAGAGCTGAAAAAAGAGGGTAACTCTATTGGGGCAAAATTAACCGTGATTGCAGAAAATGTCCCAGTTGGTTTAGGTGAACCCGTATTTGACCGCTTGGACGCAGATCTAGCTCACGCCTTAATGTCGATCAATGCAGTCAAAGGTGTTGAAATTGGTGATGGTTTTGCAGTCGTTGAACAGAAGGGTAGTGAACATCGTGACGAAATGACTCCAGAAGGTTTCTGCTCAAACCACTCAGGTGGCATTTTAGGTGGAATTAGCTCAGGTCAGCCAATCATCGCTCATATTGCCCTAAAACCTACTTCAAGTATTACCGTACCTGGAAAAAGTGTGAATGTACATAATGAACCCGTCGAAGTAGTCACCAAAGGGCGACACGACCCTTGCGTTGGTATCCGTGCTGTGCCGATTGCAGAAGCAATGATGGCAATTGTGGTGTTAGATCATCTATTGCGATTTAAGGCACAGTGTCGTTAATTGTTAAATCAAGAACGCCACATTTGGCGTTCTCATATACTCTTATTTGTCCTTTATCCAATTACAATCATTTAAAATCATTTTTTCGATCTACGTCGAAAAAATAAAAATTTATCCTTTTGCTTTATTATGAATAGGGAATAATTATTACAGTGTTTTATCTTTTGTGTGATATGATTATATCACGCTCTTTGAAGGGAGCTGTAATGATTAAGAGTTTTAAACATAAGGGGCTAGAGCAATATTTCCGACAAGGTATAACGCGAGGGCTACGGATAGATCACATTAAGAAAATCAATGGTATTTTAGATGTGATAGATCGGGCAAAAGTTGTTGATGAATTTCTTCCTTTTTATCAATGCCATAAATTAAGAGGCGATAGGGAAGGCATTTGGTCAATGACTGTGTCGGGCAACTGGCGGATTACTTTTGAATTTATTGACGGCGATGCTTATGTTTTGAATTATGAAGATTATCACTAGGAGATAATATGAGCGAAAGAAAACCCTCTCACCCAGGGGAAATTTTATTAACAGGATTTATTGAACCTAACAATATTAAAATCAAAGCGTTAGCGGAACATTTGGGCTTTTCTCGTGAAACACTTTCTCGAGTATTACACGGTAAAACTCCGATGACGGCAAATTTAGCTATTGCTTTGGAAGAAGCGGGGATCAGCTCGGCTAGATTATGGCTAAGTTTACAAGCCGCTTATGATGTTTGGGAATTAAAACAGCGCCGCACAAATCCTATTCATCCTTTTATTTTTGGTGAATTGGTTGGTTAAAACCCACCCTACGTTTTACACCTCTACAATCCCCTTTAATAAACAGCCCTCATAAATGCCTAATTTAATTGCAATAGAAGGAATGAGAGGGCTGTCCCAATCGTATTGGCTGGTGACAATATCAATTCGTAGTTCATTAAGAAGCAAGTTTTGCTGTAGTTTGGTTTGCAGTTGTTCAAAAAGTGGTTTTTTAATGCGTAATAGCGGTGAGTTCAACATAATTTTTTCCGTAGAAAATATGTTGATTAGGTTCATCAGCATATAAGCAAGGTTGTCGGTAAGATGCGATAAAATCTGCATTGCTTGAGGGTTTTCGGCTTCTACTTGTTCGCAGAAGTAGTTGATTTTATCTTCAAGGCAAGTGTGTTGGTGGTCAAAATAGCGGTCGATCAAGTTGGCTAGTGCAGGGAAAGTCACTTGATTGGTGAGTTGATAACGTTCGATTTCTGTCTGTTGTTCAGCAATTTCATCACTAAGTGGACTGAATTTTGGCATTATCATTTTATCAACATTCATTCGTTTATGTTCGTCTTGATGGAGTAATGCCCCTTTGAGTAATACACTTAAATTCACTTGATCATCAAGCTGTAAGAAAATAACGTTGTCATTGGCAATTAAACTTCCTAAGGTTGCTTCCGCTAGAAGCCAGAGTTGAAAATGCTCGTTGAGTAAAATCGGTTGATTAAAGTGACGATGCAATGTTTCAACGAGAGGGCAGGTGAGGGGCTGTTGCCCTAATTGCGTGATAATCGTTTTTGTGCGGTCAATTTTCCCCACTACGCTGATAGAAATGGCAAGCAAAGCTTCGTTGGTAAGCGGTGTGTTGAGGGAAAAAGTTTGTATGCAGTTCAGGATATGCTGATCTAAGCTAAGATATTCGTCGGAAGTCAGGCTATAATGTTGTTGGTAAATGAGCTTGCCACTCAAATCGCAAAGTGCGATAGAGAGTTTTTGTGGTGCAAGGGTTAAGCAGAGATAACGCCAGTGGAACGGGGAAACCGACAGCCCTACGGCAGGTCTGCCCCTTGAGGGTAAATTTTGTGAGGTTCTTTCTAAAATCAGTTTATGGTCAATGAGTATTTTCGTCAGCACTGTCATTGATGCAGGGGCAAATCCTGATAATTTCGCTAAGTCAGTACGAGAAATCAGCTCAAATTGTTCAACTAAGCGGTAAACCGTGCCGAGATGTTGATATTTATAATCCGAAGAGGTGATTTTCATAGCTATAATCCTTACAATCTTTTTACTCCCTAAGTCGTTACTTTATTGTGCTATTTTTATAATGTGTCTGGCAAATTGTTTCCTTCAATTATGAGAGTGATGTCACAAAATTATTTTATTTTTTAAAATAAATGATGGAAAATTATGCTAACTCGTGGAAAGTATTAGAAAAAATGAATAAGTATATAGAATATCAGTGGGTTGATGATAATCCTAGTTTGGCTCAGATGTGTCTGCAGGTTGCAGAACAATCGGTGATTGCGTTAGATACTGAGTTTGTTCGTACTCGAACTTATTATCCGAAGTTGGGGTTAATTCAGCTTTTTGATGGTAAGCAGGTGTATTTGATTGATCCGTTAAGTATTACGGATTTTTCCTCTTTTACTGCGTTGTTAACAAATGAAAATGTGCTTAAGGTACTTCACGCTTGTAGTGAAGATTTGGAAGTTTTTCAACACTATTTCAAACAGTTACCGCAACCAATGTTAGATACGCAGGTGATGGCAGGGTTTGTGGGGATAGGTATTTCAATTGGCTTTGCCAAACTTGCGTTGCATTATCTTGAGGTTGAATTGGATAAAGGGGCTTCTCGCACAGATTGGTTGAGCCGTCCTTTGAGTGAGATACAACTTCAATATGCCTGTGCAGATGTGTGGTATTTGTTGACGATTTATCACAAATTGGCGGAAGATTTAGCAAAAACACCGTGGCAAACTGCCGTCGTAGAAGAGTGTGCAACTTTGTTAGCTAAACGGCAGATCGTAGAAGATCCGAATAAAGCCTATAAGGAAATCAGTAATGCGTGGCAACTTAACCAACAAGAGCTGGCAATTTTGCAGATATTAGCTAAGTGGCGGATAGAAGAAGCAGAAAAACGTGATTTGGCATTAAATTTTATTATTAAAGAGCAGAGTTTGTTACAAATTGCTAAATTACAACCGAAACATACTTCAATCTTGTTGGAATTTATGCACCCAAATGAAGTGCGTATTCACGGTAAGAAAATTTTGTGGTTAGTCGAGCTGGGTAAGCAAATTTTGCCAGAGAACTATCCGCCTGTTATTCGTCGTTTGGTTGATGAGGCTGGCTACAAAACTACTTTCAAACGTTTGCAAAAGCGTCTTGCGGAAGTTTGTCCTGAAAATTTGGCGATTGAGTTGTTGGCGAGTAAGCGTCAATTAAATCAGTTGTTTAAATGGTATAGAAATGGGCAGGATAGGCAAAAGTTACCTGAGTTATTGTGTGGGTGGAGAGAGCAATTTGGTAATAAATTATTGACAGAAATTGATCTAAGTAAATAAAAACATAAAGAAATGTTTTGTGATGTAAAGTTGCTACATTTTTACTAAATGAAGGAGCCTCTCCCACAATTTGTGTAAATACCTGTTTCTGAGATAATACATTCAGACACAGGTATTTTATTATGAACGAAAAACAACTTCACGCCTTGGCAGCGGAATTTGCCAAAAACCTAAAAGTGACCGTGACGGCACCTTTG
>NZ_MUXW01000023.1 GCF_002015085.1 Glaesserella parasuis
GGCATTTTCTGTGGCTTTTTTTGCTTGGTCATGAGTTAAAAGCCCTGCTGCATTGAGTTGTTGAATATCTTGTAAATGCTCTTTTAGCTCGCGTGCATATTGCAACTCAGGGGCGAACTGTTCTGCTAATTTTGCACGTTCATTGGCAAAACGTTGTAAAATCGCCAATTTTGCTGACTCATATTCTTCGTGTGAAACTACCCCTTTTTTATTATGCTCTTCCAAACGTTGGAACATTCGCTGTTGCTCGGCGTCAATTTCTTCAAGGGTGGAACGGCTGTGTTTGCGAACTTCATCATAAAATTGAAGCCAACTATTGCGCACTTTTTCACCACTACCTCGACTGCCACCAACTTTTGGTAAACTCTGATTAATGCTTTCTGTTTGAGCTTGATCTTTGAACATCCCTTGTAATACTTTCCTGCCCTCAATCAGTTTATTTAAGGTTTCGATAGATAAATCAATGCCTTTATCCGCTGCATTCGCCGCAGTAATCGTACCGTTGGCAATATCAATTAGCACTTGATTATATTCAGCGCCTTTATCGCCAAGCAATTCATATAAGCCGGCTAAAACAAAGGCGGACTCTGCCTGTCCTTGTTGTTTTAATTTTGCCACTTCAAGATTTTGTGCTACTGTCAAAGCGCGTTCTTTTAATTTTTTAAACGCCTCATCTAGCTCTAAATTGCTTTTTACTCCACCTTGCGCCGCCTCTTTCTGTTGTTTTATCGTATTGCTTAAACCGGCAATGACGCTATCTGCCGTATTGGCATCAACACCTAAGTTTTTCATTTTGGTGCGAAAATCATCAATGCTTTTACCATTTGACAAGAACACCCCACCAAGTGCGGTTAATTGGTTGGTTAAAACTGAAAGATCGATATTTTTATTTTCTCGAATCTTTTCTAATTCCGCGTTTAACTTTTCAAGATCTTGCTTGGAACTTTCAGACAGCTCTAAACCAAATTGCCAAGCACTTGTTTGAATTTGGGAAATTTCCGCCTGCACTTTGGAAATTTGCTCACCATAATTTTCCATTGCTTGAATTTGCTCAAAAATTTTCAAGGTCAACGCGCTTTCACTTAAGCCGTCATAACTTTCTTTTAAACGGTTATTCGCACTCTCGGTATCTAACGCCGCCTCTTTTGCCTCTTGTGCCTTTTGGCTGAAATAAAATAATGCACCTGCTGCAATTGTTGCCGCTCCAGCTGGACCACCAATAAGACCTAATGCG
>NZ_MUXW01000024.1 GCF_002015085.1 Glaesserella parasuis
CAAACTTTGGTTAATACCCTCCGTTTGCGTCTGATCTTTGAACATCCCTTGTAATACTTTCCTGCCCTCAATCAGTTTATTTAAGGTCTCGATAGATAAATCAATGCCTTTATCAGCCGCATTCGCCGCAGTAATCGTACCGTTGGCAATATCAATTAGCACTTGATTATATTCAGCGCCTTTATCGCCAAGCAATTCATATAAGCCTGCTAAAACAAAGGCGGACTCTGCTTGTCCTTGTTGTTTTAATTTTGCCACTTCAAGATTTTGTGCTACCGTCAAAGCGCGTTCTTTTAATTTTTTAAACGCTTCATCTAGCTCTAAATTGCTTTTTACTCCACCTTGCGCCGCCTCTTTCTGTTGTTTTATCGTATTGCTTAAACCGGCAATGACGCTATCTGCCGTATTGGCATCAACACCTAAGTTTTTCATTTTGGTGCGAAAATCATCAATGCTTTTGCCATTTGACAAGAACACCCCACCAAGTGCGGTTAATTGGTTGGTTAAAACTGAAAGATCGATATTTTTATTTTCTCGAATCTTTTCTAATTCCGCGTTTAACTTTTCAAGATCTTGCTTGGAACTTTCAGACAGCTCTAAACCAAATTGCCAAGCACTTGTTTGAATTTGGGAAATTTCCGCCTGCACTTTGGAAATTTGCTCACCATAATTTTCCATTGCTTGAATTTGCTCAAAAATTTTCAAGGTTAACGCGCTTTCACTTAAGCCGTCATAACTTTCTTTTAAACGGTTATTCGCACTCTCGGTATCTAACGCCGCCTCTTTTGCCTCTTGTGCCTTTTGGCTGAAATAAAATAATGCACCTGCCGCAATTGTTGCCGCTCCCATAGGGCCACCAATAAGACCTAATGCG
>NZ_MUXW01000025.1 GCF_002015085.1 Glaesserella parasuis
CAAACTTTGGTTAATACCCTCTGTTTGCGTCTGATCTTTGAACATCCCTTGTAATACTTTCCTGCCCTCAATCAGTTTATTTAAGGTCTCGATAGATAAATCAATGCCTTTATCAGCCGCATTCGCCGCAGTAATCGTACCGTTGGCAATATCAATTAGCACTTGATTATATTCAGCGCCTTTATCGCCAAGCAATTCATATAAGCCGGCTAAAACAAAGGCGGACTCTGCCTGTCCTTGTTGTTTTAATTTTGCCACTTCAAGATTTTGCGCTACCGTTAAAGCGCGTTCTTTTAATTTTTTAAACGCCTCATCTAGCTCTAAATTGCTTTTTACTCCACCTTGCGCCGCCTCTTTCTGTTGTTTTATCGTATTGCTTAAACCGGCAATGACGCTATCTGCCGTATTGGCATCAACACCTAAGTTTTTCATTTTGGTACGAAAATCATCAATGCTTTTGCCATTTGACAAGAACACCCCACCAAGTGCGGTTAATTGGTTAGTTAAAACTGAAAGATCGATATTTTTATTTTCTCGAATCTTTTCTAATTCCGCGTTTAACTTTTCAATATCTTGCTTGGAACTTTCAGACAGCTCTAAACCAAATTGCCAAGCACTTGTTTGAATTTGGGAAATTTCCGCCTGCACTTTGGAAATTTGCTCACCATAATTTTCCATTGCTTGAATTTGCTCAAAAATTTTCAAGGTTAACGCGCTTTCACTTAAGCCGTCATAACTTTCTTTTAAACGGTTATTCGCACTCTCGGTATCTAACGCCGCCTCTTTTGCCTCTTGTGCCTTTTGGCTGAAATAAAATAATGCACCTGCCGCAATTGTTGCCGCCCCAGCTGGACCACCAATAAGACCTAATGCGCCACTTAATAAATTTTTGGCTCCTGCGGCTGCACTGCTTGCAATTGATGCGCGTTGAGAGGCTGCAGCAAGATTATTCATAGCAGCTGCCTCCGCATTAATAAGCCCCGTAATAACTTGCGCTTGTTGAGCCATTTTAGCCTCAATCGCTGCTCTAGCTTTCTTGGTTCGTACTAATTGCATTTCTGAATTCAACAAATTCATTTTGGCTTGTGCAGCCGCTAATTCTGCCGCTGCTTGGGTTTGTGTGGCTTTCGCAGCGATTAAACTCGCTTGCGCTTGTCTGTGTGTTTCCACTCGAGCAAGAACCAACGTTGAAATAAACTTAGCACCATTGCCAGCTGCAATTGCCAAAAG
>NZ_MUXW01000026.1:0-34749 GCF_002015085.1 Glaesserella parasuis
GGGAAGTGGAAAACAAAGCCCATTGGGTGCTAGATGTGGTCTATAAAGAAGACGAATGTGCTGTGACCGATGAATGGGGTGCGGAAAATCTGGCAATCTTGCGTCGATTAGCGTTGAACTTGGCACGATTACACCCGAAAAAGCAGAGTATGAAAGGGAAATTGACCGCTGCTGGTTGGTCAGATGAATTTCGAGATGAGCTATTGCTCGGCGTGTAGGTTGAAAAATGGACAACATATGCGGTTGCCCTGCTTCAGCCGTAATATCGTTTAAGCTCTTACTTGCTTTATTATTAATCAAGGTAGTCAGTGCTGTATTCACAGAGCTAATCGCTGTTGCTACACCACCAACGGTCGCTAATTTATCGGTATCGCCGTTCGTTGCAGTTAACCCATTGTTAGCAAAAGTCCCCGTCTGAAGATCAAACTTCACTTTGCCACCATTTTCTGTGCTAATGGTTAACTGGTCTGTATCTTGGCTGACAAACTGCAATCCAGTAGAGAGAGCCGTTGATTTAGCGGTTTCACTCCCTGCTTTATAATTTAGCTGAACATTCTCCTCAATCTTATCAATCAAGTCCTGATTTTTGGTGTTATCATCCAAAACATCTTTCACCGCATCTGCTACATTCGCCTTACTGACTTTAACCGTATAAGTCTTCACATCATTTGCCGTAGCCGATGTCACAGACGCAATATTATCCGCATCCGCAGAATGTTTAACCTCTGTTGCAGCTTGAATCACAGATTTACCTGCACTATCAAGATTGCTCAAATCCTTACTCGCCGAATTAGCAACGCCAGATAACTCTTTAATTTTCGCCGCATCTAAACTCAGGGTGTATTTCTTACCCGTAGTACCGTCCGTACGATCTGTTGGCTGGCTTACCGTAATCCCTGAATTTGCTTGAGCCTCAACCAATTCCACGGAAGAAGTCGTTGAGGTAATTCCTAATTTTTGTTTCCAAGCATTGATATGAGTTTGATTGGTTAAATTGCTTGCATCCAATTTCGCAAAAGTATCTCCCACCGCTGTTTGTACATCGGCTTTCATCACAGAGACTTCATAGGTTTTGACTTGCGTTGAATTATTGACAGAACTAGTCACTTGCGCAATGTTATTTGCGTCATTTTTACGAGTGACGTTAGTGAGATCGGTAATAGCCGTTTTGCCCTAAAGCAGTCTCAGCCACAGCGCCTTCACCCAATGCAACACCGCCCTCTTGGGTCACAGAAGCCTCACTCCCAATCGCAATACCCTTAACACTGGTTGCACGAGCCTTTGTTCCCAAAGCAATGCTATCCTCTTTCGTTGCTTGCATGTTTTCATTCGCATTATAGTTATTAGAGTTAGCGGTTGAATCCATTGTCGCACCAATCGCTATGGCACGTTTACCTGTAGTCAGCACCGACTTACCAATACCAATGGCAGCCTCGCCAGCAACGGAAGCGGCAGTACCTACGGAAATAGAATAGACTCCAATGGCATAGGCTTGACGCATTATCGCAAGGGAGTTTTCCTCATTTGCCAAAGCCGCTGGACCAAGTGCAATAGCTGAAACCATAGATTTAGAACTAGCCCCAATGGCAACACTTAGAGCTCCCTCAGCATCTGCTTTAGATCCCAATGCGGTACTACCTGATCCATTAGCCTCTGAGCCCATCCCGTAAGCAACTCCCCCTACCTATGTAGAGTAAACCTTCTTCCCTCTAACTACCTCATCAAGTCCTGGATTGCCTTCGGTAATATAACTGAGTATATCAGTATTAGCTGCCTGAGAAACCTGCCCTAATCCATTAGCACTATCAGCCCAAGCCATATTTGAAACAAACAAACCCGAAATAACAGTAGCACTTGCTCTCCACCATTGTGGATGTGAACGATTGATCTCAACGCCAGAACGCTCGCCATTTGATGATTTAACCTTTCCTTTTGCCAATTCTGAAACTGCAACCCAAGTTTGCGAGGTGTGATTCCAAATCACACGAAAAATTTTATTCATAATGTATCCTTATTCAGAAACAGATAACGACTATTTTTTACTCCATAAAAAACAGCCGTTATTAATAATATTTGCATGACTGACGCTGATAACAAAAAGCTAATGCATTCAATTCTTTATTTGCTTCAAAAATTCTAGAAAAATTCCTGTACTGTGCAGGGATTGACCCATCATATAACCACAACCTATTGATTTTATTGGGGTGAAAACCCAGCCTATAATATCCAACCTATTTAATATGCGTTTTATCGACAATAAAATCCTCGCCATTATAAAATATTATTTATTCGCCCATAATAAGCAGTGAGGATATATAACAATTCTTTTAACTCATGAAAAAAATACAAAACTGACAAAAAATAACAAAAGCATCATAACACCTGATTACTCTCTCAATTTATTGCCTCTGTTTGCTATCATTGGATACTCTCACATATCGATACACTCCTATTACACTAAAATTGATATCCTAAGGTTGCTAAAATATTTCTTGTTTTTTGACTTGACGTAAGCACACTCTCTAATGCCAGCTGAGCAAAAAAGCCATTGTTAAAATTCACTCGTGAACTAAAACCTAAGGTAAAAAGAGATGGGGTTAGTCTATAGGTTTGTGTAAAGTGGCTGTTTGCTATCTCGCTAAATTTGGCGTTGTTACGATAATTTCTACCGCTTAATCTATGTTGATAGATGGCATAGGAATCGAACTGAATTTGGGCATTATCTAATGTGGTTGCATAGTTTAATAAAAGCCCAGCCCCCAGAGCCGTTGAGTGATAATTCACGCTGTCGTATGATTTTGTAAAAATCCGACCGCTTTCATTAAATGCATTTTGATGTACAAAATCATAGTTGAAATAGGTCAGTGGCGATAGCGTAAAGTTCTCTCGTTTATAGGATTTGGCAACGCCTAGCTGTGCACTCGCAAAGCGGTTTTGATAAGAGCCTGTGATGTTCTCCCTTTCTCCCACAATCTGTTTCTCATAGTGGTTTTGCGACTTGCCTAAATTTACGCCACTCAATAGCTTGAAATGGTCAAAATGCGATACATAATTCAGTGCGACATTGAAAGTGTCTGAATGAGAGTTCGCAGAATGGAAAGTGCCTTTGCCCCTTTCATAATTTAGGCTCATTGCAAGCTGTTGTTTATTATCAATGTTTGTCGCCACACCCATACGCAATCCGTGTGAATTAGCTTTAAATTCATTCGCTTGGGTGATGTGATAGCTTGGTGTCAGGTAAAACGCATATTTTTTCTGTGCCAAATTATGTTTGACTAATTTAGACAAGAACATATCTTCGCCACCCACTAATTTTTTTATTCCGTTGGTATTGAAACGCTGAACAAAATAGTTTGGGGTTAAGCTAAACAGTAGATTTTGTTGAGCAAAGTGGGTGGTTTTGATAGTGCTGTCGTTGAGCATATCAGGCAAATGATCTTCAGCAATGCTGTTTAATACGGCTTGTCTATTGGCGGTATTATCCAGTTTCACAAAGAAATCTCGATATGCTTGGCTGAGATCTGCAGATGTTCTTGCGGTATAAATCGCTTCACCAATGTCACTATTTGGAATATAAAAAGCCTCTTTCTTAACCTTGACTTCAGCGATAAGTGTACCGTCTTGAGCAGGTATTGCTTCAACTTTTTCCTTCTCTTTTTCTACGTTGTTCGTCTGTTCCGTTGACACGGTTTCAGAAGTGCTTTCCTCTGTTACGTTATCATTAGGCTGAGGTTCCATATTTGGTTGCTCCGTTGAAGCTGTTTCAGAAGTGCTTTCTTCCGTTACGTTATCATTAGGCTGAACTTCAGTATTTGGTTGCTCCGTTGAAACTGTTCCAGAAGTACTTTCTTCTTTTGCTGTATTATTAGGCTGAGCTTCTGTGTTTAGTTGCTCCGTTGAAGCTGCTTCAGAAGAGCTTTCTTCTTTGGCGGTATCGCTAGGCTGAGGTTCAGTAACAGGCTTTTCTTCAATCGTATCATCATTAATCACCGTGCGATTTGAAGCGAGTTTAAAATCCGCTATTTTAAATTCCGTTGAGCCATTACTTAGAATTTCCACGCTCTCAAAACGATTAAGGCTATTTGCTAATGAGCCTAAATCAATTTGCACTTTCTGCCCTGCGGCATAAAACTGACCGCTTAAAGGACGATAAAGTAATTTTCCGCCTTTAATGTCGTAATTTTGTGCAACTAGCTTTGAATTTCCTTGAGTGTTGAAATTTAACACCAGTTTAGCTGTGCCGTGATGAGTATAGTTTTTTCCGACCGTTAATGTCGCAATATCATCACTGCCAGCAATAACAGTGCCTTTATTGTCTAAATTGTTGGCAATCGTACCGCTTCCGCTTAGGGTCCCGCCTTGTTCCACAAATACTGAACTTTCGCTAAGTGCTGAGCCATTTTTTAGACGTAGCTCTCCGCCACGCACCAAAGTTGCCCCTTTATAGCTGTTGCTACCACGGAAAGAAAGTTGCCCTAACCCTTGTTTGATAAATCCAACATTCAATCCTCGCATTTGTTCTGCAGGGGAATTTTTTGCTGTGGCAAGATGTAGGCTGTCGTCCCACATTTTTTGCTCGATATTGTTAGCAAATTCGCCATTTTGTCCTTGAGTATCAATCACATAATAGGCTTCGGTTTTCCCTGTTGGGCTTTGAATATCACTTACATTTAGACGGTTTGCGTCAAGTGTCGCTACGCCGTTTAAGGCTTTTTGTACATCAAGTATGCCCTGCCCCATTAAATCTTCGCGTTTTAGGCTATAAATATTGTTGCTTCCTAAGATTTTATTGATCGTAATACCGTCTTTATCGGGCTTATCACTGTACCCCAGTCCAGCTATATCTTGTCTGATTTGAGTTTCGTCTTGTGGTATATCCTGATCAATATAAATGATACTAAATAGTTCATAGCCAGGTTTCTGTTTGATAATCACCTTAGGCAAAGTGTAATTTTGATTTGCGGTAGATAACAGCACATCGGCGATCTGTTTGCCATTTAAAAATGGGAATTTTTGAGCGACAAGAGCTGCTGCACCACTAACCATCGGGGCGGCTTGGCTCGTGCCAGTTAAAGGGACAAATTCTTCTTGCTGTTGTCGACCTAACTTATTATGCACATCAAAAAGAGCATTTGCCGCATCAATTTTACTGCCAGGTGCCATTAGGGAATAAGCCTGAGAGCCTAAAAAGCCGTTGGAATATTTGTGGATACCTTGTAAAGTCAAGGTTCTTTCTCCGCCTGAATCAAGCTGATTTACTCGTTTTTCTTTGATAATAATTTTGCCGTCAGAATCCACATCAATACCATCAGCATCTAACATTCCCACTGCAATAAATGAGCGAATATCTTCATCATAACGAGGTAAAAGTTCAAACAAAGACGCACTATTTTTCCCATCATTGCCTGAACCAAACACATTTAATACTTTGCGTTCTTTGGCAAGTCTAACGATCCGTTCTACTTCATTTTTATTGTAGTAACCACTAGATCTGTCTTTTTCCACCTCTTTTAAGGCTTGTTCATAACTAGAGATATTTTGTTGTTCATAAGGAAAAACCTTATAGCCCCAACTATGATTGACGATGTTTAATTTTGGATCTTTACTGAAAAAATCAAATAGATTTAAGCCCCAATAATTAAAATTTGAGCTTTCTTTAAACGCCGCTCCATAAAATTTTGCATTAGGGGCAACACCGTAAGGATCGCCATTATTTTCAAAGGTTGGAGTTCGACCTAGATGTCTGCCTAACAAAATCCCTGCAACGTGTGTGCCGTGTCGAAATGTAGCATTATCTTTTTGTGTTACGCCAATACTACTTTCATCATCTTGATAAATTTTATTAAAATCTTTGTAACCACCGATTTCAATGGCTTTTCCCTGTAAGCTAGGGTGTTCTGGATTGAATAAAGAATCAACAACACCAACCACCACATTACTACCATCAATAGCAGGGTTCTGCTCTTTGGCTTTCTGTAAGTTTATGATGTTATATGATTTTTCAAGGGTAACAAAAAGATCACTGGCAAAAAGGCTAGGGCTTGATAACACAGCACAGCATTGCAAAGGAAAAAGAAACTTTTTCATATGTTGTCTCCTAAAAAATGAATATTGTTTTATGTAGGGCACACTGCGTGTACTCGACCCAACAAAAATCTTAATTCGTATCGGCGGATACCTACATTCACTCTGTTTCGTTATTTATAATGTTGACAATCCTACTCTCAACTCACTTGAAAACATAGAAAAGTCTGTCAACTGGCTAACACCTATTAATATTTAACATATTGTATTCGCATATTGCGTAATCTTTTTCTTGCTAAATCAAATATTGGATGATTATTCTAAAAATTTAGTCAAAAACAAAAATGACGACATTAAGACATAATGATACTTATACATCTATTTGTCTACTGTGGCAAGTTCTGCATCTCAATTTCGTAACCTCATAAAAATTGAGATGCATTGTATCTATGTTGGAAATTAGAATGGCTGTTATTGGTTAATCCGTCCTTTCAAGAAATCCAACAACTGATCTTTGGCAATCATCTGTTTCTCACCTGTACGGCGGTTTTTATACTCAATTTCGCCATTTTCAAGATTTTTCTCACCGATGACCACCATATGTGGCACACCGATCAGTTCCATATCGGCAAACATCACACCTGGGCGTTCTTTACGGTCGTCGAAAATCACATCAACGCCTTGTGAACGTAAGGTTTTATGCAGATCTTCTGCAAAGGTTTGGACACTTTCAGACTTGTGCATATTCATAGGGACAACCGCAACAGTGAACGGTGCAATCGCATCGGTTGGCCAAATGATCCCACGTTCATCGTGGTGCTGTTCAATTGCTGCAGCAACGACACGAGTAACACCGATACCATAGCAACCCATAATCATCGTTTGCGGACGACCATCTTCCCCTTGTACTGTCGCTTTCATCGCTTCAGAATATTTTGTGCCAAGTTGGAAAATATGCCCTACTTCGATACCACGTTTAATTAATAGGGTACCTTTACCATCTGGGCTTGGGTCGCCTTCTACCACATTACGCAAATCTGCAATTTTTGGTAAAGCAACATCACGTTCCCAGTTGATGTTGAAGTAGTGTTTACCGTCAATGTTCGCCCCTGCACCAAAGTCACTCATTAACGCCACACTTCTATCGATAATTACTGGAATCGGCATATTCACAGGGCCTAACGAACCGACACCTGCACCGATTTTCGCTTTAATTTCCGCTTCGTCAGCAAATTCAAACGGCTCTGCCACTTCTTCGCATTTCACAGCTTTGATTTCATTGAGTTCGTGATCGCCACGGATAACTAATGCCACTAACGGCTGTTCTTCACTTCTACCTTTAACAATCAAGGTTTTCACCGTTTTTTCAATTGGTAGGTTGAACTGCTCAACGAGCTCTGCAATGGTTTTTGCATTTGGTGTATCTACAAGGGTCATTTCTGCCGTTGGATCTTGACGCTCGCCGACTGCAATCGCTTCTGCAAGCTCAATATTTGCCGCATAATCGGATTCGGTTGAGAACACGACATCATCTTCACCGCTTTGTGCCAATACCTGAAATTCGTGTGATGCCGAACCGCCAATAGACCCCGTATCCGCTGCAACAGGACGGAAATCTAGGCCTAAACGAGTGAAAATATTGCTATAAGTTTGGTGCATCACATCGTAGGTTTCTTGAAGAGACTCTTTGCTGGTGTGGAATGAGTAAGCGTCTTTCATCAAAAACTCACGTCCACGCATTACCCCAAAACGTGGGCGCACTTCGTCACGGAATTTGGTTTGAATTTGGTATAGGTTTAACGGAAGTTGTTTATATGAACTCACTTCACGACGCACTAAATCCGTAATCACCTCTTCGTGGGTCGGGCCTAATACAAACGGGCGATCGCCACGATCTTTAAAACGCAGTAACTCAGGGCCATAATCTTCCCAACGTTCAGACTCAACCCACAAATCCGCTGGTTGCACCACGGGCATTTCCACTTCTAAAGCACCGCTTTTATTCATCTCTTCACGAATAATATTTTCCACTTTTTTCAACACACGCAACCCAGTCGGCAACCAGTTATACATACCTGATGCAAGCGGTCGGATCATACCAGCACGCAACATTAACTGATGGCTAACGACTTGAGCGTCGTTCGGGGTTTCTTTCAAGGTTGAAAAGAGATATTGACTTGTACGCATTTATTTATCCTATTTGTATCAATTCTATAAAACGAAACGGGAGGTATTTTAAATCAAAAAGCGGTCAGATCGGCAAAGAATTTTGCAAATTGTAAAAAAATCCTAAAATCTGACCGCTTGTTTTAGGTAATTTTAGAGAAATGCCGACTCGATCAAAAATCCACTATGGATAATCCCTGAGCATAATGTTAGAATTACCCAAATTTTTCGCTAACCGATAGCGAAACTTAGTTCTGGTGTTGTGGAAAACAAAGGCTGGTTCGACTTGTATTAAAAGGCTTGAATTTAGCAAATTTTCCTTTACACTATTCAACTCTCGCACTTAGCAAATTTATACACATAGGAAACAAAAAATGAGCATTGAAGAACGCGTAAAAAAAATTATCGTTGATCAACTTGGTGCAAAAGCAGAAGATGTAAAACCAGAAACTTCTTTCATTGAAGATTTAGGTGCAGACTCTCTTGACACTGTTGAGTTAGTGATGGCTTTAGAAGAAGAATTCGATATCGAAATTCCAGATGAAGAAGCAGAAAAAATCACTACTGTTCAATCTGCGATTGATTACGTTCAAAACAAGCAATAATCTCCATTTAGAAAAAGCGACTTTTAAAAGTCGCTTTTTTTTCTGCCTCTTATTTTTTTCTCTAAATATATCCGTTCTTAAATTGCAAAACTAAACCGTTTTAGCTACTATGCACAAAATTATTTTTAGACTTTGAAAGGTTGATTTATGAGCAAAATTTGGGTATTAGGTGATGCCGTTGTCGATTTAATTCCGGATGGCGACAATCATTATTTGCGTTGTGCTGGCGGTGCGCCAGCAAATGTTGCAGTCGGTGTTTCTCGTTTAGGGGGTGAAGCTGGATTTATCGGGCGTGTGGGCAATGACCCACTGGGTAAGTTTATGCAACAAACCTTGCAAGCAGAAAAGGTTTCAACCGAGCAGATGATACTTGATCCACAACAACGTACTTCCACAGTAATCGTTGGTTTAGATCAAGGTGAGCGTAGTTTTACCTTTATGGTCAATCCGAGTGCAGATCAGTTCTTAGAGGTCAATGATCTGCCAAATTTCCAACAGGGCGAATGGTTACACTGCTGTTCGATTGCGTTAATCAATGATCCTTCACGTTCTACTACGATTGAAGCTATTCGTCGTGTTAAACAAGCGGGCGGATTAGTGTCGTTTGATCCAAATTTGCGTGAATCACTTTGGTCAAGCCTTGATGAAATGAAAAAAGTGGTGAATAGTGTCGTGGCAATGGCGGACGTGTTGAAATTCTCTGAAGAAGAATTGACCTTATTGACTAATACGACAAATCTTGAAGATGCAACGAAAGAGGTTACTTCACTTTATCCAGAGAAGCTGATTATTATCACTTTAGGTAAAGATGGGGCGATTTATCACTTAAACGGTAAGAGCCAAGTTGTTGCCGGTAAAGCCTTAAAACCGGTAGATACCACTGGGGCTGGCGATGCCTTTGTGAGCGGTTTGTTAGCTGGTTTATCGCAAGTGTCAAACTGGAAAGAGAGTGATGCGGTATTAGTTGAAGTGATCCGCAAGGCAAATGCGTCTGGTGCTTTAGCAACAACGGCAAAAGGGGCTATGTCTGCTCTGCCAAATAAAGCTGAGTTAGAGGCGTTTTTAAAATAATAGATTTGATTCTCCTATTGTACAACCCAAATATAATTTACCTTTACTGGGTTGTACCCCCAAAAGGTAGGCGAAGATATGATGAAGAGCCATTCTTACAAACCTTTAGCAAAGGTCTAATGCGCCAATAATGCAGGGGCTTTCTTTTGGCTCTTCCCCCACTACAACAGCGATATATATTTCAAAATCCCTTTAATTTTTTGTGAATCGGCAATGTCTAACACATTATCCTGTGATAAAGCGCCCATTCTTGCCGAACTGGTCGAATCCATTAGACTTTGACGTTGTCCTTTGGCTGAAAAATGAATTTCAGGCACTTGGGTTTGTTCAATGATTTGTTTAATGTTATCTGCATTAATCCCACAGCCAGCCATTATTTGAATACGCCCATTCGCTTGTTTGACTAACTGCTGAATAACAGGAATCCCATCAAAAGCAGTCGTTGCTTGCCCTGATGTCAAAATACAATGACAACCTAAGTCAATGAGTTGTTCAAGAGCAGTAATGGGATCTTTACAGAGATCGAAGGCTCGATGAAAGGTGATCTCCATACCTTGTGAAGCCTTAACTAATAGTTCTGTTGTTGCTAAATCAATCTCACCATTTGCAGATAACGCCCCAAAAACGACCGCTTGTATGCCTAGCTGCTTGGCGGTTGCAATATCGTTGAGCATTATCTGAATTTCATCTTCGCTATACAGAAAATCACCCGCACGAGGACGGATCATCAAGGCTAGGGGAATAGTCGAAATTTGTTGAGCCTGCTGAATAAAACCTAGATTCGGTGTTAAGCCGCCAACCGCAAGGGCAGAGCATAGTTCAATACGGTCAATCGGAAATTGATTTGCAGTGATGACCGACTCTAGATTATCGACACAGATCTCAACTTTCATTTATTCCCCCACGATAAAGCGATAATGAATATGATGTTGATAAGACTCGTTTGCTTTGCTGATTCCGCCATAGTGCCACCATTCTGGGTGGTTTGGAGTATCAGGGAAAAACTCAGGTTCTAGGGCGACTCCTGCATAATCAGGATAGCTTCCGCTCGTCAAATTAGGCTGTCCGCCCAGCCAGTTCCCTGTATAAACTTGCAATGCTGGTTTGGAGGTACGAAGTTCAAGGCGAAGATTATCATACGCTAAAACAGCATCAGCCTGACAAGCGCTCAGATCTTGGCAAGATTTTGCAAGTAAAAAGGCGTGGTCATAACCTTTAACAGCTTGTTGATCGGTATCAGCCAGTAAATCTTGACCGATCATTTTTGCTGTGCGGAAATCAAAACTTGTTCCTTCAACAGCTTTTAATGGGGCGTTCGGAATGCCATTAGCACCGACAGGAAGGTATTTCTCCGCATTGAGTTGTAGGCTATGTTGATGAATGGTTGGTTCATTAGAAAGATTGAAATAGGCGTGGTTGGTAAAGCAAAGCGGTGTATCTTGAGAGCTTACCGCATTAAATTCAATCTCAAGTTGATTACCATTCAAACGATAAACGACAGTTGCTGTTACTTCACCGCCAAAGCCTTCTTCACCATTGGCGAAAATTTTATGAAAAGTAACCGCTTGTTCATCTACCGATTGCACCTGCCACACACATTTATCCGCCCCGATTTCCCCACCGTGCAAATTATTTTCCCCGTTATTTTTTGCCAAAATAAACTTTTGCCCATTAAGCTCAAAGGTGCCATTTGCAATGCGGTTGGCATAACGCCCTACCGTTGCACCGAAATAAGCTGATTGCTCTTGCCAACGTTCAGGCGTGGTGGTTACTAATACTTCTCGTTGCTCATTGGGCAATTTAACTACGCAAGAAAGCCAAGATGCACCAAAGTCAGATAGGATGATTTTGAGATGATCGTTTTCAAGGGTATAAATTTTCATATTTGCTCTCTTTATGTTGCTTCCCCTCTCCCGCAAGCGGGCGAGAGAAATGATATTATGACTGCATAATTTAAACCACTCTCACCCCATCACTTGCTGTGCAAACATAGAAGGTTTCTTGAATGCCAGTTTGTTTTTGGTAGTTTTCTGCAATGAGTTTACGCAACGCTTCCACTTTTTCATTTGGAACTAAGCAGACAATACAACCGCCAAAGCCACCGCCTGTCATTCTTGCACCGCCGTTTTTGCCGATAGCCACTTGAGCTAATTCAACTAGATAGTCAATTTCTGGGATAGTGATTTCAAAATCATCACGCATTGAGTCGTGAGATTCGCCCATTAATACCCCTAATTTTTGCATATCGTTGGCTTTCAAGGCTTCAACTGCTTCTAGCACACGATGATTTTCGCTGATAACGTGTTTTGCACGTTTGTAGGCTAATTCATTAAGTCGTTGTAACTCTGCCGCTCGCTCAATAAATTGTTCAGGGCTAACATCTCTTAATGCTTTAACGCCAAAGAATTGTGCCGCAAATTCACACTCTTGACGACGACTGTTATATTCCCCAGTCACTAAATCGTGTTTGACGTTAGAGTTAATGATCGCAATGGAATAACCTTGCGGCACAGGGGTTGGACTAATTTCTAAGCTACGACAATCGATCATCACAAGGTGATCTTTTTGTCCTAATGCCGAAGTGAGCTGATCCATATTGCCACAATTTGCACCGACAAATTTATTCTCAGCACGTTGTCCGATTAAGGCGATCTCGGCTAGACTAATCGGTAAATTACCTAACACTTGGCAGGTTTTACCGATAGAAATTTCAAGGGCAGCAGACGAGCTTAATCCTGACGACATCGGTACATCACTGGTCATTGCAATATCCGCCCCTTGAATAAATTCAGGACAACGTTCTTGAATATATTTCACCACGCCACGCACATAGTTTTTCCATTTATCTTCGCTTTGTGGAATTTCTTTTTTAATATCAAAGGCATCGGTTTCATTAATATCAATCGCATAGACACGCCAAATGGAATCGTCACGTTTCGAAAAACTCACAGACATACCATAGTTGATCGCACAAGGCATCACAAAGCCATCGTTATAATCGGTATGTTCGCCGATAATGTTTACACGACCTGGAGCAAAGACGGTTTGCTGTGACGCATAACCAAAATGTTGTTCAAATTGAGTTTGAGAGAGTTGGATCGGGGTCATAAAAGCTCCTTCATTTTGTTATTATTTCCCCTCTCCCGCATGCGGGAGAGGGTGGAGCAAATCTGAAAGATTTGCGGAGGGAGAGGGTTGCAGAATTTTTTATTTACCGCTTATCTTGTTTGCCCTCTCTCTACTTAAAATTGCCTCACGCAATTTTAAGCTGTCTCTCTCCCGCTTGCGGGAGAGAGGGATTTATCTTTGTTTATAATGAACATCTTCACTTACCGCTCTTAATTTTTCAGCGGCTTGCTCTGGGGTTAAATCCCGTTGGGCTTCGGCTAACATTTCATAGCCGACCATAAATTTTCGTACCGTTGCAGAGCGAAGTAGTGGCGGATAGAAATAGGCGTGCAGTTGCCAATGTTCAATATTTTGCCCATCTTTAAAGAACGGAGCAAAATGCCAGCCCATTGAATAAGGGAAAGCACATTCAAACAGATTATCATAACGGCAAGTGAGCTTTTTAATCGCAAGGGCTAAATCGTCTTTTTCCGCTTCGCTCAATTCACTCATTCGTTTGATATGACGTTTCGGCATCAAAATGGTTTCATATGGCCACGCCGCCCAATACGGCACAACTGCAAGCCAATATTCTGTTTCTGTCACGGTGCGTGTGCCATCTTTTAGCTCTGCTTGAGCATAATCGACCAATAAATTTGAGCCGTATTGTTCATAGTAACGACGTAAATTTTTATCCTTGGTTGCAATTTCATTCGGTAAAAACGAGTTCGCCCAAATTTGCCCGTGTGGGTGTGGTTGTGAGCAACCCATCATCGCCCCTTTGTTTTCAAAGGCTTGAACCCACAGATAATCTTTGCCTAGCTCTTCTAATTGAGCATTCCAAGTATCGACTACACCACGAATTTTTTCCACAGGCAATTCAGGGAGTGTTTTACTGTGATCAGGCGAAAAGCAAATCACCCTAGCCAAACCACGCACCCCTTGAATTTTAAACAACGGATTGTCAGAGGGCGGAGCATCAGGTGTATCTTGCATCAAAGCAGCAAAATCGTTGGCAAACACATAAGTGCCTTGATAATCAGGGTTTACATCGCCTGAAACACGGGTATTCGTCGGGCAGAGAAAGCACTTTTCATCATAACTCGGTAGCTGTTCAACCGCCGCTTTATCCACTTGGCCACTCCACGGACGTTTCGCTCTATGTGGAGAAACTAAAATCCACTCATCTTTCAAGGGGTTATAACGGCGGTGAGGGTGATCATTTAACTCAAATTTTTGGCTCATTTGGAGTGTCCTTTCAAAAAGTTGAAATAATATGGAGTATAGCGTAAATAATGCAAAGAAGATATGAACTAGATCACAAAATGGAATCATCCACTCATTCTTGAAAAGAAAAAAGCTAAACCCATACGGGTTTAGCTCTACTACTCAAATAAGGTCTGCTTAGCAATTACATCATTCCGCCCATTCCACCCATACCGCCCATTCCAGCGCCTAGGTCAGCTTTTTCTTCTTTTGGTAGGTCTGTCACCATACATTCAGTCGTAATCATTAAACCTGCGATAGAGGCTGCAAATTGTAATGCAGAACGAGTTACTTTGGTTGGATCTAAGATACCCATTTCTAACATATCGCCGTATTGTTCGGTTGCTGCATTATAGCCGTAGTTGCCATTGCCGTCTTTTACGTTACGAGCCACAACAGAGGCTTCTTCACCAGCATTTGTTACGATTTGGCGAAGTGGTGCTTCCATTGCACGAAGTGCTAAACGAATACCTACGTTTTGTTCTTCGTTATCACCTTTCACTACATCAGCCACTTTGCTTGCCGCACGCACTAATGCCACGCCACCGCCTGCGACGATACCTTCTTCCACAGCCGCACGGGTTGCATGAAGGGCATCATCCACACGGTCTTTTTTCTCTTTCATTTCAACTTCAGTTGCTGCACCGACTTTGATTACCGCAACACCGCCAGCTAATTTAGCCACACGCTCTTGGAGTTTCTCTTTGTCATAGTCTGAGGTTGAATCTTCGATTTGTTGGCGGATTTGTGCCACACGGCCTTTGATTTGAGCTTCATCGCCAACGCCGTCAATGATAGTGGTATTGTCTTTTGAAATCACCACACGTTTTGCTTGACCTAACTCTTCGATAGTCGCTTTTTCAAGTTCCATACCGATCTCTTCAGAGATTACCGTACCTGCGGTTAAAATCGCAATGTCTTGTAACATCGCTTTACGGCGATCACCAAAGCCTGGCGCTTTAACCGCAGCCACTTTCACGATACCACGCATTGTGTTCACAACTAAGGTTGCTAACGCTTCGCCTTCGATATCTTCTGCGATAATCAATAATGGTTTGCCCGCTTTTGCTACTGCTTCTAATACTGGCAGAATTTCACGGATATTTGAAATTTTCTTATCCACTAAAAGAATGTATGGATTTTCTAATTCTACTGTGCCGGCTTCTGGTTTATTGATGAAGTATGGCGATAAGTAACCGCGGTCAAACTGCATACCCTCAACTACGTCTAACGCATCTTCTAAGCCAGTGCCGTCTTCAACAGTGATTACACCTTCTTTACCCACTTTTTCCATTGCTTGAGCAATTAATTTACCCACTGTGCTGTCTGAGTTTGCAGAAATCGTACCAACTTGTTCAATCTCTTTTGAGGTTTCACACGGTTTAGAAAGCGATTTTAACTCTTCAACAACTGCTGCTACCGCTTTGTCGATACCTCGTTTTAAATCCATCGGGTTCATACCTGCTGCAACCGCTTTTAAACCTTCGTTTACGATAGCTTGAGCAAGTACAGTTGCAGTAGTTGTACCGTCACCTGCTGCATCATTTGCTTTAGATGCCACTTCTTTAACCATTTGCGCACCCATATTCTCGAATTTATCTTCTAATTCGATTTCACGAGCAACAGATACACCGTCTTTAGTGATGGTTGGTGCGCCAAAGGCTTTGTCTAATACCACGTTACGACCTTTCGGGCCTAAAGTTACTTTTACTGCATCTGCTAATACATTCACGCCCTTTAACATTTTTACACGAGCGTCATTACCAAATTTTACGTCTTTTGCTGCCATTTTTTATTCCTTGTAGGGACACACTGCGTGTGTCCGTGATTAATTTGTAAAAATATTGAATGATTTAACCGCTTGTTGTAGTTGGACACACGCAGTGTGTCCCTACACAGTTATTCAACAATTGCCAAAATATTGTCTTCAGAAAGAATTAATACGGTTTCACCGTCAATTTTTTCTTCTTTCACACCATATTCATTGAAAATCACCACATCACCGACTTTCACATTTAATGGTAACACAGTGCCATTATCTAAAGTACGGCCATTGCCAACAGCAATCACAGTACCTCGAGTAGATTTAGTTGCCGCAGAGCCAGTTAAAACGATACCACCTGCAGATTTAGTTTCGATTTCTTCACGTTTTAAAATTACTTTGTCGTGTAACGGACGAATTTTCATTGAATAACTCCTCATTATTGTAATTAGAAATAACTATAGTAATAGAAAGTAATTATTGGATCTCTATCTGGAGATTTCAAGGGGGAAGAGAAAAATTTGTTAATATAGTCTAGGAGATATTGATTGACGTACTCTCCGCTATAAAAGGCGAGAATTCCTACTAGCTCCTATTGTTCTCAATAGGCTACTTCGTATTGCTCATTTTACCAAGTCAACGCCCGATTAAACACAAAACGAGCAGATCCGCAGAACTGTTTAATTCTGCGGATTTGCTGCCTGCCGCGGTAATGCGCCCATTTCGATTATTCGCCAATACATCGAGCAACAACAAACACCTGCTTAGTTAGGTTTGAAACGGCTCACACCGTTTGCGCCTTATATCTCGATCCTTCAGGACGGAGTTTGACGGCACAGTCCCGATAAATTAATAATAGCTCTAAGCCCTTTTCCACCCTTCACATTGTATACATTATCCATCGAAATATAGTAACCATGCAACTCCGCAATACGCCTTACAATCGACAAGCCTAAACCGCTCCCTTTTTCATTCTGCCCAGCAGGACGGTAAAAACGCTGCCCCAGTTTAGCAAGATCTGCCTCATCAACACCACCACCATTATCTTCCACGATAATACATTGCGACTCTAATGTAATACGAATGGTCGTACCTTGAGGGCAATATTTCATTGCATTATCTACCAGATTTCGTAACATCAAGGAAAGAAGTAACGGCTGACCTTGTTTAACCGCAGGTACGCCTTTTTGTTCAAACTCAATTTCCATCTCTCGTTTTTGAGCTTGGAAATAAAGCTCTCCCACCAATGATGGAATTAATTTCTCCCAATGAATATCTTCTACACCTTCCAATTCCGTTAAGTTATCTAAACGGGATAGCGTAAGCAGTTGCTCAATTAATTGTGTTGCACGATTAATTCCTTGAGTAAGATTATACAAGGCTTTCTCGCGTAAAGCGGTATCATCTCCAGCTAATTGTGCAATTTCCGTTTGAATTTTCAATGCAGCTAACGGACTGCGTAACTCGTGAGCAGCGTCAGAGGTAAAGCGACGCTCTCTTAATAACACAGTTGATGTTTTATCAAAAAACTGATTTAAGCTAGTAACTACTGGTAAAATCTCTTTCGGCACTGCTGTCGAAAGCGGACTGTTATCGTCAGGTGTTCGCTGTTGAACTTGCTCCCCGACACGTTGCAATGTCAATAATTCACGCTTAATAACCCACACAATCAATCCCAATAATAACGGTAAACTAGCAAACCAGATCCACATTTGGCTAAACACCATTCCTTGAACCAGATCATCTCGATAATCTTGCTCTTGACCGACCGCCACAAAAAAACGATCACTAATCGGTAACCAAAAAATTCGCCACTCATCGTCATCTTCGTGATTAAGTCGGGATTTGGTAAAACCACTGGCTCTTTTAAATGGAAAGTTTGCACCATTATGCCCGTCACTTAATATCCTTTCCCCTTGAGCATTAAAGATAGCAAATGCCAGAGCGTCATCATCGAAAGTGGTCTTTTTAAAAGATTTCTTATGATGTTCGCCGTTAAAAGCCCGTTGTGGCTTACGTTCCATCAATAATGTGCGTAAATCTGAAGAAGCCAAACGTTGAGCAAATAACACTTGTTGAGCATCAAACACTTCATCAACTTCGTGACGAACTTGCACCCACGCCACTGCAGTGGATATAAGCCAAATAAGCAACGCTGTGCAAGAAATGACGATCATCAAGCGAAAACGTAAACTGGTATTTTTAAGCAACTTCATCGTTTTTTCCTAAGGCATAGCCAACACTGTGTACGGTACGAATAAACTGTTTTCCGAGTTTTTGGCGTAAATTGTAGATATGGACTTCAAGGGCGTTGCTACTGACTTCATCGTCCCAAGTATAGAGTTTCTCTTCAATAAAAGAACGGGTGAGAACACGCTCTTTATTGTGCATAAATAGCTCAAGTAAATTGTACTCTCGTGTGGTTAGGGTGACTTCTTGCTCCCGAAGAAACACTTTGCGTTGGTTTGGATCGAATTTAACTAAACTATGTTCAATCACGGGGTTGGTATGCCCATAACGACGGCGGATCAAAGCTTGTAAACGAGCTACAACTTCTGCGAGAGCAAAAGGTTTACAAAGATAATCATCTGCACCACGTTGTAGCCCAGTGATACGTTCATCAAGGGTATCTCTTGCAGTCAAAATTAGCACTGGCACATCTTGATTTGCCCGTCGCCAACTTTGTAACACCTCAAGTCCGTCCATTTTAGGCAAGGTGAGATCGAGAACAACGGCATCATAAGGAGCAGAACTTAACGCCTCTAAGCCAGATCTGCCATCGGCAAACCAGTCCACACTAAAGCCAGATTTACTCAAACCAAGTTTTAGCCCTTCACCGATCAACGGATCGTCTTCAACTAATAAAATACGCATCTCAACCTCCCAATTTCAAAAAAGAAAAGTGGCATTTACAGCCACTTTCCCATTATCGCATTAATTTGCTTTTTCAACACGATGAACATCAACTTCTGTACCGACCAATGATTTATCAATTTCACCATAAAGTCTGATTTCATCATTTGGAGTAACATTTAACCCTCTCCAAGCCTCGTCATCAATATCAACAGTAATCTCACCGCTTGCATCACGGAATGTGAAATTGTCTTTATCCAATTGTTTAACCAACTTGCCTTGCAAGACAACATATTGATCATCGCTCATTGAAGAAACTTGGCTTGCTGGAGTAATCGCTTGCTGGCTATTATTAAAGCCACCATTTTGATAATAACCTTTGTCCGCAAACGCTGAAAGGCTAACTGTTGATAAAATTAATGCTGAAAGTAAAGTAAGTTTTTTCATAAATTGCTCCGAGTGTTTATTAGTGAAAGCACTATTGCTTTGTTGAGTGTATTAAAACAGAGAAATCTTAAGAAAGTCTTAAGATAAGAAAATTTATTTTTAGACAAAATCTAATAAAAAAGCGGCAAGATTCGTAAATCCTACCGCTTAGATCACATTATTAAAAAATTAGAATCTATAGTTTGCCCCAATAATGTACTGACGGCCAGGGTTTATATGTGAATGTAAACGTTGGCTATGACTTTGATATCGTTTATTTCCAATATTATTAATAGCAAAGTCGAGACTTAAATCATCTTTGAGTAATCTCAGATTAGCATAAATATCGTGTACTCCGTAACCAGCTTTACGAATTCTTTCATCGCCACTTCTAGTCGTAATCACAAAGGTTTTAGCTTCTGCATAACGCCCTCTATATCCTATCTCTAGATTTGGATTCTCAAATGTATAGGAAAGGGTTGTTTTCCATTGGCGACCTTTAGGTACAATATCCAAAACATCCCCCGAAAGTTTAAAGCCTTCAGGGGTAGCTCTTGAATAACTTGCTCCAACACCAATTTTTAGCCCTGCAATTTCATAAGATGCTTCAGCATCATATCCTCTAGTTCTAAGATTGCCAAGATTTGTTATAGTAGGAGCAGTAACTCCGGAGTAATAATTCGTTACTTTTTCATCAAAAAGGCTTGCTACAAGTCTAGCTCCTGAATGTTTCCATTCAAAACCGACTTCTGCTAGACGTGATTGTTCAGGTTTTAGATTACTATCAACATCTCTCCTTCCACGAACTTGTGCTAAATTTGCACGGTTATCTGTTATAGTATTAGCTGTGGCTAACGCTGGGGAACGGCTGGCATAATTCAATTTTGTCTTCAATGCCAAGTTTGAGGTGATATCCCAAATTACATTCAAGCTAGGATTCACTTTCCCCTCAGAAGCATGAATTTTAGTACTATTTGGTTTGCCTAATGTATTTAAGCTGAAATGGTCGTAGCGAACGCCTGTTGTTAAAGTAACTTTCTGAATTGCCCAAATAGCTTCTAAATACAATCCATACTCTTTTTTACTTTCACCTTTCAAACTTCCTCTGCGTTGGTTTTGGCTTTCTACAGATTCATTGCGTAAATTTATTCCATATTTAAGCAGATGTTCACTGAATAATGGGCTAGTAAAATTAAGATTAGCTCCCTTAGTATGTGTTTGAGAAACTCGTTCTCCCTGTATAAAGTTTGTATTTCTTTGACCTTGCTCATAAGCTAAACGTTCATCTTTTAAATGAATATAGAATAGGTTGGCATCTAGATCTCGAATAAATCCAAGGTTCGTTCCAGTATAATTTAAATTATATGTACGTTGAGTATCCTCAATCGGACCAGGAGATACCCAATGAGCGAACTCCGGACGTTCTGCACTATCACCATAATAGTGCTCTTGACGAAAACTAAATCCTATATGGTGATTCTCATTAATATCATAACCAACTTTAGCTAAATAGTTTGCTTGTTGACGAGCTGTATTAATTGCCTCATTAGTTTTACTTACACCATTTATATAGCCTTTTCCACCTTTATAATTTTTATTATCAACCCAGCTACCTGTCGCCAATACATCTAATCCTTGATGATAACCATATACAGAAAGATTTCCACGAATACCTTTATTACTGTTATAAGTCGTACCGACTCTTGCGCCAAAAGCATTTCCTTCTTTTAGTAAATCTTTTGCATCCACAGTCTCCGCTCTTATTGCACCACTCGTCTTACCAATTCCAGCACTGGCTGAACCAGCACCTTTATCTACACGAATATTTTTCATCATGACGGGATCAAACTGAAAGCGCCCCTGGTGGTACCAAAGTTGTGTTCCTGTTTCGGTATTATCCACAACTAAATTAACCCGATTTTGACCTGCGCTACGAATAGAGAGATATTGCGCAGAATCACTTCCACCACCAACACCAACTTCTGTCTTATTAGCAAAAAGTTCTCTTAAATTTTGTATTTTGGCATCATCCGCAATGATTGTATTTTTTTCTTTTACTTCAACAGTATCCAAAACCAGTGTATTGGCATAAGCTGCCCCGCTTGTAATGGCTAAAGTAATTAAGCTCATACGAAAAGCTATATTTGACATTAAAACTCCTATTAGGTAAAAACCAAGTAAAACACTCAGAAATAATCATAAATGAAAATTGTTATCACTTCAAATAAAATTTAATAGAATACTGAGAAAATAATAGAAATAAAAAAACCCAGCTTTCGCTGGGTTCTTAATATAAGTAAGCAAATTATTTGATTTTGGCTTCTTTATAAACAACGTGTTTACGCACAACTGGATCAAATTTTTTGATTTCCATTTTTTCTGGCATATTACGTTTGTTTTTTGTTGTTGTGTAGAAGTGACCAGTTTCAGCAGTAGAAACTAATTTGATCTTCTCGCGATTACCTTTAGCTGCCATTTGTTAGCTCCTTAGATTTTTTCGCCACGAGCACGGATTTCAGCTAATACTGCATCGATGCCTTTTTTATCAATAATACGCATACCTTTCGCTGTTAAGCGTAAAGTTACGAAACGGTTTTCGCTCTCAACCCAGAAACGGTGAGTGTGAAGGTTTGGAAGAAAACGACGTTTAGTCGCATTCATTGCGTGCGAGCGGTTGTTACCAACTGCTGGACGCTTGCCTGTTACTTGACAGACTCTAGACATTTTCAATTCTCCGATATTACTTAAGCTTAAGCTAAATGGTTCGGGCGTTCAGAAAGGCTCAACTCAATCTGACGACCTCGTCAGGTACATACACCCGACCCACAGACTATTTTAAAGACTGTGAATTATACTTGCTTTAGCTCATCTAAACAAGGGGAAAATTCGTAATTTTCCTGTTCAAACTTCTCTTCTTCGAACGAAAAATAGTCACCTTTGCCAACAATAATATGATCAACAAAGCGAATATCGACTAAATCGCACGCCATTTCGATTTTTCGAGTTAGAAAGCGATCAGCCTCACTTGGATTACAATTGCCAGATGGGTGGTTATGAGCAACTAAAATGGCAGCAGCATTACACTTTAAGGCCTCTTTGATGATTTCACGAGGATGAACAGATGCTTGGTTGATCGTGCCATAAAACATTTTTTCTGTTTTAATTAGCCTATTTTGGTTATCTAAAAAGATCACCATAAACACCTCTCGCTCCCAAGATTCTAATTCCGATTGAAAATACATTACCGCCAAATAGGGACTATCTACCATTTCATTGACTTTCATTTGTTGGGATAGATAGCGTTTCGTCATCTCTTTCGTAGCCTGAAGTTGAATGTACTGAATTTGCCCTAACCCTTTGATTTTACAAAAATCCTCTAATGTCGCTGACAGCAATCCTCGTAATGAGCCAAAGGCAGTTAATACACTTTCTGATAGATCCATTACAGGTATCCCTTTAATTCCTGTGCGTAAAAAGATTGCCAATAGCTCCGCATCACTTAAAGCTTCTGCCCCAAATTTTAGTAATTTTTCTCTTGGCATTAATTCATAAGAACTTTCATTCATATTTTTTGTTCAATTAGTTAAAAAGTGCAAACAGCATAAAAATCTTCCCTCCTTGATTCAAAAGGCTTTTTCTCTTTTTTCGACAAAGATCGCAAAAATAGGGCGTTGTGAGTGAGTACCTATTTGCGTAGAATAGCGAACAGAAAATCCATCATAAAGATGATTCGTTATGTTAAAAGATAAAAAAATCCTTATCGGCATTACTGGCGGTATTGCGGCTTACAAAACCATTGAGTTAATCCGTTTATTAAAAACAGCGGGAGCAGAAGTGCGAGTAGCAATGACCCCTGCGGCAGAGGCCTTTGTAACACCGCTGACTTTGCAAGCTATTTCAGGTAATGCAGTTTCAACTTCTTTACTTGATCCACAAGCAGAATTAGCAATGGGGCATATTGAATTGGCGAAATGGGCTGATTTAGTCGTGATTGCCCCTGCAACAGCTGACTTTATTGCACGGCTGCGTATTGGCATGGGCAATGATTTGCTTTCTACCATTTGTCTTGCGACCGCTTCACCAATTTTACTTGCACCAGCAATGAACCAGCAGATGTACAAGCGGTCAATTGTGCAGGAAAATTTGCAAAGTTTAATAGAGCAAGGCGTTTCGATTATTGGGCCTAACGCTGGCTTTCAAGCCTGCGGCGATATAGGCAAAGGCAGAATGTCTGAGCCGAGTGAGATTTTCCAAGCGATTGAAGATCATTTTACGCAATCGCAGGATCTTGCTGACTTAAGCGTGGTGATTACCGCAGGCCCAACGCGTGAAGCGATCGATCCTGTGCGTTATATCAGCAATCACAGTTCAGGCAAAATGGGCTTTGCGATCGCGGAAGCCTTCGCTAAACGTGGGGCAAAAGTCACCTTGATTGCAGGCCCTGTTAATTTAGCCACACCGCAGAATGTTAGCCGTATTGACGTGATTTCTGCACAACAAATGGCGGAACAAGCGGTGAGTTTGGCACAAAAAAATGCAATTTTTATCGGCTGTGCGGCGGTCGCAGATTACCGTGTGGAACAGATTGCGGAGCAAAAAATCAAAAAAACAGGCAATAATGATGAACTGACTTTAAAACTGGTAAAAAATCCCGATATTATCGCTACGGTGGCTCATCTTGCTCAAAATCGCCCTTTTGTCGTGGGGTTTGCTGCTGAAACGCAAAATGTAGCAGATTATGCGAAAGACAAGTTACAACGTAAGAATTTAGATCTAATCTGTGCCAATGATGTCTCTGGCGGACAGGTGTTCGGGCAAGATCAAAACTCACTGCAGCTCTTTTGGCAAAATGGCGAGAAAATTTTACCGCTTGCAGATAAAGGAAAATTGGCGGAAGGATTAGTAGCAGAAATTGTGACAAGATATAAGGATAAAGAATGAAACAAATCGACTTAAAAATTTTAGATAAACGAATTGGCACAGAATTTCCATTGCCAACTTATGCAACAGCAGGTTCAGCAGGGTTAGATTTACGGGCATTAGTGGAGCAACCTTTAACCGTAGAAGCAGGACAGACAGTGTTAATTCCAACGGGGATTTCGGTTTATATCGCCGATCCAAACTTGGCAGCGGTAATTTTGCCTCGTTCAGGGCTTGGGCATAAAAACGGCATCGTATTGGGTAACTTGGTTGGCTTAATCGACAGCGATTATCAAGGTCCGTTAATGGTGTCTCTTTGGAACCGTAGCGATAAGCCGTTTACGATTGAAGTAGGCGTTCGTATTGCTCAGCTCGTTTTTGTTCCTGTGGTGCAGGCACAATTTAATATCGTAGAAGAATTTACTGCAACCGACCGTGGCGAAGGCGGCTTTGGTCATTCAGGTAAACAATAGGATAGAAAATGACAGAACCTGTAATCAAAATGCCGAAAAAATCGGTAAAAGAACGCCAACAGCAAGTGTTAGAAGTTTTAATCGGCTTACTTAACTCGGAAGAAGGTATGCAACGTGTTACCACGGAGCGACTTGCCAAAGCGGTTGGGGTATCAGAAGGGGCTCTATATCGCTATTTTCCGAGTAAAACCAAGATGTTTGAGGCTTTGATTGAACGGATTGAGATGACATTAACGAGCTATATCAATGCAAGTAAACGCCAAGAAAATACCGAATTGGCAGTAAAAGCGATTTTACAAACTATCTTAGAATTTGCACAAAAGAACCCTGGGGTGACACGTATTCTAACAGGACACGCATTAATGTTTGAAGATGAGTTACTCAAAGCTCGTGTCGCAAAATTCTTTGAAGGATTAGAACTGCAATTTATGAATTTATTGCAAATGCGTAAATTGCGTGAGGGCAGGGCTTTTGCTGATGAACGAGCATTGTCTGTTTACTTGGTGAATTTCTGTGAAGGGCAATTTTTACGCCTTGTTCGCTCAAATTTTGGCTTTAATCAACATCAACATTTTGAAAAACAGTGGCAACTGATTAAGCCATTATTCTACTAGGAAAAAGATGATTATCCCTTGGCAAGAACTTGAAGAAAGCACCCTATATAATGTTTTAGATTCTTTTATTTTGAGAGAAGGAACAGATTATGGGGAGCGAGAACTCACACTCGCAGAAAAACGAGAACGTTTATTAGCTCAGTTAAAAGCCGATAAAGTTGTAATTGTTTGGTCAGAATTGCACGAAAGCATTGATATTAAAGATAAAAAATCTTTCTTAGGGAATTTGTAAATTTATGCTAAAATTCTTGACGTAGTATTAAGCTATATCAACTATAAATGATTTATAGAGGTTTCTATGCAAGATGTTTCAATCTCAACCGCACAGCTTGAAGATGTCAGCCCATTACCATCCATTCACGATCCTGCGGTGGAATGGTTTTTAACTCACTGTCATATTCATCGTTATCCAGCAAAATATACTTTAATTCACGCAGGTGAAGATGCTGAATCACTGTTTTATATTGTCAGCGGAGCTGTGTCTGTCTTTATCAAGGATGAAGAAGGCAAGGAGATGTTATTAACCAATTTAGGCCAAGGCGAATTTGTCGGTGAAATCAGCCTTTTTGAAGAAAAGGCTCAGCCTCGCACTGCTTGGGTAAGAACTAAAGGTAACTGTGAAATTGCTGAAATTTCTTATAAAAAATTCAAGCAATTAGTGCATCTTAATCCAGATATTTTGATGTATTTATCCGCACAGATGGCTCGCCGTTTACGAATGACATCAAGGCAGGTTAGCAACCTAGCATTTCTTGATGTAACAGGTCGTATTGCTCAAACATTGATGAATTTAGCTAAAATGCCTGATGCGATGACTCACCCTCAGGGTATGCAGATTAAAATTACTCGCCAAGAAATTGGTCAAATGGTTGGTTGCTCACGAGAAACTGTAGGTCGTATTTTGAAAATGCTTGAGGATGAAGGGTTAATTTCTGCACATGGTAAAACTATCGTGGTGTATGGGACAAGATAACATATTAAAAATGCAAAGTGCTACGTTAGATTATCAAATCAATTAATCTAACTTAGCCTTAAAACATTAAGATTTCCCCCCAATTATTAACCCCATAAAAACTTTTGTCTATACACCGAAAAAACCTCTCTAAACCTCCTGATTGCCTTGCTACACATCGTTCCGCTTGACTACCCCCCTTAAAAAAATACAATATATCCATTTTGGCAAACGGTTTCGGAATTCATTTTTCTTTGACAAATTAAGGTTTAACTATGCGCTCCTCTATTCCTTTATCACTCACTAATAAAACTCTTTCTGCGGCTTCAGGTAAAACTTATCATCTTGTTGATAAATCAGGAGAACCCCTTAAAGTCTTTTTCACTAAAATTGTTGATGAACAACTTGTTATTAGAAGAAATCAGGGATTGTTAGATATTATAACTTTAGTTGGGAATATGAAACGACGGAAGGTACCCGTCAATCGATTAAGGCTGATGCCCATAGGGCAGAACAAACATCCTTAGTAGTGGATGATCGTGTTACTCTACAGGTGCCATCAGGAGTGATTTCTATTGCCGCGACAGCTGTAAAAGGAAATACGAATGTTACCGCTATTGGCTCAGGTAGCTATGAATATACCATTGCAGTTGGATACAGCAAAGAAGCAGGCTTTATTCCTGATGTTGATCGATATGTGAGTATTGTTTAGCTGGTGTGTATTCCCCTCGCTAGCCCCCATCCCCCTCGCAAGCTCGGGGGCTTCCCCCATAAATGGGGGAAGGTGCCCGAAGGGCGGATGGGGGACTCTTAGAAGTTTGTAAAACCATCCCTAAATAGAAATTTTCCTAACCAACTGCCGTACTAAATCCGGGCCTTGATAAATCATCGCAGAATAGAGTTGCAATAAACTTGCCCCTGCGTTGATTTTTTCTTGCCCTGATTGCACCGAATGAATACCGCCACTGCCGATAATAGGCAGTTTGCCGTTTAACTCTTGAGAAAGTTGCGAAATAAGTTGAGTGCTTAGTGCATTTAACGGTTTGCCACTTAGCCCCCCTTGCTGATCCGCAAAAGGCAAGCCTGCGATGCTATCTCGTGAAAGTGTCGTGTTGCCAGCAATAACACCGTCAATTTGGTGGCGGACAAGACTGTCCGCAACAGACGCGATTTCTTTGGCGGTGAGATCAGGGGCGATCTTCAAAACAAGCGGCTTGTACCCCCCAAATTTTTGCGAAAGTTGGGCTTGTTCGGCTTTAAGTGAGCGTAACAGATCGTCAAGTGCCTCGCCATATTGCAAAGAACGCAGATTTTTAGTGTTCGGCGATGAGATATTGACCGTCACATAACTGGCGTGTGGATAGACTTTGCGTAAGCAAATTTGATAATCGTCCAAGCTATGTTCAATCGGGGTGATTGCGTTTTTCCCGATATTGATCCCAAGAATGCCGTTATATTTTGCCTTTTTTACATTTTCAATCAGCACATCAACCCCAAGATTATTAAAGCCGTTACGGTTGATAATGCCTTCGGCTTCAAGAATACGGAACTGTCGTGGACGTGGATTACCGTCTTGTGCAACGGGGGTGACAGTGCCAACTTCAATAAAACCGAAACCTAATTTAGCAAAGCCATCAATCGCCTCGCCATTTTTATCCGCCCCTGCGGCTAAACCGATAGGGTTTTTGAAACGCAACCCCATTACTTCAGTCGGATTGTCGGGAAGCGAACAAGCCAAAGAAAACGGGGTTTTGCCGAATAATTTTAAAGATTGAATAGCAAATTGATGGGCGTTTTCCGCATCAAGATTAAAGAGTGCTTTTTTGATAAGTGGGTACATCATTTGTATGAATATAAAATTACAATTCTTCCCTCGTTTGAGGGAAAGAAAGAAAATTCTTCCCCCGCTTGCGGGGGAAGGTGCCCGAAGGGCGGATGGGGGAGAATTAAATATTCTTTCCGCCCCCATCCCCTTCGCTTCACGAAGGGACTTCCCCCATTTATGGGGGAAGAATTAATTTTGCTTTCTAAAAATCAATGCCATACATTAGAAATCAAAAACCCAACCTTTCGGTTGGGCTTTTGATTAATGGCTGAACATTGCAGAAATAGACTCTTCGTTGCTAATACGACGAATAGCTTCTGCCAACATTCCTGATAAGGTTAATACACGCACTTTATTTAATGCACGGATCTCCGCAGAAAGTGGAATAGTATCTGTCACAATCACTTCATCAAGCGCATCATTCGCTAAGTTTTTCGCCGCACTGCCAGAGAAAACAGCGTGTGTTGCATAAGCAAATACACGACGAGCGCCACGCTCTTTTAATGCTTCTGCGGCTTTAACTAATGTGCCGCCAGTATCGATCATATCATCAACTAAGATACAATCACGATCTGCCACATCACCGATAATATGCATTACTTGAGCCACATTCGCTTTCGGACGACGTTTATCAATAATCGCCATATCCGCATCATTTAATAATTTTGCAATAGCCCTTGCACGCACCACACCGCCAATATCAGGTGAAACCACAATCGGATTAACTAAATCGGTTTTCTTTAAAATATCTTCGATTAACACAGGCGAACCGAAAACGTTATCCACAGGCACATCAAAGAAGCCTTGGATCTGTTCTGCGTGTAGATCGCAAGTTAATACACGATCCACCCCCACACTTGAAAGGAAATCAGCAACCACTTTAGCGGTAATCGGCACACGCGCTGAACGCACACGACGATCTTGACGAGCATAACCAAAGTAAGGAATTACGGCGGTAATACGACCTGCCGAAGCACGACGAAGTGCATCAACCATTACGATCAACTCCATTAAATTATCATTCGTTGGTGCACAGGTTGATTGCACAATAAAAATGTCCCCTCCACGCACATTTTCATTGATCTGCACTTGGATCTCACCATCGCTGAAACGACCTACTGTTGCATCACCGAGAGAAATATAAAGACGTTCAGCAATTCGTTTTGCTAATTCAGGAGTAGCGTTTCCAGCGAAGAGTTTAATATCAGGCATTTTGGATAAACCTCTAGATGTAGATTTTTAAGGATATAAATTGAGCGTTTTATGTAAAGGGGAAACATTTCTGCCTTGTGCCACAAAGCCCTCAACATTTTCAGGTTTTAGAGCAAACACACGGCGAGCCTCATCTTCACAATCAAATTCGGCAAACACACAAGCACCAGTGCCTGTTAGCCGAGACGGTGCGTATTGTACCAACCAATTTAGTAGATCATCAACCTTTGAATACAGATCTCGGACAATTTTTTCGCAATCGTTTGCGAAAGGGGCATCAAGCAGTTCTGCTAAAGTACGTTTTGGAGTATCACGAGTTAAATCGGGGTGCTTAAAAATCGAAGCGGTCGCAATCGCCTCATCGGGCTTTAACACCACATACCACTTCTCTTTTGGCTGACAAGGCGTTAATTTTTCACCAACTCCCTCAGCAAAAGCCGCAATACCTCGCACAAAAATCGGCACATCTGCCCCCAAGGTTAATCCCATTTCAGCAAGTTGCTCAAGGGAAAGCCCTGTTTGCCAAAGCTCATTCAACGCAACTAACACCGTCGCCGCATTTGACGAACCACCACCAACACCCCCTCCCATCGGCAAGCGTTTAGTCACCCCAATGTTCGCCCCCAACGGACAAGCGGTCTTTTCTTGCAACAATTTTGCGGCACGATAAATCAGATTTTGCTCAACAGCCACACCATCAATCTGGTTAGTTAAATGAATAATCGGATCTTGGCGAAGCTCAATCTCAATCTCATCACCAAAATCTACAAACTGAAACAGCGTTTGCAGTTCGTGATAGCCATCAGACCGCTTACCTGTAATATACAAAAAAAGATTAAGTTTTGCAGGACTTGGAAAAGTGAAAGTTGCCATATTAGTACGCCCAATGATCAATACGAATTTTCAAGGTTTGAGAACCATTTTCCAACACAATCAACTTAGGCAAATTTGGCTGGCGATCTTCGTGATATTCCACAAAACGAACTTTCCACAACGTCCCATTGACCGCATAATCAAATTGAGCCAACTGACGTTTTTCATTCACAACATAGTTTGACTGTTGCTCAGGCTGACCTTTCACCCAATAGGCAAATTGATCTATCGGGAATGAAACGCCGATAATCTCTTCCATTAACATCGCCACATCTGCTTCAGTGCGAGAACGCCCCTCGCTATCAGAAATGGTCATTCCATAGACATTACGTTGCAATTTCAATGATTTGCTTGATAAATTTGAAGACATCGTCAGCCCAAAGTTCGTCGGGGTTTTATATTGCCAATCAAAATGGGAAGAAAAACGTTCCTCAGGAGAAATATAGCCAAATTGCCCTTTCGCCGAATAGGCGTTGATTTGTGTTAATTGTGCAAGATGTTGTTGCCATTTTGCATCATTATGTGGAATTGCCACCGTTGGCTGAGTGATTTCAGTCGGAGCATCCAGCACAGAATGACAACCAGCAAGGGCAAATAACAGAGTAAGGGATAGCAGTTTTGTGAGTTTTTTCATACAATCCTCAAATTTGAAAGTTATAATAGTCTCAATAATATACTATGAAACTACAATCAAATTATTTTAAGAAAATATTTGATATTTACTAAAAATGGTGTGAGATCTACCCACTTGTTTCTAGCTTTCAACCCGTTCCCCCGTCGGCTTTCTCTGCTTACCAATATTCTTGGTATCTTTATGACGGGCTTTCACTTTCTTCTTCAAGCTCTCTTTTTTCTCTTCTTTCTTTTTCTTAATCCGCGCTTTCTCTTTTTTCGACACCGTATTCACCTCACCATCTTTTGGGGCTTTGGTGCGTGGTGCTAAGCCTTCAATAATACGCGGTTTTAACGGCTCTTCCGTATAGCGTTTAATTTTGCCAAGTAGCTTGTAATCGTGAGCTTCGACTAACGATACTGCGGAACCTTTCTTGCCTGCACGAGCTGTACGCCCGATACGGTGTAGATAAGTATCTGCACTGTATGGCAAGTCAAAGTTAATTACAAAATCGACATCATCAATATCAATCCCACGAGCAGCCACATCCGTTGCCACCAACATATTTACCACGCCATCTTTTAAGCGAGCAATCGCTTGATTACGCTGTGTTTGTGCCATTTCGCCTTCTAGATAAGTCGAACGAATACCACGTTTACGCAAGGTTTCGCTTAGCTCTCGCACACTTTCACGGCGACGAACAAACACAATGCTTCGCTCAATCTCAAATTCACTTATCAAACGAGCAAGTAATTTGGTTTTATGTTCAAGATTATCTGCGTGATAATACCACTGCTGAATTTTCTTACGTTCACGGCGACTTGGCTCTGCATCAATTTGAACAGGATCATTTAAAATACGCTCGGCAAAATCGACTAACAATTCACCTTCAAGGGTGGCAGAAAATAGCCAAGTATATTTACGCCAACGGGTTTCCGCCGCAATTTTTTCGGCATCTTGCCCGAACCCCATTTGCAACATACGATCCGCTTCATCAAAAATTAAAATCTCGACAGAACGGCAATCAAAATTTTCTTCTTGAATATACTGTTGCAAACGCCCAGGTGTCGCCACCACAAGGTCTTGATTAGTGTTAAACACTTCGCCGTGGTTTTGATAAGCAACACCGCCTGTAATAGTGGCAATTTTCAAGTTGGTAAATTGTGCCAACTCTTCCGCTTGCTCAGCGACTTGCATCGCTAATTCACGGGTTGGCGTTAAAATTAAAATGCGTGGTGGACCAGGATTGCGGCGAGGGTGATCGAGCAAATGTTGTAACGCTGGCAATAAAAATGCAGCGGTTTTTCCTGTGCCTGTCGGGGCTGAACCCAACACATCTCGCCCTTCCATTGCAGGCGGAATGGTTTCTTGCTGAATAGCCGTTGGGCGTTTATAGCCTTTTTTTTCCAATGCTTGCAACAGCTCAGGGCTTAAATCTAATTCTTCAAAGGTGGTTAATTCGTTCATTTTGTTCTCTTGTTAATTTTTAAGAAAATCAGACCGCTTGTTCGTTTAAAACTTGTCTGAGTAGTGTTTTGTTCATTGGCACAACACCTAGTTGTAATTCAAAGGGGCGTAACACCTGATTGATAATATCAATACTGTAATTTCCCTTATCATTTTCTAAATCAGATAACGTTTTGCGAGAAACTTTGACAATCTCCGCATAACGCTCTTGTTTCATTGCCAGTAGATGTAAACGTAGATATTTCAACGCCTGCCCTAAACTCATCTCATTGAGCAATAGCTTACGAGCAATTTCGTCTCGCACAGTCGCTCTCTGATAAATATCTAACGTTTTTTTACTTTTAGAGGCTCTCGCCTGTTTGATCTCTTCCATTATGATAATAATTGCCAACGTTTTAATTTTTCAGGTAAATAGTCCAAACTGATTGAAGGATACGTCAAAATCGCCGTTGGAACGCCCCTTGCTTCTAAACGTGCTTTAAGTCCGACAAGCTGTTGAGCCGTTTGACGCAAAGCATCCAATAACTTGTCGGCTGGACATAAATCATCAAGCTGTTCTGCAATCAGATCAAAACGATATTCACCGCCTAATTCTAATGCAGGGTGACCTTTACTATCCCACATTGTCGTGCGAGGAATACCTTCAGGATCTGCTTTCATTGGGGCAAAATCATAAATTGGAGCAAGCCAAATACGATTTTGATTGCGTAAGAAAGCCGTATTTCGCCCGTGATTATCGCTATTTCCAAAGGCGATATTCAATAAATCTCGCCTTACCCACTCGATCACAAAAGCTTGTTTATCAAAAAACATTCCTGTTTCAACCAAATGAGAGGTTTCAATTTTAGCAATCAACTGACGAATAACCTTTTCGTGATCCAGCAAAGAGCCAGCCCCTTTTTCTAACATAGCATAAACAGATTCAACGGCATAACGAGCCATTTTCCCCTGTTCATTACGATAAACATCAAAACGAGGTAACCACAACGACGGGTAACGTTCGCCTTCTTCCAATCGCATTTTTGTCGTATCAATCGTGTCAAAACCCATTGAGGCTAATTCGTGATAATAGTGAAATTCAGCTCTCAATATATCGCAATCTATTACACTACGTTTCCCACGCGGAAACTTGACTAAATAGAAATCGTCAGAAGAGGCACCTTGTTGTAGGTTATCAATCCAAACTTGCCGAGTGGCTGTTTGGCGTAGCAATAATTTCGGTGCTTCACCGCCAGCCCCTGTGGCACCGCCAGCCATTGCCCCACGCTGATTAGCGTATTCCAAAAAGTCTGCTTGGCGATTGATAACATCGTCTATTTCAAATAAGCGAGAGGGTTCATTTTCGACAAAAGAACTGACCGCTTGCTTAACTCGTAAATGCCCGACAGGTGCAATCGTGCCTTGTTTTAATAACAAATAGTTTTGTTGAGCCATCGGCAAATGAGCAATATCTAGTTTTTGCAACCAATAACGCCGGCTTGCCCCAGAAGGGACTATATCATCTAAAAATGCAAACCAGCCCGATACACTGCGATGCGGAAAAAATTCCACAGGGTAGTTAAATGAAACTGCCTTATCATTATCACTTAAAATTTCTGTTAAATCATGGAGATAGCTAAAATCATTGAGACTATAATCAGCCTGAAAGGTCAAAATAGCAATATCCTGCCAACGATCAGCAATGTAGGCTTGAAGTATAAGCGGTTCGATTTGCATAAAAATTCTCTACGGTAAAAAATATCACGCATTATAAACAGAAAAAGGATTTTGTGATAGTTATAAGTTACACAAAATCCATTTTTGTCACTTAACGAGAGATATATTTCTCATTACATATATAACGCCATCACCACCGCATTCTCTCGCCCACCGTCTTGGGTAGGGTAGTAATTTTTTCGCACCGTCACTTCATTAAAGCCTAGTGAGTAGTAAAGTTTTTGTGCAGTCGTGTTTGAAGCTCGCACTTCAAGCCATAATGTCGTGATCTGCTTTTGTTGAAGCTGAGCGATCAACGCTTGCAACAGTTGCTTACCAAAGCCTTTTCCTTGATAGGCAGGATCGACTGTGATATTAAACAGTGTCGCTTCATCAAGCAAAAACTGACAGATCACAAAGGCAACAATATGATTTTCAACGGATAATTTCAAATTCAAATAACGTTCGCCTTGACTATTTAACAGCGTTCCTTTCGCCCAAGGCACTAAATGGGCTTGTTGTTCGATCTCAAAAAGACGGTCGAAGTCGTTTTCTAAAATAGGTTCTATCATACATACTCTCAAAAATGGGACGTGATTATACCGCTAAAACACCATTTCATCACGCACAACATAGCCTGATTGATAATAGCCTTTCCAGAAATCACTTTCTTTCGTCTGTAATATGTTGCTCAATAGCATTAAAAACATCGTCCCCGTTTTTGTACAACATTGATCTAAACGGAATTCGTAAAGCGATTTATACCACGAATACCGTGGAATCGCTTAATAGCGTGATTCGTCGCGTGATTAAAAAACGAAATG
>NZ_MUXW01000026.1:34847-62717 GCF_002015085.1 Glaesserella parasuis
ATGGGTGTTTACACAGAATTTGGGATAGGCTCCTTTGTTTTCTTTAACAAAGGCATTTTTCTATTCCACTGAATTAACCCTGTTCTGCCAAATCTAACATTTCCTGAGCATTCGCTAACACAGCATCGGTAATTTTTTCTCCCCCTAACAGTCGGGCTAAGGCTTTTACTCGTTCTTTTGGTGTTAGCAAACTCATTTTGGTTTCTGTTTGATTATTCTCAACTTGTTTTTGCACATTAAAATGATGATTACCGTGACTTGCCACTTGCGGTAAATGGGTTACACACAACACTTGGCATTTTTTGCCTAGCTGGCGTAATAATCTGCCAACTACCGTTGCAGTTGGTCCGCTGATCCCAACATCGACTTCATCGAAAATAATCGTCGGCGTTGAAAGTTTATTCGCCGTTAAAACTTGCACCGCAAGGGAAATCCGTGATAACTCGCCACCAGATGCAATTTTAGCTAATGGTTGTGCATTTTGCCCTAAGTTACTGCGAAGATTAAATTCAACGAAATCCGCCCCATTTGCGGATAATTTGTCGAGATTATGCTGAATATCAATGAAAAATTCGCCGTTTTCCATTGCTAATTGTTTAATCTGTTTGGTCACTTGGGCTGACAGTTTTTGCCCTGCATCTACCCGCTTGTGATAAATTTTTTCTGCTAATTCAACACATTGTTGATAGGCTTGTTGTTCATCGGCAATTAACTGTTCTTCATTCTCTGCAAAATCTAATAAGGTTTGTAGCTCTTGTTTTAAGCCTAAATGTTTTTGCCATAGTTTATCAGGGGTAATGTGATGTTTGCGAGCCAGTTGCATTGTTTGGCTAATGCGTTGATCTAATTCATTTAATAGCTCAGGATCTTGCTCGATTTTATTGGCAAGATGATTGATTTCAGAGCTGGCTTCCTGTACTTGAATTAAGGCTTCATTGAGCATTTCTAATGCCGATTGATATTGGCTATCGACTTCGACTAGCTCTTCCAAATCCCGAATAGCACGATAGAGCATTGTATCTACATTGGCATTATCATCACTTAACAAATTCAATACAGATTGTGACAGTTCCGTTAATTGCTCGGAATTAGCAAGGCGAGCGTGATCTTCTTCTAGTTGCTCAAATTCCCCTTCTTTAATCGCAAATTCATCAAGTTCTTCCACTTGATATTGCAAAAGCTGTTTGCGAGCTTCATTCTCTTGACATTGTTGATGGAAATTTTTCACCTGTTTATGCAATTTTCGCCAACTATGATATTGCGTTGCCATTTCCGCTAATAATGGGTGTAAATTGGCATAATTATCCACCACTTCAAGCTGATACTCACTTTTCAGCAAGAGCTGTGGGGCGTGCTGACCATTCAAATGGATAAGATATTGCCCAAGCTCTCGCAGTTGCGAAACAGGGATTGGGTGATTATTGACAAAGGCTTTGGAACGCCCTTCTTGATTAATCATACGGCGTAAAATGCACTCTTGTGGATTATCTTCATCAAGTAGCTCGTGTTCCTTTAACCATAAATAGGCAGGGCTAGTAGGTTGCATAGAAAATGTCGCCGAAATATCCGCTTTATCTGCGCCATTACGGATCATTGAGCTTTCAGAACGATAGCCTAAGCATAAGCCAAGCGCATCAATCCCGATAGACTTACCAGCCCCTGTTTCCCCTGTAATGACGGACATTCCTTCATTTAATTCAAGGGTTAGGTGACGAACAATCGCAAAATTATTGATGGTTAATTGAGTTAGCATAAGAAAATACCCATACGAAACACTGTATGAGCATATAGTATCACTGTTTTTATACACAGTAAATAAAATACAGAAAATTTTATGGTAAAGAATAGGACAAATTTATTGTTATTTTGGAAGATATATTCAGATGCAATGTACATTACAAGGAATACATCCGAAATTAGCCCAAGTAATAGGGCTAATTTCAGATTGTTGACAAAGATATCTATACTATTTCCATAGTTTAAGATAAATATTAACTACACCAACTCCGCCCTCAATTTCTTGGTCACTTCCACCATCACTTGCAACTGCTCAATGGTTTCTTTCCAGTCTCGGGTTTTTAAGCCGCAGTCTGGGTTTACCCATAAGCGTTCTTTTGGTACCACTTTCAAGGCTTTACGCAACAAGTGTTCGATCTCTTCTGCTTTTGGTACGCGTGGGCTGTGAATGTCGTACACGCCCAGGCCGATGTCGTTGGGGTAAACGGGGGAATGATAAAACTCGAAATAAAATTTATTTTTAAAACGGTAAATAATAGAGATTGGTGGAATAATAGAGTTGATACCGATGCGGATGAACATTCACACTTAAAACGCAGCCGTTTTGTACCTTACTTTGGTTTAACTTACGATCTTAATGAAAACAATAGCTTATATTTAAGTTATACCAGTATTTTCAAACCAAATAGCTCAATAGATCGTGATGGCAATGTGTTAAAACCGGTATTAGGCAACAATCAAGAAATCGGCTGGAAAGGCGAATGGTATAACGGACAGCTTAATGCAACTGTGGCGTTGTTCCAAATTAACCAAAAAAACCGCCCTGTCTATATTGATGATGCCACCCATAAAAATGGGGGATATTACGGCACATTAGGCGAAGTACGCAGTCGTGGTGTTGATGTCGAAATCTCAGGGAAGATCACAGACGATTGGCAACTGTTTGCAGGTTATACATTTAATCAAAGCAAATACTTAGAAACGGAAAGTTCTCGCTATTTAGCCGGAACAAATTATAGTAAACATACACCAAAACATATGTTCCGCCTTTATACGGACTATAATTTACCATTCGACAGCAAAAAATGGTCGGTTGGTGCAGGGGTAATGATGCAAAGCGAAACGGATAGTTTATACTCGGTCAAACAAGGCGGTTATGCGATTTGGGATGCCAATATCCGTTATCAAGTCAGCAAACATATTGCCTTAGGGATTGTCGGAAAGAATTTAACTAACCGCAAATACTATGAAAACAATCGTGTCAGAACCTTAGGTATCAATAATTTCTACGGTCAGGAACGTACCGTTGTATTTAACTTAGATTGGAAATTTTAATTAGTAAATTTTCACTCGGAACAGACCGCTTACAAGCGGTCTGTTCTTTTCTCTTTTTTGCAAAACGATGAAAACACTTCGACATTTCAAACAACTTGCTACGCCATTTTGGTTTCGCCGCCAGCAATGGTTTGAGTGGCTATTACTTGTAGCAATGCTTGGATTTGCCCTTTTGATTATTAGGGTAAGCGTATGGATTACTGAATGGAATAAGCTTTTCTACGATGCCCTGGCCGATTTCAACGGCAAAGTGATTCCCCAACTAGTGCTAAATTATTTGAGTTATATTACGTTGATTGTAGCTTTTATTGTATTCGGCAACTGGATACGAAAAATCCTGATTTTCCGTTGGCGAGAACATTTGACCAAGCAATTTCAGCAACAATGGCTAAGCCAGCACAACCACTATCATTTGACTTTTTCAAACGATATTGATAACCCCGATCAACGGATTGCGGAAGACTGTTTTTTATTCGCTGAACAAAGTATCGACTTATTCAAATATTTTGTGATGAATGTAGCAAAATTAGGGGCTTTTATCACGATTTTATGGCAAATGTCTTGCATGCAACAGTTTTCTTTTGCGGGAGTGGATTGGACTATTCACGGCTATTTAGTTTGGATTGCATTGCTTTACTCTCTGATTTGTACGCTTTTTATGCATTTTATCGGACATAAATTACAAGGTTTAAATGTTGAGCGTCAGCATAAAGAAGCGGACTATCGAGCAACTTTATTGCGTATTCGCGACAATTCGGAGCAAATCGCCTTTTATCACGGTGAAAAACAGGAAATTTCACGATTATCTGCTCGTTTTCAAGGGATCAAACAGAATTGGTTTGACTTAATTAAACGAGAAATGAAAGTGGAAACCTTCTCCGCCACTTACCTACGTTTAAGCCTGTTTATTCCAATTTTAGCAACCTTGCCGATGTATCTCGCCCGAACAATGACATTTGGCGATATGATGCAGGCTCGTAGTGCATTTTCCAATGTGCAAGACGGTTTCGGTTGGTTTATGGATTACTATAAACGTTTGATTGAATGGTCGGCAGTAATTAAACGTTTAGCCGATTTTCAGGAACGCTTAACCAAATTAGAGCTACAAAGTACATCGCACATTATTTCATCTTCTGATTGTAGCCTTGAAGTAGATAATCTTACCGTTCAAACACCGCAAGGCAAACCACTGTTTGCAAATTTTTCACTCAAACTGACCGCTTGCGATTGGGTTTTACTAGAAGGAAAAAGCGGTATTGGTAAATCTACGCTGCTCAGAACCTTAGCGGGTTTATGGCAGCATTATCAAGGCGATATTCGTCTTCAAGCTCGTTCTTTCTTATTTTTACCGCAAAAGCCTTATTTAGCGGAAGACAGCTTACGAGCCGTGCTAAGCTACCCCGATGAACCGCTTAATGATGATGTCAGATTGCAATGTCTTTTAAAACAAGTTGGCTTATCACATTTAGCGGATTCGCTTAATGAGGTACAAGAGTGGCAAAAACGGCTTTCAGGTGGCGAACAACAACGCATCAGTATTGCTAGAGCCTTATTACATCGCCCCGATATACTTTTTTTAGATGAGGCAACAAATCAGCTGGACGATGAATCTGCTTGCTATTTAATGAAACAGTTACAGAAAGAATTGAATAATAGTATTTGTATTGCGATTAGTCATCAGGAAGTTGTGCAATCATTATTTAGAAGTAGATGCTTAATATTGCCGTAATGCAAGCCTTACTCTTTCGAGCCTCAAGCGGTAAGATTCATTCAATTTTTTGCAAAAAATGATCTAAATCTTACCGCTTGTTTATATCCAAATTTGTTTAGAACTTGTAGTTAACACCTAAACTTATATTTCGTCCCATTTGTGGAATATAAGGTAAGAAGGTTTCATGGGCATACACTTCTTCATTCAGTAAGTTATTCGCTTTGAGAAATAGCTCGTACTCCCCTTTCGCTAATTTGTTTTGATAAGTAAGCCCAAGATTCAGCATATTATGCCCTTGCGTGACATTTTCAAATTTTGAAATGCGATGTTGCGTGAAGACATGATAATACTCTAATTCACCTTTGAGATTTTCAGTAAAATCACTTTTAATGCGAGCCCCAACCCGAATTGGGGGAAGACGTGGGGTGTACATTTTCGCTTGCTCTTCATACACTGGTTCTTGTACACGAATTTGACGCTCAATTCCCATTTCGTTTCTAACTTTAGAAGCTGCTCGCCATGGTTTCATTTTCGGATTTTCCTGCATCAGTTTTTCTACTGCTTTGGTAAACTCTGGATTATCTACATAACTTACTTTATCGCTGGTACGAATATCGTGGGCTTTTAAGTAACCTTTTACATAATCACCGAATAGGCTGATATGATGTTTTGGTGTAACTTGATAACCAAAATTAACTTCCACACCATAGAAGCGAGCAGGAGCTTGCATATAGCGATTAATGCGTAAATCGCTATCTTGCTTCATTGAAGCAGGTCCTCTCCCTGAGTTGAGTGTATAGAGATAGGTATAGTTATCAAAGTTGTATAAGAACCCACTCAGATAATAGCTAAATTTATCGCCTTCATAGCTTAATCCTAAATCAAGGTTATTAGATTTTTCTTTGCTTAGCCCTTTATTACCCATTTCAAATGAGTTTGTTGCCAAATGCATGCCATGCGCATATAGCTCTTGTGCGTTAGGAAGCCTTTCTTGGTGCGAAGCGGTCAGAGAGAGCTTATGATTTTCTTTAAATGCCCAATGCGCACCTAGCGCAAAAGAATGTGCTGTTTCTTTATGTGCTTGGGTTAAAGTATAGTAATTATCCATGGCATGAGCTGTTTCCGGTCTTTTACTATCAATATATCCAAGAGAGAGAAACTCATTACGTACTTTTTCATGATCGTAATCTTTGGTGACTTTTTGTTTTTCTAAACGTGCAGAAGCCTCAAAGGTAATATCATTCCATTGATAACTTTCTAAACCGAATAAACTCCAGTTCTGCATTTTGTTATTGTTCAATAACTGCTGTACGCCACGATGTTTGTGCTTATGTGTTGCAGAATCTTCTGGAGATAATGCACTATTTTTTTGTTCAAGGTATTGAATGCCCCATATCCCCGTTAAATTCCCGATTGGGCTATGTACAAATTCCAGACGAGTGGTGAGCCCTTTATTTTTAAAGAGATTTGCTGCTTTTTCTCCCTCTATTTCTCCGTGCTGATAATTTACATGGCTTGCGTTAAATCTCAATTTATCTACATACTTAAAGGGTTCGATAATCTCGCCTCTAAAATCGTAACGCTGACTTTTCAAATCGACATAAGGCGTAGCTGACAAACCATGGGCATGACAATCCGCCATATTTACGCCTGGATTAGCCCAAAAGAGATGTCGATCATCGGCAAGTTCAGGGTAAGGGAATAAATAGGGATATTGCTGTTTAACACTTTCATTAATAATCCTTACCGCACAGCCTTCATAAATATGATTATGAGCGGGTAATCCATATTTATCTTGGCGCTCGGTATAGGCAAGCCCTAGATAGCCTTTTTCATGAACCCAAGAGATGCCAGCCGTGCCGACTTGTGATTTTGCCCAACTTTCAGGGACATGTGAAAGATTTTGATAGCTCATCTCTCTACGATTAAAGGCTTTTTTATCTGCATAAGTGCCATAACGATAATGTGGCGTTTTGTAGTTCCCTGCTTGTTTTGATAAACCTTCAAGATGAACGGCTATATTCGGATGAATGGCAAAGGTAACACCTGCGGTGGTCAATTTTTCATTGTTATTGGTATTAAAACGGAAACCTATCTCGCTCTTAAGTCCATTCTGTGGCATGAAATTCGGAATTTTATTATCAAGTACGTTGATTACCCCTGCAGCATTGCCTGAACTGTATAGCAAGGTAGAAGGTCCCCTAACGATTTCAACTTGTTTGGATAATGTTGTATCCACCGTTACCGCATGATCCGGCGACATAGTGGACATATCCACCACATCACTATTATTTTGTAATATCTTGATACGCTTACCTTCTTGCCCACGAATAATCGGCGCTGAAGCTCCGCCACCATACTGGTTAGAATGAATTCCTAACTCACTAGATAAAGCGTCCCCTAGTGTTGTTGATTTCTGTTTGAATACTTTTCCATCGATCAGCTTATCACTTACATTCGGGCGATCTCCTAGCAAGTTACTCTCCGCCACTTTGGCTTCTACCTGAATTTCCTCAAGTTCTGCCACTTCTTCTGCATATACACATACAGAAAAAATAGAAATTATTGAAAGCGTTATCGCATTTTTTTTCATTTTGTCTCCTTTAGATAAATTAACCATATTTTTTTTATGGAATAATAAATAAAAAGGAGAATAAAATCAATTAAAGCTTAATTTTTTTATGGATTTGATAACAAGGAAAAGGGCGTTAAATATAACGCCCTAGAGTAAATCTTAAAATTAATCCAACTCCGCCCTCAATTTCTTCGTCACGTCCACCATCACTTGCAACTGCTCAATGGTTTCTTTCCAGCCTCGGGTTTTTAAGCCACAGTCCGGGTTTACCCATAAGCGTTCTTTTGGTACAACTTTCAAGGCTTTACGCAACAAATGTTCGATCTCTTCCGCTTTTGGAACGCGTGGGCTGTGAATGTCGTACACGCCCGGGCCGATGTCGTTCGGGTATTTGAAGTCGGCAAAGGCGGTAAGTAGTTCCATATCGGAACGTGAGGTTTCAATGGTAATCACGTCCGCATCTAAGCCGGCAATCGCTGGCAAAATGTCGTTAAATTCGGAATAACACATATGAGTGTGGATTTGGGTGTCATCTTGTACGCCCATATAGCTTAAACGGAAGGCTTCGCCCGCCCATTGCAAATAAGCGTCCCAATCTGACCGCTTGAGTGGCAAGCCTTCACGGATTGCAGGCTCATCAATTTGGATCACTTTGATCCCTGCCGCTTCTAAATCCAACACTTCGTCCGATAAGGCTACGCCGATTTGTTTGCACACCGTTGAACGTGGAATATCGTTACGCACGAATGACCATTGTAAAATCGTCACAGGCCCTGTTAGCATTCCTTTCATCACTTTGTTGGTGAGGCTTTGGGCATATTGCGACCAACGCACCGTCATCGGTTCAGGGCGAGCCACATCGCCATAAATCACAGGCGGTTTGACGCAGCGTGAGCCGTAACTTTGCACCCAACCGAATTTGGTAAAGGCAAAGCCGTCAAGCAATTCGCCGAAATATTCCACCATATCGTTACGTTCCGCTTCGCCGTGAACCAGCACATCTAAATCTAACTCTTCTTGGCGGCGAACCACATATTCAATTTCTTTTTTCATCGCCGCTTCATAATCCGCAAGGCTTAACTCGCCTTTTTTGAAACTCGCACGAGCGTGGCGGATTTCGCTGGTTTGTGGGAACGAACCGATATTTGTCGTTGGCAAAAGCGGTAAGTTTAGCCACGCATTTTGCTTCGCAATACGCGTTGCAAATGGCGATTTACGGCGATCTGCCCCTTCAGGTAAGTTAGCTAAACGTGCCGCCACTTCTGCACGGTGGATCTCTTTTGATGTTGCACGCGCATCCGCTGCCGCTTGGCTTGCCACTAATTGTGCTTGCACCGCTGTTCGACCTTGTTCAAGTGCGGTCTTAATTACCGACAATTCTTCAACTTTTTGTAGCGTAAAAGCAAGCCATTGATAAAGTTCAGGTTTATTTGCTTGTAATTGCGTTTCCACCGCTAAATCAAAAGGCGTATGTAACAAAGAACAGCTTGGGGCAATCCACAAACGTTCGCCAAGTTTGGCTTTTAATGGCTCAAGCAGATCTAATACTTGATTTAAGTTCGCACGCCAAATGTTACGCCCATCAATCACGCCAGCCGAAAGCACTTTGCGGTAATCGTCAAATGTCGCAAGTTGTTCAGGTGCGCGAACTAAATCCAAATGCAAACCGTCCACCGCTAAGCCTTTGAGCAATTCTGCGTGTTCTGCCACTGAGCCAAAATAGGTGGCTAATAACAATTTCGCATCCACTTGGCTTAATTCCTCATAGACCGCCTGATAAGCCGCCAACCATTCCGCAGGTAAATCTAAGGCTAAAGCCGGCTCGTCAATTTGGATCCATTCCACACCTTCCGCCGCAAGTGCGGTTAAAATTTCACGGTAAACAGGCACAAGTTTGTTTAATAACTCAAAGCGATTGAAGGCTTCGCCCTTCTCTTTGCCTAACCAAAGGAAAGTTAAAGGCCCGACAATCACAGGTTTAACCTTCAAACCTAAAGCTTTCGCTTCACGGATTTGATTAACGTAGTGAGCAGGGTTGGCTTTAAATTCGGTGTTTTTATGGAACTCAGGCACAAGATAGTGGTAGTTGGTATCAAACCATTTGGTCATCTCAATGGCAAATTGATCTTTGTTACCACGCGCCAGTTGGAAATATTGCGAAAGGGTTAAATTTTGGCTGTCAAAACCAAAACGCGCAGGAATTGCTCCCGTTGCTACTTGTAGATCTAAAATATGATCGTAAAAGGTAAAATCGCCCACCGCTACGAAATCGGCGTTTGCCGCCGCTTGGTGCTGCCAGTTTTTCTCACGCAAGGCTTTGGCTAAATCTAATAAATCTTGTTCTGCGATTTCACCACGCCAGTAACGTTCCTGTGCAAATTTTAATTCACGTTTCGCCCCAACGCGTGGAAAGCCTAAGATGTGGAATGTTGTCATAATATGTTCTCCTTTGATAGATTTGATATTTCTTTTATTTAGACGTTTAGCCGTCTAAATGGCTAGTTGTATAATCTACAAAACAACAACATTATGCAAGTTCATAATTTTCACAAACATTATGAAAACTTTTCATGGTAACTTATACACCCAAGCTCGAAAATCATTCAATATACCTTATGGGTATAGATGGAATAGATAGAGATTTTTTCTCTAAAGATTTATTAGTATTTCTTCAAAATCCACTTCAACTCTCAACGCCTCTAACATCGCTTTCCCCCTCGGCAGCACTTCAACCTCCGCCAACAACGCCACCGCTTCACTCAAACTGCTAGCGGTTGGATAAGTCGCATTTTTTGCAAAAAATTCGGCACAATCGACCGCTTGTTGATTGAATAGACTAAACAGCAGTTGTTGCAGATTTTGTTCGCGTAAACAAGTTGGGACTTTTTGAATGGTAAGGCGAGTTTGCCCTTGCCACTGTTTTGTTTGAATATCAAAACCCAAGTCTGCCAAAGCGGTTTGCGATTGTTGCCAAGACGCTGTTTGCTGTTCATCAAGGGTTAAACTTAGCGGTATCAACAGAGCTTGATTTTCCCTTTTGGCTAACTCAGCTTGTAGTTTTAATTGAGCCAATTTTTCAAGGGAAAGCAGATAAAAGGTTTCGCCCTGTTTCATCAACAATGCTTTCTGTTTCACTACCGCTAAGGCTTGAGCATAGGGCGTGGCCGGCTCGGCTATCGGTTCAACAAGCGGTGTGATCTTGGCTATTTTTGACAAATCTTGAACAGGTTCTGACCGCTTATAGTCTTGCATAGGTGACGTAGAAAGCAATTCGCCATACCACTTCTGTTCGCTTTTGCTTACCCCTGATGAGCGAGTATTGCTGTAATTTGGGCGTTCTGCGTGAGTTGATGAAGTCAAGCGTGGTTCACGATAACTGTGAGCGAAAATATTCTGCCCCGAAGCCACACGGTTGGTGTCGGCAATATAATTCGGCAATGCTTCACTGACATTCGTTGTCAGCGGTAAATGATGTTGATCTTCAAGAGCATTCAAAACACCTTGGTAGATAAAATCGTGGACTAAACGACTTTGATGAAAACGCACCTCGTGTTTTGCAGGGTGAACATTAACATCAACGTGGCTTGGGTCAAGATCTAAAAATAGCACAAAAGCAGGGTAATGATCCTTCGGCAACCGTTCCCCATAGGCTTGGCGAATAGCGTGGTTGATCGTTTTATCTCGCATCATTCGCCCATTGACGTAGCTGTAACAGAGATCGTTTTGCACTCTCGCTAAACTTGGTGAGCCGACCCAGCCGTAAATATGTAGATCGTCGTGTTGCCAATCAATGTGTACCGACTGCTGAATAAACTCATCACCGCAAATCGTTGCAACCCGTTTTTTTTGCTGTTCAAGCTGTTGTGTCGCCACCGCTTTGTAGTAACGCACTTTTTTCTCATTATGGGTCAGCGTAAAAGTCACATTCGGTTTTGCTAATGCAATACGGCGAACCACTTCATCAATATGGGCAAATTCGGTTTTATCGGTACGTAAAAATTTACGGCGAGCAGGGGTATTGAAGAACAAGTTAGCCACTTCAATAGTCGTGCCGACAGGGTGAGAAGTAGGCTTGATTTCAACCTCCATTTCACGCCCTTGTGCATAGGCTTGCCACGCTTCTGCCTGATATTCAGGGCGAGAAGTGAGCGTTAAACGGGACACCGAGCTGATACTGGCTAAGGCTTCACCACGAAAGCCCAGACTTAAAATACTCTCCAGATCTTCAAGGGTAGCAATTTTGCTGGTGGCGTGACGAGCCAAAGCTAAAGCGAGATCTTGCTTGCCGATCCCACAGCCGTTATCTCGAATACGGATCAACTGCGATCCGCCTTTCTCAATATCGATCTGAATTTGCGTTGCCCCTGCGTCCAAGCTGTTTTCCACCAGCTCTTTAACCACCGACGCAGGACGTTCCACCACTTCGCCAGCGGCAATTTGGTTGGCGAGTTGGGGAGGGAGGATTTGAATAAGGGGTTTAGATCCTTTAACGCTCATATGTAAGAAAAATAGAGATAATTTGAAATAGATTCTATCACAAATAATATTTATTACGTTGAGTATCAAATAAATTCTCTTATTCTATTTCTATGCTTATTAGAATTAGCTTTTACACATTAAATTTTATGAGATTTGATACGATGCTTACTATTCTCAAATAGATAAGCTGTAGGAAAGCATTTTTATGCAAATCAAAAAAACCGACCAAGCGGTCGGTTTTCCAAAAAATTTGCAAATTTGTTTAAAAAAGCAATTACGCTAATTTTTTGATTTGAGCAGCTAACTTAGATTTGTGGTTAGCTGCTTTGTTAGCGTGGATTAAGCCTTTAGATGCCATACGATCCACAACTTTTTGCATTTCAACGAAAGCTGCTTCTGAAGCTGCTTTATCACCAGTTGCTACTGCGGCGTATACTTTTTTGATGAAGGTACGCATCATTGAACGTTGGCTTGCGTTATGTTGGCGGCGTTTTTCTGATTGAACCGCACGTTTTTGTGCTGACTTGATATTAGCCAAGGTCAAACTCCTAAAAATATCTGTGTAAAAATAAAAACATAAAAAACAATTTTTTATGCAGTGCTATCGATAGTTTAAATTCATTTTCAACGAGACACGGGCTTGAAAATAACATCGTTTCACACAAGAAATGTTCTTGAGTAAAAGACAGAGGCGGATTTTAGCAGTTTTTTTCTGATTTTCCTATAACAAACTGCTAAAATTCCGATCAATTTTTTAAGAAGATAAAGAGAACAAATTGTGAGCAAGAAATTATTACGATCAGGAATGATTGTCAGCGGTATGACCCTACTTTCTCGTATTCTTGGTTTAGTACGTGATGTGGTGGTTGCTAACTTACTGGGGGCAAGCGTTGCTGCCGATGTATTTTTATTTGCCAACCGCATTCCTAACTTTCTTCGCCGTTTATTTGCCGAAGGGGCGTTTTCTAAAGCCTTTGTGCCTGTTTTAGCGGAATATAATGCCGATAATGATCCAGACAAAACTCGTGAATTTATTGCAAAAGTATCAGGGACTTTAGGTGGATTAGTGACTGTTGTTACCTTAGTCGCAATGATTGCATCTCCTGTGATTGCCGCATTATTTGGTACGGGTTGGTTTTTAGATTGGATTAATGACGGTCCGAATGCAGAAAAATTTACCCAAGCCTCGTTGTTACTCAAAATTACATTTCCTTATTTGTGGTTTATCACTTTTGTTGCATTATCGGGGGCGATTTTAAATTCGTTAGGTAAATTTGGTGTAATGGCGTTTTCCCCTGTTCTGTTAAATGTGGCAATTATTTGCGTTGCAATTTGGGGAAAAGATTTCTTTGCCTCGCCCGATACGGCACTTGCCTGGGGGGTATTTTTAGGTGGCTTATCACAATTCCTATTCCAAATCCCTTTTATGAAAAAGGAAGGTTTATTGGTTAAACCTAAATGGGCTTGGCACGATGAAGGGGTAAAGAAAGTTCGCAACTTAATGATTCCTGTCTTATTCGGTGTATCTGTTACCCAACTGAACTTGCTCATTAATCAGATTATTGCCTCATTTTTAATCACAGGCTCAATCAGTTGGCTCTACTATGCTGACCGTTTAATTGAGTTCCCACTTGGATTATTCGGTATTGCTATCTCTACGGTGATCTTGCCTAGCTTATCTCGTATTGCCAAACAGAAAGATTTGACGGAAGAACAACGTAAATTTAACTTTGAGCAAACAATGGACTGGGGTGTTCGTATGGTATTACTGCTTGGTATTCCTGCGATGGTTGGAATGATGATCCTTGCTCAACCGTTGATGATGACGATGTTTATGCACGGGAAATTTCAACTCAATGATGTTATCGCTTCTTCGCAAGCTCTGTTTGTGATGTGCTTTGGCTTAATTAGCTATATGTTAATTAGTATTTTGGCGAACGGCTTTTATGCTAACCAAAACACCAAAACACCAGTCAAAATCGGTATGATTGCAGCGGTAAGTAATATCTGTTTTGGTGTACTGGCTATTCCTTTCGGTTTTATTGGACTAGCAATGGCTTCGGCACTTTCCGCTGCGGTAAATGCTGGCTTACTTTATCGTGGCTTAGCTCAAAAGGGCATTTATAAAGTCACAACAACCACGGCAATTTTTACCATTAAACTGCTGATTGCTGCCTGTGTAATGGGGGCGTTAGTGTCCTATTTTTCTCCGGATTTAACAGGTTGGAACACATTGAATTTTTGGGCGAAAGTCCATTGGCTTGCGTGGTTAATTGTACTTGCTGCAATCAGCTATTTTGCCACTCTTGGGGTGCTTGGTGTGCAAATAAGATCATTCAAGGTAAATTAAAGTGACTATTTTTAGATCGTATAGCAATATGAGAATATACATTGCTACACGATATTTTGTACATTAACTTTCAATCCCCTCAAACAACAAGGTACTTAAATAACGTTCTGAGGCGGAAGGTAAAATGGCCACAATTGTCTTATCCGCAAATTCAGGTAATTTTGCTAAACGATCTGCGGCAGCGACAGCTGCACCAGATGAAATCCCGACCAAAATACCTTCTTCGGCTAACAAACGACGAGCGGTTGCAATGGCGGTTTCGCTATCCACTTGCTCAACACGGTCGATCAAACTTAAATCCAAGTTTTTCGGAATAAAGCCTGCACCAATGCCTTGAATTTTGTGTGGACCTGGTTTGATTTCTTCTCCGTTTAACATTTGTGTAATCACTGGCGACTCGGCTGGCTCAACCGCTACGCTGATGATTTGTTTACCTTTATCTTGCTTGATGTAACGGCTTACTCCCGTGATCGTACCGCCCGTACCAACACCTGCGACAAAGGCATCAATATTGCCTTCTGTTGCTTCCCAAATTTCAGGACCTGTCGTCTGCTGGTGAATGGCTGGGTTTGCTGGATTTTCAAACTGTTTAAGCATAATATAACGGTTCGGATCACTCGCAATAATTTCTTCAGCTTTCGCAATCGCCCCCTTCATTCCTTTTGCCCCTTCGGTTAGCACCAAATTTGCCCCTAAGCCACGCAGCAATCGACGACGCTCAATACTCATTGTTTCAGGCATTGTTAATGTCAATTTATAACCACGAGCCGCCGCTACATAGGCTAGCGCAATGCCAGTGTTACCACTGGTGGCATCGACAATTTCCTTATCTTTCGTCAAGATACCATCTTTTTCTGCCTGCCATACCATATTTGCACCAATTCGGCATTTAACACTAAAACTTGGGTTACGAGCTTCTACTTTAACCAATAAATTCCCGTTGTGACCGAAATTCTTTAAACGAACAATCGGGGTATTTCCTATCGTTTGTGAGTTGTCTGAATAAATTGTCATTGTTATGTTCCTCGTGCTAGTTTGAATGCGGTTAGCATACGGATTTTTAGCCTAATGTTAAGGATAAGAATGGCATTTAATATAACTAAAAGAAATAACAAGCGGAGATTTTCTCAGGGAATTTTGCAACCACTGACGCAAGTGGTATAGTAACCCTTTATTTCTAATGCTTAGATTTACCAATGAAAAAACAGCAATCCACTCAAAAACATACGCTTACTCAGCTCATTTCCCTTGTGGTGATCGGTATTTTTTCCGTCATTACTTGGTTTAACAATGAAAAGAAAGAACAAGAACGTAAGCAACCAACGCCAGCACCAACGGTTTCACAAAGCACCAACAATGTTGAAATCCCAAGCCAGTTAGGCAATTACGATACCAATATGGCAAAAGATAAGTTTGGGCAAAACCTACAAGCCTCTGTGGATTACTATATGTTAGCACTTTCGTGGTCGCCAAGTTTTTGCGAAGAACAGAGAAGCAAAAATAACGGCAACGTCCCAGCTCATCTTGCATTGCAGTGCAACCAAGCCTCGAAATTTGGTTGGGTTATTCACGGTTTATGGCCACAATCGGCAACTGCAAGATCAGCTGATGAACACCCACGTTTCTGCCAAGGCGATTTGGCTCAACTACCTGAAAATCTGATTAAACAATATCTACCAGAGTCTCCAGGGGCAAGTTTGTTACAAGGACAATGGGAAAAACACGGAGCCTGTGCGTTCAATAATGCAGAAGACTATTTTGAGAAACAGAAACAACTTTTCCGTAGCCTCAACCTACCAGGACAAGAACTCTCACGCAAAGAACTATTTGCGTGGTTAAAAAAATTTAACCCACAGCTTAAAGAGGCTTATCTTGGAGCCAGTCGCAACGAACTTTATATTTGTTACGACAAGAGCTGGAACGTAATGGATTGCCCTCGCTAGTGCAACATCTTCGTGAACTCAAAATGCAAGTCCAACGCCAGTTAAAACGAGATTTGGACAAGGCAAACCGCTATTTTAACAAACACTTTACGCCCCCAACGGTAAGTTACACCGTACGAGGGAGAAAGGCTGGTGTGGCTTACTTGCAACAAAATGAAATTCGCTTGAACCCTATTTTATTGAGTGAAAACAGCTCAAACTTCGTGCAACAAGTTGTCCCACACGAACTTGCTCATCTACTGGTTTATCAACAATTCGGACAAGTACAGCCACACGGCAAAGAGTGGAAAATGATGATGAAAGAGGTTCTCGGCGTGCCTGCCGAAACGTACCATTGCTTTGATGTAACCAATGTTGCGGGACAACAATTCCCCTACCGTTGCGGTTGCCAAACGCATTTTTTATCAATCCGCCGTCATAACGCTATTATGCAACACAAGCGGTCTTATATTTGCAAAAAATGCAAAGAGATATTGGTGTTGAAGGTCAAGTGAACATTGCTACTTAAGAAAACGTTCCATCTGAATCATAAATGTCGACTTTTAGGTATAGTAGACAAATTTTTTCTGAACTGTTTTGTCTACTATACCTAATATCTCAGGGCAATCAATATAGCTACAAAGCATTTTTTAAAGCCTCTCGAATAAGTTGCTCACTTGTTGATTCAGATTTCCTGTTTACTTTTTTAACCATTTTTTCAGCATCTGCTGCCTTATATCCTAATGAAATCAAAGCATCAATCGCTTCATTTACTGGGCTCATAGACGCCATTGATAAAAGATTTCCTGATGGTTGTAAAATAGAAATTTCATGATGAAATAAAGTTGAAAATTTTCCTTTCAATTCAACCAACAAACGCTCTGCCGTTTTACGTCCAATCCCTGGTATTTTGATAAGTTTTGCTAATTCTTCCTGTTCTATAGCAGACATAAATTCAGAAACTGACATTGCTGACAAAATAGCTAATGCTAACTTAGGCCCTACACCGTTTGTTTTAATTAGTTCACGAAATAGCATACGCTCTTGCTTCTGAACAAATCCAAATAAAAGGTGCGCATCTTCTCGGATTACCAGATGAGTGAAAATCATGGTATCTTCATTAAGATCAGGTAGATTATAGAAACTAGTCATTGGCATCAATACTTCATAACCCACTCCTTGAACATCAAGTACCATTGATGGAGGAGATTTTTCAATAATCCTACCACAAAGTCTTCCAATCATTTTTGTTTATCCATTAAGTAATAGGGCAATTAGAATAATAGAAAATAAGATCACAGTATTTTATTTTTTAATACACAAATAAAATAAATTTCCCGATAGATAACCATTCTGAAAGGAAAACTGAGATCAAAAAGGCTGTGTTCCGTACTCCTAAACACACCCTAAACCACAGATTCTCTAATTTACCGCAAAATTATTTCGGTGCGCCGATTGGCAACACAGTGCGTCCAAAACTTTCGTTAAGAATTTCAGCAGCTGCTAAATAGAATGCTAATAACGCAGTTAATAAGCCGAAGTTACCACCAATGTGAGTAATAGTTGCATTGTGAGTGAAATCACCTGCTGCTAATAGGTAGAATGTGATGGTAAGAGCAAGGAAAATCGCTTGTAATGCACGCGGTTTTGTTAAGGTGCCGAAGAACATCATTAAGGTAAATGTACCCCAAACTACTAAGTACCAACCGATAAATTCAGGTGATACGGTTGCACCGAAGAACACTTTTAATAATGCAAATGACCACCAGAATGAACCATAGCTGATAAATGCAGTGAAACCAAAAGTGTTACCTTTTGAATATTCAAACATACCTGCAATCATTTGTGCAGTACCGCCGAAAGCGAAGCCCATTGCAAGCACTAAGCCTACATTTTCGCCACCGAAAGTACCGTTGTTGATTAAACTTAATAGCCACGTTGTTAATGCGAAACCACATAAACCAAGTGGACCAGGATTTGCTGTTGCTGTATTGTGAGCAGACATTTTTTAACCTCTAATTAACGTTTTGTTCTAAGTAAATTCCAGTATTTTTCATAAGTTTCAACGGCATCGCCGACATCACTTTGTAAAACACCTTTTTCAATTTCTGCAAGCGGTGGGAAAATCAGTGGATCTTGCACTGTTTCTGCAGGTAATAATGCCTTCACATTTTCGTTAGGCATTGAGAAACCCATCGTTTCAATTACCATTTTTGCACTTTCAGGACGCAGCAAGAAATCAATAAATTTATGTGCTGCTTCCTTATTTTTTGCATTTTTAGGAATGACGTAATTATCCATCCAAATTACCGCCCCTTCTTTTGGGAAGATAAATTTTAAGTCTGGATTTTCACTCTTCGCTCTATATGCCGAACCTGTCCATTGCATTCCAATCGCAACTTCGCCTTGTAAATAAGGCATTTCAGGAGAATCCGAGTTAAATACAAGTACATTTGGCACAAGTTTTGTTAAACGCTCGTAAGCAGTTTTAATTTCATCAGCATTAGTGGTGTTCGGTGATTTACCGTCTAACAATAATGCTATATGAAACACTTCACGAGAGTCATTCATCAGCAATACCTTGCCTTTGAATTCTGGTTTCCATAAGTCGCCCCAGCTTGTAATCATGTTTGGGTCAATGTCTGACGCATTCACACCAATACCCGTTAAGCCATAGACATAAGGAAGTGAGTATTTGTTTTCAGGGTCAAACTCTTTACCCATTAAGGCTTTGCTTACGTTGTGGAAATTGCTTAATTTGCTTTTATCAATTTCTGCTAACATTCCATCTTTTGCCATTTTTCCAACATAATAGCTTGACGGGAAAACAATGTCATAACCCGACCCATTCGTTAATTTTAACTTTGAGTACATTTCTTCGTTACTTTCAAAGGTGGAGTAGATCACCTCAATTCCCGTTTCTTTGGTAAATTGTTCTAGTAAAGAAGATGGAACATATTCTGTCCAGTTATACACATACAATTTTTCGGCTGCCTGCGCAGTGAGTGCCAAAAATGCAACACCTGCGACAGAAAGTTTATTCAAAAATGATTGAGCAAATTTAACCAATCTTCAAATCCTCTTAATGAAAAAGATAAATAATTCCTTTGCAAATATCAGCAGTTAAACACCCGCTTGTTTGCAAATTCCTCTTGCTGAAAAGCGGTGAAGTATAGCGATTTTATGGCGATTTTTCTATCAAAAGTTATCAAATGAAATAAAAAAAGCGACCCGAAGATCGCTTTTCTAACAAGAGACTATGCCTCACAGCTACTACAACTTAACAAGTTGCGGTTAAACACTTGTGCCGCACTCATTGAGTATTGGTAGTAAATTGATTTTAAGCCCAATTCTTCTGCCGTTAAGTACAGTTGGTTTAAATCACGAGCAGGGGTAGCAGGGTGCACCATAATGTTAATACTTTGCCCTTGGTCAATGTATTTTTGACGCTGTGCCGCTTGCTGAATAACGCTTAACTGGCTGATTTCAGAGAAAGTTTTAAAGACCTCTTTTTCGTGTTCAGAGAGCTGTGTTAAATGCTGAACAGAACCATCGTTCAATAAGATGCTATCCCAAATTTCTTCGGTGTCTAACCCTTTTTCTTTAAGAAGTTGCTCTAAGAATGGGTTTTTATAAACCGTTTTAATCTTAGCTAAGTCTTTAACATAGTAGTTTGACTTAAACGGTTCAACCGATGGCGATACACTGCCTAAAATAAAGCTACTTGATTTTGTCGGAGCAATACTCATCAAGGTTGTATTACGGCGACCATATCCTTTTAACAATTCAGGTTCACCAAAGCGTTGAGCTAACTCTTTAGAAGCTTTAAGGGTTTTCTCTTGTAATGTTTTAAAGATAATATTGTTCTTTTGCATTGCTTCAAAGCTATCAAAAGCAATATTGTTTGCTTGTAAATAACTATGCCAACCTAACACACCAATTCCTAATGCACGGTGACGCTTAGCAAAGCGGTTTGCACGATCAAGGAATGGCATATTTTCACTTTTCTCGATAAATTCCGACATCACCACATCTAAGAAATAGGTTAATACTTCAGGTGCATCGGTATCTTTCCACTCATCAAAATAGAGCAAATTCATTGAAGATAAACAACAAACAAAACTTTCTTCATTATTTGACGGCAACATAATTTCGGTACACAAATTCGAAGCGTGAACCGTCATATTTTTATCTTTATACACATCAGGACGACCAGCATTTGCATTGTCTTTGAAGAACAGATATGGAATGCCTGTTTCTGTTTTACGTTGCAAAATTTTCGCCCAAAGTTGTCGCTTGTATGGATCACCTGCTTTCATTGACTCAAGCCAGTCGTGTCCAACACATACGCCATAGTACATTAACTGAATTGGATTACCTTCGGTGTGAATATCCAACCACTCATCAATGTCGCCGTGTTCAATATCAATGTAGCCTGCGAATTGTCCTTTACGAGAAGTACCTTGTGAAATAACATCGATCACCGTATCAAACAACTTACTGAAGTTAAATGAACCGTCTGATTTTCCGTTATTTTTAATCAAGCTACCACGCGGACGAATATCGCCAAAATAGGCTGATGTACCGCCACCGATTTTACTCATCATACCCACTTCAGCGGTTGTCACCATAATTTCGTGGATCGAATCGCCAATATAGCTACCAAAGCACGAAATCGGTAGGCCACGATCTAAACCGAAGTTTGACCAAATTGGCGAAGAGAGCGAGAAATAGCCACGTCCCATATAGTAGTAGAACTTGTCTGCATAGCCTTCAATACCTAGCTTACGCTCTGCGTGTTCTGCAATAAAACGAATACGATCTAAAGCAGTTGTCCCTTCCAACAAATAGCCACGTTGCAAGAAAAGACGGCTGTCATCATTCAACCACTCAAAATCAGGACGGTTTACGTTAGTGTAGCCAAGTTGGAACAACTTTGGCTGATAATAATCATTAGAATAAGTCATCGGCGGTAATCTGTTTCATTTTTTTACTATAATCGGTACTACGTTTGTTAAAGAAATCTGTTTCTTTAGTTGAAATGATTTCAATATCAAACCACTCTGTTTCTTTTAACAAATCAGGATCTACATCGTATGGTGGTTCTAAACCTAAAATAGATAATGAATTGTTATAGCGATTCATAATATAGTTTTCGACGGTTTTACGAGAAATAAAACTTAAATCGCCCTCTTCAAAAATCCAGTCTAAAATACCTCTCTCAGCTTCAAAGGCTTGTTGAGATAAGGTTTTGAGTTCTTCAAAAAACTCAGGGGTAAATAATTCACTATGCTCATCACGCAAAATTTCATATAACGCAATACCAAAACGCCCGTGAATTTCTTCTTCTTTTGAAGTAGCTTCCACTGCATTAGAGATCCCTTTAAACAGATTTTTATGCTTGTTGAAAGACATCATAATAATGAACTGACCAAACAACGAAATATGCTCAACGAACAACGAGAACAGCACAAGAGATAGCACAAACTGCCCTTTGCCTGTATCTTTTTCTCGCATAAAATCTTCCATATAACGAATACGTTTCATCAACGGCTCAATTTCCGTGATTTGCGTAAACATATCGTTCAAGCCTAATTTTTCTAACAAGAAAGAGTAAGCATCTTTATGACGAACCTCACTTTCCGCAAAAGTTCCCCCCACATCGTCCATCTCTGGTTTCGGGAAGTAACGATATAACTCACCCCAGAAACGTTTAACATTTACTTCCACCTGTGAAATAGCCAGCATTGCACGGGTTAAAACGTGACGTTCGTGGTCGTTAATATTAGTACGGTAATCTTGAATATCCCCCGTAAAATTAAATTCGGTATGCAACCAGTACGAGTGACGAATTGCATCTTTAAACTCAAGTAATTCAGGGTATTCATAAGGTTTGATTTGAATGCGTTTTTCAAAAATGTTGCGTGCCATAATGATTTGAGCTTCGTGGTTGATTATTCAATGGGGAGTATTTTAGAGATATTTTTTCGTTCTACAAGATCTTGACAAATGGCTATCCCTGATTGTGTCGTCCTAGTGATTGATTTTAAAAGAAAAAATTTTTTGTAAAAATTCAGTTTCGCTAAAAAAACTATATCTTGTGTTTTTAAAAGTTAGAAACACAAGATATAGTGGTTGTAAGTGGTGGGATTATGCTCTTATTGGTCCTTTACCTTATTATTCCCTCAGCCCTTATCCAGTTACCTTAAAAATTAATCCATCTCACTCATCAAACTTGCATTTCCGCCCGCCGCGGCAGTGTTAATGCTGATTGCTTTTTCGTGTAGCAGTGGGAATAATGAAAGAGCAAGGTCAAGATTTTCAACATAGGTAAGAATTGCCCCTGTGCGTTCTGCATAGTGAGCCTTTTCTTCCAATGAAAGCGGTTCAAGCACAATCAAGCTACTTAAATTTGCTAAACTGTTGAAATCATTGCTAATAATCACTAAGCCTGCAAAATGCTGAGCCTGTTTAGCCAGTGGTGAGTGAGAATGTACCACAGCACGGCTACCCGATACCACGATGGCAGTCAAGGCTTGAATTTGTTGCTCTAGTGAGCCATTGCCGATTGCAATAACAGGACGAGCTTCAAATTGCATAAAGTTTACTTCCCCTGTAATCCCTTGCATTTTAAAGATTTTCCCTAATGGCGACTGGCGAGAAAGGCTTGCAATAAGATCTTGGGCATTTTGTAATTCTGTGCCTGAAAGCACCGCTTGTATGCCTGAGAGTAAGCCTGAAGTGTCGGCTGGTTTGCCCCCTTCTAAACCCGATAATGTCCATTCACGGCGATCAACTAAGCGTTGTAGATAAAGTGGACCACCAGCTTTCGGACCTGTTCCTGATAATCCCATTCCGCCAAATGGCTGAACCCCGACGACTGCCCCTACGGTATTTCGATTGACATAGAGATTGCCTGCGTGAATACTTTCAATCCATAAATCAACGGTTTCATCAATACGGCTATGTAAGCCACTGGTTAAGCCAAAACCTGTCGAGTTAATGTCTGCCATCACTTGAGGTAGATTATCCGCATCAAATCGGATAACGTGTAGCACAGGGCCAAATACCTCGTGTTTTAATTGATTGATATGCTCAATTTCGAGTAGCGTCGGTGGTACAAAAATGCCAGTTTGAGCCAGTTCGAGATCAATCGGAACTTGATAGCACGATTTCGCCACTTTTTTCATTTCGTCGATATGGTTGAGCAAACGTTCTTGAGCTACCTTATCAATCACTGGACCAACGTCCGTATTAAGATTTTGCGGTCTGCCGACTTTTAACTCTGCCATTGCCCCTTTGAGCATTGTGAGGATATGCTCTGCAACATCACGTTGCAAATAAAGCACTCGCAATGCAGAACAACGTTGTCCTGCCGAATCAAAGGCTGAGTTTAAAACATCAGCAACCACTTGTTCAGCTAACGCAGAACTATCGACAATCATCGCATTTTGTCCGCCTGTTTCAGCGATAAGCGGTACGATATGGGCTGATTTTTGCAAATTGCGATTGATATTCTTAGCCGTATCCGTTGAACCTGTAAAAATCACGCCATTCACTCGTGGATCACTCACTAAAGCAGAACCGATCACTTTTCCACTCCCCGTTAAGCACTGTAAGGCTTGCTCAGGAATACCAGCTTGATGAAATAAACTCACGGCATAATATGCCATTAATGAGGTTTGCTCTGCAGGTTTGGCTAATACCACATTACCAGCTACCAACGCAGAAGAAACTTCGCCGACAAAAATCGCAAGTGGGAAATTCCACGGGCTAATAGCAACGACAATGCCTCTCGGATTGCGATAGTCTTCAGGGTTTTGACGCACTTCTTTTGCATAATAACGGCAGAAATCGACCGCTTCACGCACTTCGGCAATCGCATTATTTAAGGTTTTCCCTGCTTCTCGTACGGCTAAGTCAAAGAGCTGTGGCATATTGGCTTCCATCAAGTCAGCCATTTTTTCAAGTGCTTCAGCTCGTACTACTGGGGAAGTGTTTTGCCACTCAGCTTTAAATTGTTCTGCAACAGCAAAGGCTTTTGCCACATCATTTTCCGTAGCATCGATCACTTCACCAACCACTTCTGCGATATTTGCAGGGTTGCAAACTTGGCGAAAATGAAGATTTTCAGTTTTTTCGCCTGCAATTTGCGGTTCAGCACGATATTGTTGGCTTGCAAATTGATTTAATTCTGCCTCTAATGTTTTTAAGTGGATCGCATCGGTTAAATCATAACCTTTAGAATTTTGGCGTTGCTCCGCAAAAAGTTTAACTGGTAGTGGAATTTTCGGGTGCATTGTGCCTGCGGTTATTTGGGCTTTAGCGACAGGATCACAAGCTAAATCATCAATGCTAAGATTTTCATCGACAATTTGGTTCACAAACGAGCCGTTCGCCCCATTTTCTAACAAACGGCGAACCAAATATGCTAAGAGCGTTTGATAAGAACCCACAGGGGCATAAATTCGGCATTGCACATTCAGATTATTTGAGCCAACCACCTCATCATACAAGGTTTCCCCCATTCCGTGTAAACATTGAAACTCAAAGTGCTTACCTTGGGCTAAATGGTAAATGGTTGAAAGAGTTTGAGCATTGTGAGTAGCAAATTGTGGATAAATGACATCTTGAGCAGATAACAATTTTTTCGCACACACGATATAGTTTAAGTCGGTATGGACTTTACGAGAAAATACTGGATAACCTTCCGCACCATCAGCTTGAGCGCGTTTTACTTCACTATCCCAATAAGCCCCTTTCACTAAACGGATCATCAATTCACGATGGTTCGCACGGGCTTTCTCAATCAAATAATCAATCACATAAGGGCAACGTTTCTGATACGCCTGAACCACAAAACCGATACCATCAAAGCCAGCTAGATCAGGATCAGCAATCAAACGATCCATTAAATCTAAAGAAAGCTCAAGGCGATCAGCCTCTTCCGCATCAATGTTCAAACCGATGTCGTACTGTTTGGCTAACAAAAACAGATCTTTTAAACGAGGATAAAGCTCATCAACTACCCGCTTGTGTTGAGCTAAACTATAACGAGGGTGAATAGCCGAGAGCTTAACCGATACCCCAGAAGATTTATATACTCCTAAACCACGAGAAACCGCTCCCACAGCGTGAATAGAAGCTACATAATCATCATAATAGCGTTTAGCATCTTCTGCAGTGAATGCAGCCTCACCTAACATATCGTAACTATAACGATAGCCCATTGCGAACCGCTTTTCTCCATTTTTAATCGCTTGCTGAATGGTTTCCCCTGTCACAAATTGTTTGCCTAACAAACGCATTGCTACATCAACCCCTTTACGAATAAGCGGTTCTCCACCTTTCTGAATAAGGCGAGAAAGTGAAGAGGATAGACTACTTTCACTGTGAGTAGCCACCAGTTTACCCGTAACAACTAACCCCCACGCTGCCGCATTGACAAAGAGAGAAGGGCTATTGCCAACGTGGGAACGCCAATCACCTTTGGCAATCTTGTCACGAATTAATTTATCTGCCGTTGCTTTATCAGGAATACGCAATAACGCTTCAGCAAGACACATCAATGCAACACCTTCTTCACTAGATAGAGAAAATTCGTGCATCAACGCATCAACACCACTGGCTTTCTGACGAGCATTTCTGACTTTTTCAACGAGTTTTTTAGTAAGCGTTTTAATGCCTTCGGCGTGTTCATCTACTCTAGCTTGTGGAATAAGTTGTTTGACGAGTTGCTCTTCATCACAACGATAGTGTTCGCTTAAGGTTGGACGAATAGCGGTAGCTTGAGGCAAAATATGATAATGAGATATGGCTGACATTGTTTTTCTCCCGTTTCATTGTTGTTATTGAGATGATTGCAAAACATCGCTGCAATCTCACCGCTTGTTAAAAGCAAAAAACGGCTTGCCAAATGACAAACCGTTTCTAGATAAATTATTTCATTGCATCTGCATAAGCTTTTTCAGCTTTATCAAAAGTTTCCACGATTTCTGCTTTAGGGGCAGGGGTAATCAAAGAAACCACGATGATTGCGATAAAGGCAAGGATAAATCCAGGGATCATCTCATAGATAGCACTCTCTGGTAATAATTTATCCCAGAATACTACCACTAAAGCCCCAACTAACATTCCAGCCATTGCGCCAGCTGCATTCATTCGCTTCCAGAAAAGCGACAGAATAACCACAGGTCCAAAAGCACAGCCAAAACCAGCCCACGCATTTTCAACTAATTTTAATACTTGGCTTGTTGGATCTTGGGCAATAGCAATCGCAATCACTGAAATCACAAGAACCATCATACGACCTAACCAAACTAGCTCTTTTTGACTTGCATTTGGTCTAATCATACCTTTATAGAAATCTTCTGTAATCGCACTTGAACAGATCAACAACTGACAACTTAATGTACTCATTACCGCTGCTAAAATTGCTGATAATAAAATCCCAACAATCCAAGGATTAAAGAGTAATTTAGATAATTCAATAAAGACTTGTTCATTATTTTGATTAACCACAGCCGCCTGTTCAGGATTTGCGAAGAAGTAGGCTTGCCCAAAGAAGCCGATCCCTACCGCACCAAATAAACAGATAATCATCCAAGTCATACTAATACGACGAGCATTTGGCATTGATTTCACACTGTCTGCAGCCATAAAACGCGCTAAAATATGTGGCTGACCAAAATAACCCAATCCCCAAGCAGCTAAACTTAATAGACCGACAAAGGTTGTGCCTGTGAATATATCAGTAAAATCCTTACCGACATATTGCCCTGCAGCAATAATCACATTATGCGTATCCGCAAAGCCACCTAAATGAATTAACACAAAAATAGGGGTTAAGAAAAGAGCAAATAACATCAGACTAGCTTGAATAGTATCCGTCCAGCTTACCGCTAAGAAACCACCAATAAAGGTATAGATGATAGTGGCTAATGCACCATACCATAACGCTGTGGCATACGGCACGCCAAATAAATTTTCAAATAATCTTGCCCCTGCGACTACGCCCGAAGCACAGTAAATGGCAAAGAAAAATAGAATAATAGTAGCAGACACAATTTTGAGGATTTTTGTGTTATCGCCAAAACGGTGATGGAAATAGTCAGGCAAAGTTAAAGCATTCGCATTGTATTCCGTATGCATACGCAAACGACCGGCTACAAATAACCAGTTAAGGTAAGCACCTATGGTCAAGCCAATTGCAATCCAGCCCTCAACCAAACCTGCCGCATAAACCGCACCAGGTAAACCCATTAATAACCAGCCAGACATATCTGATGCCCCTGCTGATAACCCTGTTACAAAACTACCTAATCGACGACCGCCTAAAATATAGTCCGATAAATTATTCGTAAATCGATAAGCAACAAAACCAATTAAGACCATTCCGATAATATAAATCAGAAACGTCGTTGTTGTCGGATCAAAGCCAAACATAAGGTTTCTCCCTAGTAATACAAAATTCTAAACTGTCTAATATAGCAGAAATCACAGCATCTTAACTTTTCCTTTTAATCAACTGACTACTATCTGTCCTACATCTTAAATTTGTTCAAGTATAGAACAAAAAAATTTATTTTGTAACATTTCTTTAAACTTTTTTTAATTAAAATTATACAAAAATAAGAGTATTGTATATTCACCCTATTTATTTGCTCTAACCGTTATCAAGGACAACCTCTTTTAAAATTTTCCCTAAAAACAAAAAACCGCAGGCTATCTCTAACCTGCGGTTTCTTCTCTTTAATAAAAC
>NZ_MUXW01000027.1 GCF_002015085.1 Glaesserella parasuis
TTTTCTCTTAACCTATTCAGGGCAAGTTTGTAGTAAATATCTTTTTCGGTTCGCACAAAGTAATGGGAAATCACATTATTTGAATTAGAATCCATTAGCACTAATACGCCAAAATAACGACAGAAAAACGTTGTATCCATAATGATGTTTAGGTATCGATTTGAAGGTAGTTTTAAAGCTGTTTTAGGGACTTTATCAATATATCTTTGAATAGTTCTAACCGAACAATGATATTTTTCGGCAAGTTGTTGATAGGTTTGTTTTCCAGATGTGTAATCAGTCCAAATTTTAATTGGATCTAATTTAGATTTTAAGATAAACGTTTTATAACATTCATTACAAAAATAACGTTGAGTATTATTTTGATTTCAAAATATAATCATAATGGAATCAATGAGTTAGAGGTTGTCAGCAAGAATCAAAATGAGGATTTAAAGCCTTGTAGTATAAGGCTTCAAGTCACTTTTTACCAACACTTTTGTCTACTATGCCAAATAAAAACAACCTGTATCAAACAAGAAACACAGGTTGTTATATCAATCTTGTACTAAATCTTCGAATATATCTCAGCTATTGCCAATATTTTTTCTTTGAAGTTTGTCCGATACCTGGGTTAAAACTATTTGTTGGATCAAGATGTTGATAGAATTTACGTAAAGTAGGTTTTGCTTCATACAAATGTCCTACATTATGCTCAGCAGGATACTGGGCACCACGTTGGTCAAGCAATTCTAACATTTTATGCTCTAATGCTACGCAGTCATGACCTTTTTTCACAATATAATCCTGATGAAAAACATGGCACATAAAATGACCGTAATAGAGTTTATGGCTAATTTTATCGTTGATCTCTGTTGGTAATACTTCAAACCATTCACTATCATTGCGGCGCAACGCAATATCTAAAGCAACAATATCCTCTACCTCTTTTTCATGAATAGCTCTGTAACGTACTGCCGCAGAAGCAACAGCAAATCTGTGAAGCATTGCCGCTTGAGTTTCTTCCGAATTACATTCGAAATAACCACCTTTAGCACTTTCTGCGAAGTAGGTTTTTAAATATTCTCTTGCTTCTGTAACACCTCCCCCCCCCATTTTAACGATTAAATGATGTTCATATTTATCTCGATATTGACGAAGACTTAAAGGTAAATGCTGTGGTAATACTTTAGAAATTAATTGTAATGCTTTATCACTCAAATGGTTAGGTAAAAAATGATATTTTTTAGCTAAACGGTCTACTCTCGCTTTTAGTGCGAATAACATTGGTAAACGATGAGTACCCAGCTTTTTAATTACCCAAAATGTATCTTTACCATATTCTGCAGCCATATCAAAAGCATCACGATGAATATATTCTCCTGAAATTGGTAACTGCTGAAAATTAGCTAGCATATAACGGCGAATATCATTAAGAACTTCAGTTCGATTTGTTCCAATATAAAATACAGCCGTTTCTTTTTCTGCAGGAAAAGTATCTAAACGTACAGCAAAAATAGCTAACTTCCCTGCACTTCCGGATGCTTCATAATGACGAGCCGGATCAGCATTAAAACGAGCGGGTGAATCTTCGTCTACTTGACGAACATGATTACAGTAAGCATGATCATGTCCTTTTCCACATTCTAGTTGAATATCCTTACGTTGATAACGCTGTTCTTGTAGATTTTGTAAAATCTCTTCAGGTGTTTCACCTAAATCAATCCCTAAGTGATTTTTAAGTTCTAATTCACCTTTTTCATTTAATTGAGCATAAAGTGCCATTTCGGTATAAGCCGGTCCTCGTTGTACTAAAGCCCCTCCCGAATTATTGCAAACACCACCAATAACCGATGCACCAATACATGATGAGCCTATTACAGAATGTGGTTCTCTATTGTGAGGTTTTAATGCATTCTCTAGAGCATTAAGAGTAGAACCAGGCAAACACACAACCTGACTCGCATTATTAATAAGTTGAATTCCATTGATTCTCATTGCATTAATAATCACGATATCCCGATCATAATCATCGCCATTCGGTGTCGAACCCCCTGTCAACCCCGTATTTGCAGCTTGGGTAATCACTATAACATCAGCTGCAACACAAGCCTTTAATATATCCCAAAACTCTAGTAATGTCGCTGGACGTACAACGGCAAGTGCATTTCCTGATCCAAAACGATAACCACTTCGATAAACTTCTGTTTTGGAGGCTTCAGTAATAATATATTTCTCCCCCACAATTTGAGTGAGTGTACTAATAAGCTTCTGGGCTGACATATAAATTCCTTATATTGGTTAATAATTAACAAAACTATAACATAATTGTAGAAATATCTACATTATGAAGTCAAATTCAACGAAAAAACTCAATTTTTTCCACCGCACTTTTATAAACTTGAAAAAGATTAATTGGGTTAAAATCCCTTAGTTTTGTTTTCCCGAACAAAAAGCAAAAACCCCAGTATCTCTACTGGGGTTTAAATCAATGCCCTGATGGTGCCCTACTCTCACATGGGGAAGCCCCACACTACCATCGGCGTTACTGCGTTTCACTTCTGAGTTCGGGATGGAATCAGGTGGTTCCACAGCACTATGGCCATCAGGAAAATCTTTTGATGATTCTCTCTATCTTCTTTTTTCTGTTCTTTAAGGGCAAATGTAATTTGCCCCTACACT
>NZ_MUXW01000028.1 GCF_002015085.1 Glaesserella parasuis
GATTTGGCTTGCGATTAAAGAAGCATCAAAAAAATGGACAATGCCGATTCAGAACTGGAAACTGGCGATGAATCGATTTATGATTGATTTTGGTGATCGCCTAGACGATCACCGTTAAGTTGAAATGGGTGTTTACACAGAATTTGGGATAGGGTCTTTTATTTTCTGAACCTAACTTTTAAGACTAAGCGTAATACATCTCAAATTCCACAGGATGTGGGGTCATATTCAAACGCTCAACTTCTTTACGTTTCATTGCAATGAAAGCATCGATAAATTCTTTAGTGAACACGCCGCCTTGGGTTAAAAATTCATAATCTTTTTCCAAGTTATCTAACGCTTCACCTAATGAACTTGATACTGCGGGGATCTCTTTTAATTCTTCTGGCGGTAAGTCATAGAGGTTTTTATCCATTGCATCGCCTGGGTGGATTTTGTTAATCACACCATCAAGACCAGCCATTAATAACGCCGCAAAACATAAGTATGGGTTTGCCATTGGATCTGGGAAACGTGCTTCAACACGCGTTGCTTTCGGGCTAGTTACCGCAGGAATACGGATAGATGCAGAGCGGTTACTTGCAGAATACGCTAATAATACAGGTGCTTCAAAGCCTGGTACTAAACGTTTGTATGAGTTTGTTGTTGGGTTAGTAAACGCATTTAATGCTTTAGCGTGTTTGATGATACCACCGATATAGTAAAGGGCAGTTTCAGACAAGCCTGCATATTTATCGCCCATAAAGACGTTTTTGCCATCTTTGCTTAACGACATATTACAGTGCATACCTGAGCCGTTATCGCCTGCGAATGGTTTTGGCATAAAGCAAGCGGTTTTACCGTGTTCAAGGGCAACGTTTTGAACCACATATTTATAGATTTGGGTTTCATCTGCTTTTAAAGTTAAACTATTGAAACGGCTTGCAATTTCATTTTGACCTGCTGTCGCCACTTCATGATGGTGAGCTTCAATCACTAAGCCCATCTCTTCTAAAATCAAGCACATCTCAGAACGAATATCGTGAGCGGTGTCGATTGGCGCTACTGCACAGTAACCGCCTTTTTTGAGTGGACGATACGCATTATTGCCATCTTCATATTTACGGTTAGTATTCCACGCCGCTTCAATATCATCAATATGATAAGACACATTGTTCATCTCTGTGCTAAAACGAACATCATCAAAGAGGAAAAACTCAGGTTCTGGACCAAACATTACTCTATCAGCAATGCCTGTTGATTTTAGGTAGTTTTCAGCACGAATAGCAATTGAACGTGGGTCACGGTCATAGCTTTGCATTGTGTTTGGGTCGAAGATGCTACAGCGGATAGTGAGGGTTGGGATACGGGCGAAAGGGTCTACAACGGCGGTTTCAGGAATTGGCATTAACAGCATATCGGCTTTGTTAATCGCTCGCCAACCTTCAACCGAGGATCCGTCAAACATTCGCCCCTCTTCAAAAAGGTCTTCGAGGTCGTCTGCGACAAGGGAAACTGGCATTGATACCCCGTGTTCTTTACCTTTAATGTCGGTAAATTTCAGTAAGACAAATTTAATATCATTCTCTCGAATGAGTTTTGCAACGTTTGCAATAGCGTTGGTGTTTGACATTGGCTAATCCTCTTAAAATAATAACTACAAATAAAAAAGTGTCTGAGACGCTGTTTAAAATACCATAAGAAAAAGAAATATCAATAAAAATTTTTATGACCTTCATTATTTTTTCTAATATCTTTGTTTGCAAAACAACTTTGTTCTCTATCGACACTATATTGTGATTAAAAATGCTCGTCAATGTATTTCAATAGAGAGATAAAATTAACGTTATACCTAACAAATCGTAGCCGCTCGACTCGTTAAGTACAAATATCAAACCGCATTGTCATTCACAAACTGCCAGTTAAGAAAAACTCCAACATAGTAGTTTAAGTTACATTGAAAATAATAAGAGCGCCTCAATCTCCTCGCGTCTAGGAATTGCTGTCTGTGCCCCCATTCTTGTGACCGAAATTGCCGCTGCTGCATGAGCAAAACGAATAGATTCTTTAGGTGATTTTCCTTCTAATAATGCCGTCACAAAAGCTCCGTTAAATGTATCTCCTGCGGCTGTTGTATCCACTGCATCGACACGGAACCCTGGAATAATTTCACCTTGTCCTTTTTCGCTATAAAACAAACCTTTTGAGCCTAGGGTAATTAAGACCGTTTCGATCCCAAGTTGATGAAAATGGTTGGCGGCTACAGCTGCAGTTTGCTCATTGGTCACTTTAATTCCAGTCAGTATTTCCGCTTCTGTTTCATTTGGGGTGATAATGTCAATTTGTGATAATAAACTGTCCGGTAAAGGTTGAGCGGGAGCGGGATTTAACACCACTTTTACCCCTGCTTTTTTGGCAATTTTTGCAGCCTTAGCCACCGCTTGTAACGGACTTTCCAACTGCATTAGCAAAATATCCGCTTGTTCAATATGTGATTTATGTTGTTCAACTAAAGCCTCTGAAAGATCCGCATTTGCGCCAGCGGAAATCACAATACTGTTTTCACCCAAATCGGCAACCTGAATCATCGCTAACCCTGTTGATTGGTTTTCAATAACAGAAATTGCTTCTGTATTGATCCCGTCTTGTTCAAAGGCTTGCTTCATTGTTTTCCCAATTTGATCATCACCAATTGCACCAATAAAGTGTACATTTGCACCACATCTTGCCGCTGCAACCGCTTGATTTGCCCCTTTTCCACCATAAGCAATTTGATAACCGTAACCTGTTAAGGTTTCACCTGCTTTGGGGAAGTAAGGTACTCGAATAACGTGATCGACATTGATACTACCGAGAACACAAAGTTTGTTTTTCATTTTGACCACCTATAAAACAACAAGCGGTCAGATTTTGCAAAATTTTTGCTAAAAGTGACCGCTTATTTAAGATTATTTCGTTACAACTTTTAACGGAACTGGGATTTGTGCATCAACTTTTTCACCTTTTAACACTTTATCCGCAGCTTCTACACCTAACTCTCCTATTTTATCAGGTTGTTGAGCAATAGTTGCCGCAAGTTGTCCGCCATTAACTGCTTTTACCGCATCATCTGTACCATCAAAACCAACGACTAAAATATTTTTGCCTGAAGCTCTAATTGCACGCAACGCCCCTAATGCCATCTCATCATTTTGAGCAAATACCGCTTTAGCAGAACCGTGGCTGGCAAGTAAGTTTTCCATCACGTTTAAACCTTTAGTGCGGTCAAAATCTGCTGGTTGGCTAGCAAGCAGTTCAAATTGGTTAGCTTCTACCGCTTGTTTAAAACCTTCTCCACGCTCACGCGCAGCAGAGGTGCCAGCAATACCTTCTAATTGAATTACTTTTGCATTTTTACCGACTTTTTCAGCGATAAAATCCCCCGCCATTTTTCCGCCTGCCACGTTATCGGAGGCAATATGGCTTACTACATTACCTTTATTTGCACCACGGTCTAAGGTGATGACTGGAATATTCTTCTTATTGGCTACAGCAACGGCTGTACCTACCGCTTCAGAATCGGTTGGGTTAATTAATAATACTTTTGCACCACGTACCGTCACATCTTCGACATTAGACAACTCTTTCGCTGGATCATTTTGTGAATCCAACACAACTAAGTTATAGCCTAATTCTTTGGCTTTTTTCTCTGCACCTTCTTTCAAGGTCACAAAGAATGGATTATCTAAGGTTGAAATTGCCAGAGCGATAGTTTCTTTTGCCATTGCTGATGTACTGAATGCTAAACCTAATGCAATCGCTAATGAAGTTAATTTTTTCATAAAAATCTCCTATGTGATGAAGAATAATCTCTTAGAGCAGCTACACTTTTTTACGACCTATGAAGTTATCTAAGATAACTGCAGCTAAAATTACCAGCGCTTTCGCAACTAGTTGATAGTAAGAGTCAATGTCTAATAAATTCAAGGCATTGCTCAAGAAACCGATAATTAATGCACCGATTAATGTGCCGATAATACGACCTTTACCGCCCATAAGACTGGTACCACCCACTACAACAGCCGCTATCGCATCTAATTCATAGCCTGTTCCTGCGGTTGGTTGGGCAGAGCCTAAACGAGAGGTGATGATCAAACCAGCAAGGGCAGCCAATACACCGCTGACAGCAAACACAAAGAGTTTAACTTTATTTACATTAATACCTGAAAGTGCGGTTGCCGATTCGTTTCCCCCTAAGGCATAAATATAACGCCCCATACGAGTCTGGGTCAGAACAAACCAACCTAATGCAAATAAGGCAAACATCAGCCAAACAGGAACTGGAATACCGAGCCAAATCCCTGTGCCGATTTCGGCGAAAGCATCAGCATTATCGGAAAAACCTGTGCTAATCGGGCGACCGCCCATATAAATCATCGTTACACCACGCAATAACAGCATCGTAATCAAAGTTGCCATAAAGGCTTGAACTTTACCAAATGCCACCAGCGATCCATTAAGTAAACCGATTAAACCACCAAAAACCAGTACGGTGGGAATCACGACATAAACGGGTAAATCTATTCCAACTAATGTTGCAGCCACAGCTCCCGTCAGAGCAAGTACTGAACCAACAGATAAATCAATACCAGCAATCAAAATCACAAAGGTCATACCAATCGCAATAATGGCGTTCACAGAGGTTTGACGCAGAATGTTGAGCAAATTATCTGTGGTAAAAAAATCCGGATTTAAAAATGACACCACAACAATCAGGGTGATTAACGCAATAATCGACCGCTGTTCAATTAAAAATTTTGTTAAGTTAAACGATTTATTCATTTGCAAATTTCCTATGAGATCTGGCCGCTTGTTTTACCAATTGCTGCTGCTAATAATTTTTCTTGAGTCGCTTCTTGACGGCTAAATTCACCGCTGATTCGACCTTCTCGCATCACTAAAATACGGTCGGACATTCCTAAAACTTCTGGCATATCGGACGATACTAAAATAATACTAAGCCCTTCCGCTTTAAATTTATTGATAAGTTGATAGATTTCTTTTTTTGCTCCAACATCTACGCCTCTTGTTGGTTCATCTAAAATCAGCACATTCGGACGAGTCATTAAGCCTTTGGCAATCGCCACTTTTTGCTGATTTCCTCCAGATAACTCACCAATAATTTTATCGGCATTGGGGGTTTTAATATTAAACAGTTCAATAAAATCCGTGACGACCATATTCTCACGCACTTTATCAATTCGTCCGTAGTGGGAAAGGTGAGCTAATGCGGTCAAAGACATATTCTCCTTCACCGACATACCTAGCACTAAACCATCACCCTTACGATCTTCGGAAATATAGACAATGCCGTTATCTAATCCTTCTTGAGCGGTATGGTTATGAATGTCTTTGCCATCTAATCTGACTGAACCCGATGTACGAGGCAATGCACCGTAAAGCACTTTCATCAACTCAGTTCGCCCTGCGCCCATTAACCCAGAAACCCCGAGAATTTCGCCTTTTTTTAGGCTGAATGAGATTTGATGAACACCGCTTCCCGTCAAATTATTGACTTCAAAGCGCACACTGTCTTGATCGGTCTCGATATGCGGATATTGTTCTTCCAATTTTCGTCCGACCATCATTTCAATCAACTGATCTTCATTTAAATCGGCAATAGCTTTTTCACCAATAAATTGCCCATCACGCAAGACAGTCACATCATCGCAAATTTGGAAAATTTCTTTAATACGATGGGAAATATAGACGATGCCTCGACCTTCCGCTTTCAACTCACGAATCACCGCAAATAAAGCTTCGGTTTCCGTATCCGTCAGCGCATCCGTTGGTTCATCCATCACAATCACTTTAGATTCAAAACTCAAGGCTTTAGCAATCTCTACCATTTGCCGTTCACCGATAGAAAGTTCGCCGGCAGGTAAGCGGCTAGAGTGGGTGACACCGAGTCGGGCTAACAAGCGGTCGGATTCTGCATACATTTTACGCCAATCAATACCACCCCAAGGGTGCGTAAATTCACGTCCTAAAAAGATGTTTTCAGCAATGGAGAGATTACCGAGTATATTTAGCTCTTGGTGAATAATACTCAACCCAGCTTCTTGAGAGGCTTTCGGATTAGCAAATTTCACTGCTTGCCCCAGATATTCAATCGTACCGGCATCACGTTGATAAATTCCGGTGAGAATTTTCATTAAGGTGGATTTACCCGCACCATTTTCCCCCATTAAAGCCATCGCTCTACCCGCATAGACATTCAAGCAAGCATTTTTAAGAGCCTGAACACCGGGAAAGGCTTTATCAATTCCGCTAATTTTGAGTAAGGTCTTCATCATATCCACCTAAAATGGTACGCCCGAATAAAGAATAACATTCGCATACGGGCTACATTCTCCCGTTCTAACGACGGCTTTGGCTTGATTACTTTGATGTTTAAATTCGTTATGTGGGATATATTCAATCTTAATGGTATTTTTTTGTTGCACCTCTATTTGTTGGATAACCATTAATAACTGTTGTTCAATTTGAGGATTAATATTCTTGATTTCTTCAGCTAATACAATTTTTTCAATAAATAATTCACTTAATACCGCTTGTAAGACTGAAAGAAAATCGGGGATACCTTTGGTTAAAGCAAGGTCAATGCAATGCTGCTCTGTTGGAATTGGTAAACCAGAATCACAAATTGTGAGTCCATCGGTATGTCCCATAGTTGCAATTACATGTGAAAGTTGAGCATTTAAGATTGTTGTCTTTTTCATCACAAACCGTCCTTTAAAAACCATCGAAACGTTTCGATAAAAAATAAATCAAAAATAGCGAAAAGGCAATCGACTTATCTTGAAACTGTGATGTACTTCAAAAAATAACGTTAAAAGGATTCTCGAATAATCAATTCGGGCGTCAGTTTTATCGTTTCTATTTCCGTTTGTGGCTGATGAATGCGTAAAATTAATTTCTCAACCGCGGCTTTCGCTAGTCGTGTTTTGGGTTGATGAATGGTGGAAAGTGGAGGATAAAGATATTGAGCCAGTTCAATATTATCGTAACCGATAATCGCAATATCTTGTGGAATACGCAATCCTGCACGTTGAATGACTTGATACGCACCAATCGCAATGCTATCACTCATAGCAAAAACCGCACGCGGGCGATTTTCCAGCGCCAACAGTTTAGTCATCGCCTCGACACCACCGTCATAATGGAAATGGCTTTCAATAATCCATTCGGGGCGGATTTGCAAATTATTCTCTAAAAGTACCCGCTTGTAGCCAGCTAAACGATTTTGAGCCAAAGGTTTTGAAAGTTCACCAGTAATAATGGCTATATCGTGATAACCAGCATCGATAAACGCTTTTGTCGCAAGATACCCGCCTAATACTGAATTTTCGTGAATAATATCGACATTGAGCGACTGTTGCCACCAGTCAATCACTACCATAGGCAATGTTAAATTTGTCATCGCACTTAAGTCAAAATTTTGTGGCTCTGCACACATCAGCAATAAACCATCAACTTGTTTTAATAACAATCTCTCTAGATGTTGCTGTAAATTTTGGCTGTTGCCGTCGGTATTGACTAAAATCAGATGGTAATGATGGCGTTCACAATAACGTTCGACATGGCGAACCACTTCGGCAAAAAAGGGGTTATTGCTAGTCGTCACAATCATACCAATGGTATTGGTTTCCTTGATCTTTAAGCTTCTTGCCACCAATGAAGGACGGTAATTAAGCTCTTCAATCACTTTTTTGACTTTCAAGGTAATTTCTTCACTGACAAAGCGCGAATTATTTACCACATGAGAAACGGTTGAAAGTGAAACACCTGCAATGCGAGCAATGTCTTTCATTGTTGCCATATTAATTTCCCCTCATTCTCATCAAAATCATTTTTTTATTATGTCAGAATTTACGAAATGATGTGAGTATTTGTCATTATGATAAATAGCACTCCTTTTATTTTGTAAAATAATTGTGATTAATTTCACCTTTTTTTAACAAAACTCTTGAGATATCATTTTAAAAGCGTATTTTTCACCCTAATACACAAATTATAAACCATCGGTTTATCTGGTAAACCAGTTATGACAACACAAAATACGATTAGCAGTGTGACGGAAACACTCAAACTTTTAAATATTGTTGCAAAACATCCTAATACAGGGCTCAGCGAATTAGCTCGGCTGGCTGAATTAAATAAGTCTAGAACATTTAGAATTCTTTGCACCTTAGCCGAACAGCATTTTGTCTATCAAGCAAAAGACGGATCTTATCAACTCGGTCATCAACTCTTAGTTTTAGGGCAAGCTGCACATCATCAGCTTTCTCTCATTCAAGCGGTTGAGCAAACGAGCGAAAAATTAAGAGCACTGTTTAATGAAAATTTGCAATTACGTGTCATTGAAAATAATGAAGTGGTACAAATTTGGCGCAACGTTTCTAGTCAGTCACTACAAGTACGTAGTGTGGTGGGAAATCGACGCCCTTTAGGCGCAGGCGCAGCAGGTAAATTATTATTAACCTTTGCAGAATCTTCTATAAGAGAACGTTTTTTGGAAACCTGTTCCCAAGCTCAAATTCAACAATGGAATATGGATTTTACTCAAATACAGCAATCTGAAGTTTCCATTTCAAAAGGTGAATTAACTCAAGGGGTTTATGCTGTGGCTGTACCGATTTTTAATGCGCAAGGAGAATGTATCGCCAGTTTTAGTATGAGTATTCCTAATGTCAGAGCGGAAAATGAAAGATTAGAACAGATTATTTTTGAAATGAAACAAGCCTCAATATGCCACAGATATCTATTTACCCACTCATCTAAATCAAAGCGCTTTTCCTGTCGTGATTGAGCGAACACCCTACAATAAATCTGCCCATTCACGTTCAGAAATAGAATTAGACGGACGTAAAATCAGTAGACAAGAAATGGCGGAAGCTTTTACACAACGAGGTTTTGCCTTAATTTTTCAAGATTGTCGCGGGCGCTATCTCTCAGAAGGAGAATTTATTAAGTATGTGAGAGAAGGTGAAGATGGCTTTGATACTTATCAATGGATAATGCAGCAGCCTTGGTGTAATGGCAGTATTGGCAGTATGGGGCTCTCTTATGCTGCTCATACGCAACTTGCAGTTGCGTGCTTAAATCCTGAAGGATTGAAAACCATGGTGTTGGATTCAGGCGGATTTGCAAATTCCTATCAATGCGGTATTCGTCAAGGTGGTGCTTTTGAACTGAAACAAGCAACTTGGGCATTTAAACAAGCAGCCCTCAGTCCTATAGCCAAAAATAATCCGTTGATCGCCAATGCAATGACCCAAGAAGATATTCATCAATGGTTTACCCAAATGCCTTGGAAGGCGGGGCACTCTCCAATTCGTCATGTGCCTGAATATGAAGATTATTTATTGGAACAGTGGCAAGCGGGCACATTTAACGAATATTGGCAACAACTTGGTATTTATGCGGAAGGTTGGTACAAAACCTTACCCGATATTCCTGTCTTATTTATGTCCAGTTGGTATGATGCCTATGTGCCATCCACTCTCGCTAACTTTCAAGCTTTCTGTGCCTTAGGCAGAACAGCACCCCAAAAATTGATTATGGGATCATGGTTACACGGTGATCGCAATATTACTCACAGTGGCGATGTAGAATTTGGTTTAGCCTCTACTTTTGATGGTAATGTGGATACAAACTGGCTGGAGTGCCGTCTGAAATGGTTTGAACAACATCTTAAACCAAACTCACCACGCTCACCTCAACATCAGATTTCATTCTTTATGATGGGGGGAGGCTCAGGCAAAAAAGATGAACAAGGGAAAATGCAACATGGCGGTGAGTGGATTTATAGTACAGCATACCCATTCCCAGAATCTACGTCACAAAAATGGTATTTGCAGAAAGATATGCGCTTACGCCAATCTCTCTCTGAACCGGCAATTCATCGCTTTCAATCGGATCCTAACAACCCAGTACCGACTATTGGCGGAGCAATTACATCGGGTAAACCTGTTTTTGTTGGTGGTGCATTTGATCAGCGTGAGTTACCCGATTTCTTTGGTTCTAAACAAAATAACCTGCCCCTTTCTGCACGGCATGATGTTTTAGTGTATCAAACTGATATTTTGGAAGAAGATATTACCCTTGTGGGTGAAGTTAAAATCAAGTTATTTATTGATAGCGATGCACCTGATGCTGACTTTACGGCAAAATTAATTGATGTTTACCCGCCGAATGAAGATTACCCGCAAGGCTATGCAATGAATATCACTGATGGCATTCTACGCGCTCGTTATCGAGAGTCTTGGAGAGAGCCAAAATTACTCAAACAAGGTGAAATTGTTAAAGTTACCATCCGTCCATTTGAAAGTTGCAATATTTTCAAAAAAGGTCACCGATTGCGTTTAGACATTGCAGGAAGTAATTTCCCTCACTTTGATTGCAACCCAAATAGTGGAGAGCCAGAAGGATTTGCATCAGTCAAACGTATAGCAACCAACCAAATACATATTGGGGCGCAATATCCATCTGTATTAGAAATACAGGTTATACCAAATAAATAGAAGGTAGTTATCAGGGTAATTTTGCAAAAAATAGGCAAAATCAGACCGCTTGTAAAAATGATTTTACCCATAACAACACAATAAAAAAACCTAGTATCTTCATACTAGGTTTTTACAATTAAATATTAACGTCTATTCGCTAATTTTGTTTTTGTGAGTTCGTAAACACGCAGTTTCGCAATTTCTCTTGACAATTTAGCGGTTAAATCTGCTTCATTTGTCTTACTCATTGTTTCTTCTGCTTTGCGTTTTGCTGCAAGAATACGTTGTTCATCGAGTTCTTCACCACGAATTGCAACGTCTGCAAGCACAGTAACAACGGTTGGTTGAACTTCAAGGAATCCGCCTGAAACATAGATGAACTCTTCTTTGTTATCTTCCAAAGTAAATTTCACCATACCTGGTTTAATAGCGGTTAATAGTGGGGTGTGTCCTGCATAGACACCTAATTCCCCATCTACCCCTGAAACTCGAACACTCGTTACTTGACCTTCAAAGATTTTACGCTCTGCACTAACGACTGTGAGTTCAAATGATGTCATTTTGTTCTCCTTTGTTCAAAGAACAATTACATCTTGTTGGCTCTTTCAACCACTTCGTCAATTGAACCTGCCATATAGAACGCTTGTTCTGGGATATGGTCATATTCGCCTGCTAAAATGCCTTTAAAGCCACGGATTGTTTCTTTTAATGGTACAAATTTGCCTGGTACACTGTTGAACACTTCTGCCACGTGGAATGGTTGTGATAAGAAACGTTCAATTTTACGTGCACGAGCAACCACTAATTTGTCATCTTCTGATAACTCATCCATACCAAGAATTGCGATGATGTCTTTCAACTCTTTATAACGTTGAAGCGTTTTTTGTACGCCACGTGCAACATCATAGTGCTCTTGACCAACAACAAGAGGGTCTAATTGACGTGATGTTGAATTAAGCGGATCGATCGCTGGGTAAATACCCAATGATGCGATATTACGGCTTAATACAACCGTTGAGTCTAAGTGAGCAAAGGTTGTTGCTGGTGATGGGTCTGTTAAGTCATCCGCAGGAACGTAAACCGCTTGAACCGAGGTGATAGAACCTGTTTTGGTTGAAGTAATACGTTCTTGTAGTACACCCATTTCTTCTGCAAGCGTTGGTTGGTAACCTACTGCAGATGGCATACGACCTAATAACGCTGATACTTCTGTACCTGCAAGGGTATAACGATAAATATTATCTACGAAGAATAATACGTCACGACCTTCATCACGGAATTTTTCCGCCATGGTTAAACCGGTTAACGCAACACGTAAACGGTTACCTGGTGGCTCATTCATCTGACCATAAACCAGTGATACTTTGTCTAATACGTTAGAGTCTTTCATCTCGTGGTAGAAGTCGTTACCTTCACGAGTACGCTCACCAACACCTGCGAACACAGAGTAACCTGAGTGTTCGATTGCGATGTTACGGATTAACTCCATCATATTTACCGTTTTACCTACGCCAGCACCACCGAACAAACCAACTTTACCCCCTTTAGCAAACGGTGCGATCAAATCGATAACTTTGATCCCTGTTTCTAAAAGTTCTGTGCTGTTAGCTTGATCTTCATAACTTGGTGCTGCACGATGAATCGTCCAGCGCTCTTCTTCACCGATAGGGCCTGCTTCATCAATAGGCTCACCTAATACGTTCATAATACGACCAAGTGTTTTTGTACCCACTGGTACTTCAATCGCTTTATTCGTATTTTCAACTTTTAAGCCACGTTTTAAACCATCAGATGTACCAAGAGCGATACAGCGTACTACGCCACCGCCTAATTGTTGTTGAACTTCAAGGGTTAAACCTGTTTCAACTTTTAATGCATCATAAACTTTTGGTACTGCATCTTGTGGAAACTCAACATCGATTACCGCACCGATGATTTGTACAATTTTTCCCGTTGCCATTACCGTTCCTCTATTCATTGTTAAATTGCTGCGGCACCCGCGACAATTTCATTTAATTCATTCGTAATACTTGCTTGACGAGCTTTGTTATACACCAACTGTAACCCATTGATTAAATTACCTGCGTTATCCGTTGCTGCTTTCATTGCTACCATTCGAGCTGCTTGTTCAGAAGCAAGATTATCTACAATCGCTTGATAAACTTGAGATTCTAAATAGCGTACAAGTAAGCTATCTAGCAACACTTTTGGATTCGGTTCATAGATATAATCCCATGAGCCTTTATTTTCCAAATCATCATTTTCAAGTTCGGGTAATGGAAGCAATTTTTGCATCGTTGGTTTTTGTGACATAGTATTCACAAAACGGTTATAAACAATATAAACTTCATCCACTTCGCCATTGCGATAAGCTTCAATCATACCGTTAACAATACCAACTAAATCTTCCATTGCAGGAGTATCGCCTAAGCCTGTAACTTGAGCTTTGACGTCTAATCCCATTGCTTGGAAAAACGAAACCGCTTTATTTCCAACCAATCCTAAGCGAGCATCAATTCCTTTATCTTTACGTGTTTTTAATTCATTTAAAACTGTTTTAAATAAATTAATGTTTAAGCCACCGCATAGACCACGGTCTGTTGAAACCACTAAAAAACCAACTTTTTTGACTTCACGTTCAGTTAAGAAAGGATGTTTATAATCAATACTTCCTTTGGCAATATGGCTAATTACCTTACGAATGGCATCTGAGTATGGACGTGATGCAGACATTCTTTCTTGCGTTTTACGCATTTTAGATGCAGCAACCATCTCCATCGCTTTGGTAATTTTTTGTGTATTACGAACACTTGCAATTTTGGTTCTTATCTCTTTAGCACCTGCCATATTCTTTCTCCGCTAAAGTAGATTACCAAGCACTATTCTTTTTGAAACTATCTAAAATCTCGATTAATTTCGCTTTGATAGTGTCATTGAAATCGCCTGATTTACTTAAATCTTTCATAAACTCAGCATAATTTGCATTTGCATAAGCTAAAAGATTTGATTCAAATGAACCTACACGCTCAACTTCAACATCATCTAAATAACCAAATTCAGCTGCTGCAAGTGATAAACCTAATTGTGCCACAGACATTGGTTCAAATTGTTTCTGTTTAAGTAACTCTGTTACTTTTTGACCGTGTGAAAGTTGCTTACGTGTTGCATCATCAAGATCTGAAGCAAACTGCGCAAAGGCTGCTAATTCACGGTACTGAGCAAGTGCAGTACGGATACCACCCGCTAATTTCTTAACAAGTTTAGTTTGTGCAGAACCACCAACACGAGATACAGAAATACCAGGGTTTACTGCTGGACGAATACCTGCGTTAAAGAAGCTGGTTTCTAAGAAGATCTGACCATCGGTAATCGAAATTACGTTTGTTGGAACGAATGCTGAAACGTCACCTGCTTGGGTTTCAATAATTGGTAATGCGGTTAAAGAACCAGTTTGACCTTTTACTGCACCATTGGTGAAACGTTCTACATAATCTGGATTTACACGCGCAGCACGCTCAAGTAAACGAGAGTGTAGGTAGAATACGTCACCTGGATAGGCTTCACGACCTGGTGGACGACGTAATAACAATGAAATTTGACGGTAAGCAACTGCTTGCTTAGATAAATCATCGTAAACGATTAACGCATCTTCACCACGGTCACGGAAATATTCACCCATCGCACAACCTGCATAAGGTGCTAAATATTGTAATGCAGCAGATTCTGATGCACTTGCTACTACCACGATAGTATTTTGTAATGCACCATGCTCTTCTAATTTACGTACCACGTTTGAAATTGTAGATGCTTTTTGACCGATAGCCACATAGATACATTTAATACCTGAATCACGTTGGTTAATGATCGCATCAATCGCTAATGCTGTTTTACCTGTTTGACGGTCACCGATGATTAACTCACGCTGACCACGACCGATTGGCACCATTGAGTCAACGGCTTTATAACCAGTTTGAACAGGTTGATCAACAGATTGACGGTCGATAACGCCCGGTGCAATCACTTCGATAGGAGAGAAACCGTCATTGTCGATTTCACCTTTACCATCGATTGGCTGACCTAATGTGTTTACTACACGACCTAATAAACCACGACCAACAGGTACTTCTAAAATACGGCCAGTACATTTCACTTCCATACCTTCTGCTAAATCTGCGTATGGACCCATTACTACTGCACCAACTGAATCTCTTTCTAAGTTTAAAGCAATCGCATAACGATTGCCTGGTAATGCAATCATCTCACCTTGCATTACATCAGCGAGACCGTGGATACGAATAACCCCGTCGCTGACTGAAACGATTGTACCAGTACTTTGTGCTTCACTGACCACATTGAACTGTGCAATACGTTTTTTAATCAATTCACTAATTTCTGTAGAATTTAGTTGCATTTTCTATTCCTCTTACAAGCACAACTCTTGGCTCAAACGATTTAACTGACCACGACTACTACCATCAACGACAATATCATCGTAACGAATAATAACGCCTGCAATTAATGACGCATCGATACTTGTCGTAATTCGAACTTCACTATTTAGCTTTTGTTTCATCGCGTTAGCGATTTTATCTTCCTGTGCTTTTGTTAAAGATGTTGCTGATGTAACAAACACATCTTTAACGGACTCATACTCGGCACGGATTTGATTAAAACTAGCAAATACTGAAGGTAACGCCGAAAGACGCTTATTCTCAGCCATAACTCGAATGAAATTTTGCCCATATTGATCGAGTTGATCACCGCAAATTGCGATAAAGGTATCGGCAACTTGAGTGGCTGCAGAAGATGAATGAATAAAATGTTGCACATCTTCATTTTCAGCAACCAATGCAGAAAACTGTAACATTTTCTGCCATTTATCTAACTGACCTTGTTCTAAAGCAAAATCAAAAGCTGCTTTAGCATAGGGGCGAGCTACTGTTGTTAATTGTGACATCTGCCCCCCTTAATTATAATTCTGCAACTAGCTTATCAATGATGTCATTGTTTGCCGCTGCATCAACAGAACGACCCACAATTTTCTCTGCACCAGCAACCGCCAATGCAGCTACTTTTTGACGAAGTTCATCTTGAACACGGCGACGCTCATTTTCCACTTCTGCGTAACCTTGCTCAATAATTTTCGCTTTCTCTGCTTCAGCTTCTGCTTGAACAGATTCTAAAATTTCATTGCGACGTTTTGTTGCTAAATCAATGATATGTTGCGCTTCTTCACGAGCTTTAGCGAGCTCTTGCTCAACTAAAACTTTAGTATCAGCTTGTTCTTGCTTCGCGTTCTCAGCACTTGCAAGAGCGTCTGCAATATTTGCTTGACGCGTTTCAATCGCTTTAATAAGCGGTGGCCATACAAACTTCATACAGAACCACACAAACAGTGCGAATGCAATCAGTTGGCCTATTAGTGTTGCATTTAAGTTCACAACGCCCTCCTTAAGTCGGCTAAGTTACTCTTGAGTAACTACGGTTAAAAACAAATCCGACTTATTTCAATAAATCAATGAACGGGTTTGCGAAGATGAAAAGTAAAGAAATACCTACTGCAATCATTGCAATCGCATCAAGAAGACCTGCAACGATAAACATTTTAGTTTGTAAGCTGCTTGCTAATTCTGGTTGACGAGCAGAAGACTCTAAGAATTTACCACCTAAGATAGCGAAGCCAATTGCAGTACCTAATGCTGCGAAAGCAAGTAGGATTGATGCACCAATAATAGTTGCTGTAATTACAGTTTCCATAATGTTCTCCATAAAAGTAAGGAAAGTAGCCTTACGGCTAGGGTTAATAAAAAAGTTTCAATAAATATGATCGGGTTTCAAAGCGGTCTAATCTTTGCAAAATTTTGCATAAAAGTGACCGCTCACCAATCCAGTTTGTTTAGTGATCCGCTTTATTATAAGCAATACTCAAGTAAACAATCGTTAGCATCATAAAGATAAAGGCTTGTAACGTAATAACCAAAATATGGAAAATCGCCCAAGCTAAGTGTAACGGCAAACCTAATGCTTGAAGCAAGAAGTTATCCGCCATATACATTACTGCAATCAGGATAAAAATTAACTCACCTGCATACATATTACCGAATAAACGGAATGCAAGAGAAATCGGTTTCGCCAATAACGTTACGATCTCAAGTACAAAGTTTACAGGAATAAATGCCCAGTGGTTAAATGGGTGAAGCGTATATTCTTTAACAAAACCAGAAAAACCTTTCGATTTAATGGTGTAAAAAATAATTAAACAGAACACACAAATCGCCATACCTAAGGTTGCACTAATGTCTGCTGTTGGAACAGCACGCAAATAGTCAATCCCTAATAACTCTGCAAATTGTGGTGGATAATCCACAGGAATTAAGTCGATAGCATTCATCACGAACACCCAGCAGAACACAGTTAAAGCTAAAGGTGCAACCACCTCACGACTACCGTGGAAGTTATCTTTAACCAAACCATCAACCCACTCGACAATCATTTCAACAAAACATTGAAATTTACCTGGTACGCCATCTGTTGCATTCTTCGCCACACGAGAGAAGAAAAAGAGGAAAATTGCACCTGCTACTAATGAGAAAAACAGAGTATCTAAATGCACATTCCAAAAACCGTCCCCTGTTTTCAAGAACGATAAGTGGTGACCAATATAGTCAGCCGTTGTTTGACCAGCCATAGTTTATCCTTTTGAAATTAAAAGAAATTTATTTTGAATGCCACTTCAATGCAATAGGCAAAAGACTATTACAAAGAATCATAAAAAAGAACCCACAAAAAAACGAAACATAGTGCATAGCACCATAACTTTTAAACGCCACCACAATCACAATGATCGTCGTAAGCCATTTCAGCCCTTCCCCACGATAAAAAGCGGTCATATTTTGAGGATTTATTACCGATTTACGAAAAAACACCCAATACACAAACACACAATGTGGAAGCAATGCCGCAATTTCCCCTAATAATAACGAAATAAAGCGATTTAAGCCTAACCCAATCCCCACTGCTCCAGCTATGCAGAACAGTAGAATTAACTCTATACCGAGTGCTTTTTGATAAAGTTGTTTCGTTTGTCGAAAAACCGCAGACATTTTTGACTAAAACCTAATAAAAAAGTAAACGATTTCTTTGTGTAAACTAATCTAAAGTTACGCAATCAAAATCTTCCGAATTATACGCAGATTGACCAAAATTGCCAACCTGTAAACCCTGCAAAAATGTCGGTTACTTAACATTTTTATAAAAAAAATGGGGTTGTCCTAGATAACTAACTTAAGCTGCCCTTAACTAATTGTTTTAAAATGGAAATTTGAGATTTTAAGTTACCGTGATTAAAACGCCATTCGCATTCCTTCAAATACAACTCAAAATGTGCTTTGGGAATACCGTTAAACTTGCGTAAATGATGTTTAGCTTAGTTCCAAAAATTCTCAATTCCGTTTACATGATTTTGTTTTTCTGCGAAATGAGTACTGTGATTGATACGAAAATGATTAAACTCACTCACATCAAGAACATCATAGCTTCGATAAAAATCGGTGTAAACAATGCTGTCAGGCTTCACCTTTTCTCGAATAATCGGTAAAAGTGTCGCAGATTGAATATTCGGTACAACGACGGTATACACCTTACCATCACACTTTAAAAGCCCGAATACAGCGGTTTTACCCACAGCTCCACGACCTCGTTTACCTTTGCGAGTGCCGCCAAAATAGCTTTCATCGGCTTCAATTTCACCTTCAAACATCTCCATATGTGGGCTGTTTTGATAGATAAGCAATCGCAGACGATAGAAGTAATAGGCTGCTGTCGTTTTATTTACATTTACCAACTCAGCTGTTGTTCGAGCAGTGACACCTGCCACAAACAGCTCAATGAGTTTATTTTGTTTATGCTGACTTAGGCGACTTTTTCTCATTTGGTTATTTTAACCTAAAATAGAGCTTTTAGTCGTTATCTAGGACAGCCCCAAAAAATTAACATTCTTATGCTTTTAGAAATAAATATCCCTGATATTATTTGCGACATAATGTATTTTCATATGCTATTAAGAAAAAGTTAATAATTTTGTTGGTAAAAGCCCAAAGGGCTCTTGTGAACACTTCAATATAACCAATTAAATTCCAGCGAGAGCACCTAATAGAGATATGCCAAATTTTTTAGCGGAATTTGAGAAAACTCCCTGTTAATTTTCTGAAAATCGGTATAATCAAACTATTGTTCAACTTCCTTGATAATGCTTATGCAACCGATACTTTATTCCCTCCCTGATTTTCTCTTATCGCCACTGTTTTGGGTGCTTGCCTTATTGGTATTTGCAATTTGGCAGTTCATTCGCAATAAATTACGAATGGATATTGTTGCCTTACTCGTTATTGCCTTTTTTAGTCTAAGTGGCATTCTTTCGGTCAATGAGGTGTTTGCTGGATTAAGTGATCCGAATGTGATTTTGATTGCTTTGCTCTTTATTGTGGGTGAGGGGCTGGTAAGAACAGGGATTGCCTATCAGGTGAGTGAGTGGCTAATGCGTGTTGCAGGGGCAAGCGAAGTTAAGGTTTTAGTGTTGTTGATGTTATCTATTGCCGGGCTTGGCTCTTTTATGAGTTCAACGGGGATTGTGGCCATTTTTATTCCTGTGGTGTTGGCAATTTGTTCGGGTATGGGGATTTCTCCGAAACGCTTAATGATGCCGTTGAGTTTTGCTGGGCTTATTAGCGGTATGATGACCTTAATTGCGACACCGCCCAACCTTGTAGCTAACTCTGAATTAGTTAAAGCAGGACATCAAGGTTTTGGTTTCTTCAGTTTTACACCGATTGGTGTTTCGGTATTGGTGCTAGGGATTGTTTATATGCTTTTTGCTCGCCGTTGGTTAGATAATGGCGAAACCGTCCGTGCTGAAAATAAAAATGGTTCATCAATGCAGCAGCTTATTGCTGAATATAGTTTAACTGGGCGAGCGAAAATGGTAGTGATCGATGTTGGCTCATCATTGATTGGAAAAACGATCAATGAATTAAATCTCCGCCGTGAGTATCGGCTAAATATCGTGGCTATTCAACGTGTTAAACGTTTAAGAACACTTTCTATTGCCGCCTATGGCACGGAAACTTTGCAAGAAAAAGATATTCTGTTGATGGATATTAACATTGATTTAGACCGTTTTCTGCAACAGTGTGAGGACTTTGGTTTACGCACCATTGAGTTGAAAGGGGACTATTTCTCAGAACACGCAAAATCCGTTGGAATGGCAGAATTTTCGATTATGCCTGAGGCAGAAAGTATCGGAAAAAGTATTAGTGAACTCAAATTCCGTTCTACCTATGGCTTAAGTGTCGTCGGATTAAAACGAGGGGATACATTGATTGAAGATAATCTTATTTCTACCCCATTAGAATTTGGAGACACCTTGCTGATTATGGGGGTATGGAATAATTTGCTCAAACTCGATCACAATAACCGTGATTTCTTCTTACTCAAAGCCCCCGAAGAGAGCAAGCACGCAGCGCCAGCGATTAGCCAAGCACCCCACGCTATTTTTTCGATTGTCACAATGGTGGTATTGATGATCACAGGGTTAGTGCCAAATGTGATTGCGGCTTTGATTGCCTGTTTGATGTTAGGTAAATTCCGTTGTGTCGATATGAAAAGTGCTTATGAGTCAATCCATTGGCCGAGTATTGTCTTAATTGTCGGTATGATGCCATTTTCCATTGCATTACAAAAAACAGGTGGGATCGATCTGATTGTTCAAATGCTTACTGAGATTATGCAAGGTTTAGGGGTACATTTTGTGTTGATGGTGTTATTTATTTTTACCGCTATCATCAATGCCTTTATCTCAAATACAGCCACTGCAATTTTAGTAATGCCGATTGCCATTGCTATCGCACAACAGCTAAATTTTTCGCCAGTACCATTTGCAATGATTGTCGCTATTTCAGCCTCAGCCTCTTTTATTACCCCCGTTTCATCTCCTGTGAATACGATGGTACTTGCACCAAGTGGCTATAGTTTTATGGACTTTGTGAAAGTAGGATTACCGTTTACGCTTTTGGTAATGCTGTTAGCGGTCTTTTTGGTGCCGATGTTATTTCCGCTTTGATTATTTTATATTCATTGTTTGATCTTCTAATGATTTACGCACCCCAAGACGGCGACCATCAATGGTTGGGCGGATACCAATTTTTACTGGAGTTGATTTGAGTTGAGTCATAAAAATCCCCTTAATTAACTGGTTAAACTGACGAGGATATTTTGCTACTTATTGACGATGAAAAAAGAATTTTTACGAAATTTGTGCAGATCTTGTGAATTGCCTCACAAAAAGCCAACCCTAAGCGGTAAGATTGAGTGATTTTTTTACAATTTACTTGCCCGATTTGGCGATAGAAAGGGGAAAATCGGGCAGTTATTCAAAAACAAATAGAGACATTTATAGATGCCTCAAGAGGTTACAATTTAATCTTCAGACACTTTATCACGCCCAATCTGAAAACCATACATATCTATGATTTTGGCTTTTGAATAGCGATAATTTGTTGGCTTTCCATCAAAATCAAGAATTTGGTGGCTTTTACTCAACGTATCAATTTCTTCTTTATTTTCTTGATAAAACTGGGCAATTATATTTAGAGATGTTTCATTAGGGGTACTAAAACCACACTCCTCCCTCGCTATTTCACTAAAAGTGTCCTTAAAGAAACGATCATAGGCAGGAATAATAGCAAACACACCTAATAACACTTTAGTCACTAAAGTCACCGCTTGATGCTTTTTCTCGCCAATAAGATGTGATTTTACCTGAGTATATAAAGATAAAACTTCCTTTGTCTTATTAGGGTAATCTTCAACATCAATAAGCCAAGTCGCTTGTGGTTGTTCATAGATCCATTTAACGAGTTCTGTTAAATAGGCAGGATTTCTCTGCATTAAGAAACTAGAGCCTCTCAACATTCCCCAACTTGCTAAATAGCTCCATAATACAAAACAACTTTTTTCGATATCCATATGTCCTGTTTCTTTAGAATGGCGGAAATGTACATAACAGAAATCAAAGCTGTAATAGCGATGTTTTATATCTTTTGATTCATCATCAAATTGTTTGATAACTCTACTAATGTCTCTTTTCATAAATTCTGCCTCTGCTTCTCTTCATATAAATCAATATTGTCTGATTTAGTTTTTAGTAATTAAAGATAGATCAATTATGCCTAGTACGAAAAATTCGCACTAGGCTACTCAATGAACATCGTTTAACTCGGGTAATCCCTACAGTTTCTACTTAACTTATATCAAGCCAAAATAACGTAATAGCAATACAATTATAATTAATGGCGTTAGTTTTATAATTAATGGTATTAATTTCACTACCTATTCAATCAAGTCAAAAATGTCAGGGTTCTTGTTTTTTTACGGGCCATTTTAATATCCTTATATGATTGATAATTTAGTTGCCTTAAAAGGCTTAATTAGCATTCTAAAATGCTGTTCAACAGTATTTTAAAAATTTAGAATATCTCAAAGTTAAATTTACCAAGAAGATACCAAAGCCCGCCTGCGCAAAGTAAAATTACAGTCAGAAATAAGCCAAGCTCAGGTTCGTTTGAAGGGTTATCTTTATACCTTTTATCCGCCTTACCGCTCTTGGTTTTATGCGTTGGAGCAAATGATACAAACATAAGAAAAACAGATAAACCAAATAAACCCAAATCTTAAAACTTCTTTTGCTGACTGGAAATCAAAGAAACTTTCTAAAATTAACCCATATAAATATCCTACCAAACCTAAAACAAGAACTGTAACTAAGGCTGATAAAATAAACATAAAGATACTGAAGGAGCTTGATGCGATACCTTTTCCAACAAATAACACAACAAATAAGCAAACAACGTACAGTATGCTTATTGGTAAGTATATGCGTTATTCACATTGAACAAATTATTCCTACAATAAAAGTATATTAATTATTGAGTATTCGTATATTTTATTTCAATCATTAAAGTTCTCGACATTGTGTTTACAGGACGTTACAATTGCTATCTATTTGTATTTTATAATCAAATCCTTTTTAATACTGAGGTTTAAGAATGTCAATTTCTATTGAAACATTAGAAGGCTTACAACGCCGTGTAACAGTTACCGTAGCTGCAGATAAAATTGAAGCAGGTTACAAAGAACAATTAAAAGGCTATGCGAAAAATGCTCGTGTAGATGGTTTCCGTAAAGGGAAAGTTCCTCACTCAATCATTGAACAACGTTACGGTTTAGCGGCTCGTCAAGATGTATTATCTGAAGAGATGCAACGTGCTTTCTTTAATGTAGTGATTGCAGAGAAAATCAACCTTGCAGGTCGTCCAACATTCACACCAAACAACTACCAACCAGGTCAAGATTTCTCATTCACAGCAACTTTTGAAGTGTTCCCAGAAGTTGAATTAAAAGGCTTAGAAAACATCGAGGTAGAAAAACCAGTTGTTGAAATCACAGAAGCTGATTTAGACAAAATGGTTGATGTGTTACGCAAACAACAAGCAACATTTGCAGAAACCGCTGAAGCAGCAAAAGCAGATGACCGTGTGACCATCGACTTCGTTGGTTCAGTAGATGGCGAAGAGTTTGAAGGCGGTAAAGCATCTGACTTCGTATTAGCAATGGGTCAAGGCCGTATGATCCCTGGTTTTGAAGAGGGTATCGTAGGCCACAAAGCAGGTGAACAATTCGACATCGATGTGACATTCCCAGCAGAATACCACGCTGAGAACTTAAAAGGTAAAGCTGCAAAATTTGCTATCACCTTGAAAAAAGTAGAAAACATCGTTCTTCCTGAATTAACAGAAGAGTTCGTGAAAAAATTTGGTTCAGCAAAAACCGTTGAAGAGTTACGCGCTGAAATCAAAAAAAATATGCAGCGTGAGTTAAAAAATGCATTAACTGCTCGTGTGAAAAACCAAGTGATCAACGGCTTATTAGCAAACAACGACATTGAAGTTCCTTCATCAGCAGTAGCGGAAGAAGTTGATGTATTACGTCAGCAAGCAGTTCAACGTTTCGGTGGCAAACCAGAAATGGCAGCACAATTACCAGCAGAATTGTTTGAAGTAGATGCAAAACGTCGTGTTCAAGTAGGTCTATTACTTTCGAGCGTGATCACATCTAACGAATTAAAAGTTGATGAAGATCGTGTGAAAGAAACTATTGCCGAATTAGCATCAGCTTACGAACAACCAGCAGAAGTAGTTGAATACTATGCAAAAAATCCACGTTTAACCGATAACATTCGTAACGTAGTATTAGAAGAGCAAGCGGTTGAAGCTGTGCTTGCAAAAGCAAAAGTGACAGAAAAAGCATCTTCATTTGATGAAGTAATGTCACATCAAGGCTAATTTCTCTAATTAATAATTTGGCACGCATTAGCGTGCCTTATATTAAATGTCGCTGGCGAGTTACTTTCGCTATCATTATTCATTTACATTAGAGAGAAACCTATGGAACAACTTACTTTTGCAGAACAATTTCAACAGTTCGCCGCTAATCATACCATTATGGTTGTAGCGTGGGTTGCACTTTTTGTTGCGGTCATCATCAATTTGTATAAAGGTGCAACAAGCAAATTCAAAATTGTAGATAATGCTCAAGCAACTCAGCTTATCAATAAAGAAGATGCTGTGTTAGTTGATGTTCGTTCTGATGATGAATTTAGACACGGTCATATCATTGAGAGCGTGCATTTAATTCCAAGCGACATCAAGGGTAAAAAAACACAGGCTATCGAAAAATATAAAGATCGTCCTGTGATTGTTGTTGATGCGAATGGTTTAAGTGCGAGTGGGCTTGCGAATGAACTTGTGAAACAAGGCTTCAATAAAGTCTATGTATTAAAAGAGGGTATTGCTGGCTGGCGTACGGCTAACTTACCGCTCGTAAAAAAGCATAAATAATTCAATACATTAAAATTAAGGAATGACTATGGCTGAAGAAAATCAAGTTGCTACTGAAGAGCAACAAACTCCGTTTGAAATGCAAATTCAACGTATCTATATCAAAGATGTTTCTTTTGAAGCGCCTAATTTACCAAACATTTTTCATCAAGAATGGAAACCTCAGTTAGGTTTTGATCTTGATACAGAAACGCGTGAAATTAGTGAAGATACTTACGAAGTGGTTTTACATATCAATGTTCAAACAACTTTGGAAGACAGCAACGATGTCGCATTCATCTGTGAAGTAAAACAAGCGGGTGTATTTACCATCAAAGGTATTGAAGGTATCCAATTGGCACACTGTCTTGCAGCGAAATGCCCTGAAGTGCTTTACCCTTATGCGCGAGAGTTAATTTCAAGTCTAGTAAATCGTGGTACATTCCCTGCATTAAATCTTTCACCAGTAAACTTTGATGCATTGTTTATGGACTATTTAGCTCGTCAACAAGCGGAAGAAAACGGTGAGAGTACTACAAATACTACACTAAATTAATCAATATTATGGCAATGTATTAGTTCTAAATACTATACTGATCACATAACATTTCATCTTACAAAGTTAAAAGAGCTGGTTATAATGATCTGACCCCAAAAAGTTAGACTAATTTAGTTCAAGGACTGAGTTCTGTATTCCACAGGGCTTAGTCCTTTTAATCTTACTTGAATACGCTCATGATTGTAATAATGAATATATTCGTGAATAGCTTGTTCCAGTTGCTCAAAGGTCTCAAACCGTTTACCAAAGTAACATTCCGTTTTTAAACGCCCAAAGAAACTTTCCATTGCACTGTTATCCAAACAATTTCCCTTTCTCGACATACTTTGTACGATGCCGTTTTGTTTCAAAATCGACTGATAACTTGCCATTTGATATTGCCAACCTTGGTCAGAATAGAGTATCGGCGTTGCTCCGTCAAGCCTTGCCACAGCTTGTTTCATTATTCGGCTTATCTGCTCGAAACTTGGGTTTCTTGCCACATCATAAGCAATAATTTCACCGTTAAACAAGTCCTTAATCGGCGAGAGATAAAGTTTACCTTCTGCACACTTAAATTCACTCACATCAGTGACCCATTTTTGATTTGGGGCTGTAGTGTGAAAATTCTGTTTTAGCAAATTATCTGCAATTTTGCCGACTTCG
>NZ_MUXW01000029.1:0-339 GCF_002015085.1 Glaesserella parasuis
GCCATTTTTGCGAAAGTGCGGTCAGATTTTCGCGAGCCTGTGCTTCCGTCGGGGCTTGATAAACCTGCTTTAAATCTGCAGTGACGGCTTTGTAATCTTTCCACGAAACGAATTTCAAGCTGTTACGCACTAAATGCACAATGCAAAGCTGAATCTTCGTTTTAGGATAGACTGTATTGATGGCTTCCGGGAAGCCTTTTAAACCGTCTACACAGGCAATAAAAATGTCTTTCAAGCCTCGATTTTGAAGCTCTGTCAGCACATTCGCCCAGCACTTCGCACCCTCATTTTCAGCAATCCAAAGCCCCAATAACTCTTCCCTTGGCATATAAGGCAATA
>NZ_MUXW01000029.1:514-14743 GCF_002015085.1 Glaesserella parasuis
CAAGATGGTCGGTCAGTTCACCATTTAACGCAGCCTCGACGGTGATTTTTTTGAGCATCCGTGAAAATTGATTGAGGTCTTCTGGTGTTTTTAGGTTTTTGGCAAATTCCGCTGCCAAGGCGTGAAGTTGTTTTTCGTTCATAATAAAATACCTGTGTCTGAATGTATTATCTCAGAAACAGGTATTTACACAAATTGTGGGAGAGGCTCTTTTGTAAAAACTATGCCTATATGACAAAGTGGTTGCTAATGAATATTTTTAATTATTCTTAGCAACTCTTTTTTATTTAAAAAATCCTTTATAAACATAATCTTATGCTTCTTCGTTAAGCCTGCATGATGGGATAATTTCTCCTTAAGTTGCCCAAATAAGTTTTCAAGTCTATTTGTCGTTTTTTCGATATTTAAATCGCCATACTTTTCATAGGTAAATAGATAATCCATATAACGTTTAAAACTATGATAAGCACTTCTTACATTTCTATGTTTATAAGGATAATAGCCCTTTTCATTCGGTTTATCTGACCGTTCTTCTAAAAACGCTTTATGTTTTAAATACCAATGATGTAATCGTAAATAGACGTCTTTTTTAGAACTCTGTTTAAGTGTCAATGCAATAAATTTTAATTCTTTTCCAGCTATAGATTGATGCTTTTTTCTTAATGCTCTCATCACAATGGCTACCATATGAAAATGGCACATTTGCGTCGGTGTATCCAATAAATCTTTCAATATACCCCGTATGCCGTCGCAGGTAATTGATTGAATGTTATAGCCTTTCATACGAAGTGAATTAAACGCTATCCTGTAATAAACATCTTTTTCCGTTTTAATAACATGATGGTAAACCACCTTTTTAGAAAGCGAATCCATCAGCAGTAAAATACCAAATTCACGACCAAATAAGGTGGTATCCGCAATAATATTTAAATCACGTGATTGGGGTGGATTTAATACTGTTTTAGGGGCTTTTTCAATATATCTTTGAATCGTTCTGATTGAACAATGCTATTTTTCGGCAAGTTGTTTATAGGTTTGTTTTCCTATTGAATAATCATTCCAAATACTTATTGGATTTAATTTCTTTTTAAGGGTAAATGTTTTATTACAGGCATTACATTTATAGCGTTGAATATTATTTCTTATGCCATGTTTGCGAATGTCGCTACTGTGGCAAAAAATGACATTTTTTGGGTTCATAATTCAAAAAAGTGGCTTAAAGCCCGTAATATAAGACTTTAAGCCACTTTTTAGCAACCATTTTGTCTACTATGCCAGAAGAGACCAAATAAAGGTTTCTTCTATATTCACCTTAAACAATAATTAAATTATTATTATCCAATGTTGAGAGATGATTTTCTAACGTGGCAAAATGAATAAGATCACCATTGCCTTCAGCATCATAACTTAATTGCCCATTGGTATTATCATATTTAATATGACGTTTAAGACTTTCTTCATCGTTTAAGGCGAGAAATATGGTTTTGGATAATTCAATTTTGTCTTCTGTGCTGAAGTCCTTGATGATATCCACATTACCATTAAGGGTGGTGTTAAACACAAAATGATCCGTCCCTTCTCCCCCTATGAAAATGTCTGCACCTAGTCCTCCAATAAGACGGTCATTACCAGCTCCTCCATTTAATGTATTACCGATATTATTCGCCGTTAAGATATTATCTAACTCATTACCGTGGGCTGCTTTTGTAGTATTCCCAATTAAGACTAGATTTTCTACATTTTCTGACAAATGATAATCAACGGTGCTGTAAACCGTATCTATGCCTTCATTTTTAGCTTCAACGATAATGTCTTTTGTATTATCAACAAGATAGATATCGTTTCCTAAACCACCTATCATCGTATCTTCACCAAGACCACCATTAAGATAATCATGACCGGCACCGCCTTCTAACTTATCATTTCCGGCTCCGCCGAAGATGTTATTATCTGCCGCATTACCAATCAATGTATCATTATGATTTGAGCCGATAAGATTTTCGATTTGTGTTCCTTGACCAATATAGACTTGCCCCGAAGTATATTCAACATCAGCAATATTCAATGGGGCATTAACTTGCCCATTTCCACTATCCACAGTGGTTTTTTCCGGTAAATCAAAATATTGATGTACATCTTGAGTTTTGCTGTTAATGTTTTTTACAAAGAAGTTTCGTTCTTGAATATCACCAACATAACTCCAGCTACCGGGATTTAAATTAACATACACACCTTGTTTTTCTTTTGAAGCGTCAAATGTATCAACACCGTTACCGTCCCAAATATAACGACCGCCGTCAGAAGCATAGGTATTGTAATTTGCAAAGCTATAAACATCATCGCCGGCGCGCGCATTTGGATTGACACCAAAACGATAATGTAAATAAGCTAAATCATAAGGGCGTAAATCGCGTAAGGATAAATATAAATTATCATTGACATAGCGATCATAAGAAATAATCGAAAATTCCGCGGTATTTTCATTACCATAGCCGTTTTCTTTAAAGGTCGGAATATCACCTGCAACCGTATGAACCATACCAAGCGTATGCTCAATTTCGTGAAGCGCGGTGTAATAAAGATAATCCGTTCCCCAGCCTTTCCAGCTGCTACCTGCATTCCAAGTAATATGCCCACCGTTGCTTGCGACTGCTGCAGAGCCATTCGTCATGGAAGCATAATGCACAAAAGTATCACGGTCACCGCTTATTTTACTTTCCACAAACTGTATGTTGGTATAACTAGATAAGATGGCATAGGCATCCCTGAAGACCGCTTTTAATCCCTCATCAACCAAGGCATCGGAAGGCAATTCTTTATTCGCTTCTAACTCTTCCGTGCCGTGGAAATAATATTTAATGACATAAGGCTTATCTTGTGTTCCACCCAATGGGGCAGAATAGCCATTTTTATCTAAGCTACCTACAGCCTTTAAGAAATATGGGGTATTCCAATCATCTTTTGTATGATCATCTTGAATGGGATTGCTACGTGGAATTAACCCAATTTGTTTTGTACCATCTACTGAGGCCGCTACCGCATAATTTTCTTGATCAAAAACGCTAATTGCTTTACCGGAACGATCTGTGGTTTCCAAGGTAGCAGAAATCTGCTCTGCTGTGCTCAAGGTTTGTTTTGACACGATCGCAGAGAAACTTAAGTCCGAATTTACCGTTGTTTTAAGCGTTTTATTGCCAATATTCAAGAGAACAACATCTCCCCCTTTGGCAGTTCCTGATACAACACCACTTACCGTTGCAATATCTTCGTGATACGCAACAAAATACTGATCTTGATTCTCCACTTTTAAATAATCGCTTGTAAACGTAATGCTTTTAGTCGTGACTTCGGGCGCATTAATATAAGCTGTTTTATAAAATCCATCAGCCTTAGTTAGCTCATAAACCTTTGGATCCGGAGTGAATTTTACGGAAATCTGTTGTCCATTTAGCCCTTTTAATTCATCGGCGGCAATATCGACAAAGAATGTTTTATTATTAACACCGACCTTAAATGATTGGTTACCAATTGTAACGATCGCTTGGCGTACTTCGTTATAATTTTTACCTTGAGCATAAACACCATCAAATTCAGCTTCACCATATATGCGGATAATAGGTGATTTTTCAGCCAAACTTAAGGTGAAATCGCCCACTTCGGTGATATCAATTTTTGCCGCTACCTCAGCGGCAACAGTAAACTTCTTCGTTGTATCCGCGCGGCTATTTCCTGCAGTAGCGGTAGCTGTAACCACATAGTTTGGTGCTTGAATTAATTCTTCGGCAGCAATATCCAATTTAAAACTCAGATCACTTTCTACCTGAACCTTGTGCGTTTTACCGTTAATTTGTAATTCAACTTGAGTTGTAGTTGAAGCCTCTGTACCAAAAATTTTACCTGATAATTGTAAATGCCCTTTGGCTTCAGTCACATTGATATGATTATCTGCCGTAATATCATTTAACAAAATAGCGATATCGCCTTGGCTAACACTATAAGATAAATCACTTTGCGCAGATCCTACATTCCCAACACTATCTTTAGTGGTATAAACAGCAGAAACTATCAGTGAATTTGAAGAGGCTAATTCTGCTGCCGGAAGCGTTAAACTAAATGCACCATCTTGTTGAATTTCCACCGCTTGGGTTTTGCCGTTATACATTAAGGTGAGTTGCTCACCAACAGCAAAATCGCCACTCACTTTGCCACTTAATACCACAGAATCTGTCGCAGTCTTAGCGACCACATTATTTTCATTAATTGGGTTAAGCGTAATGATTGGCATTGGCGGTGTCATATCGGCTTGAAAATCCACCGCACTTTCTGCGGTAGCCGTATTACCCGCAACATCTTTAGCTATTACATTAACTTTTAAGTGATTATTTCCTTCAATCAGCGAGCCTTCATTAATGGGTAAGTTCAAAGACCATTTTTTATCTGATACCGTTGCATCATATTCTTTGCCATTTATATTGACTTTAACTTGAATATCTTTGGCATTAATATCTTGTTCATCGTAAGTGAGTGTGCCACTAATGAGGCTGGTTTTATTCAAATTCTCGGTAGAAATCGTTTTGCCACCATTGACTTCATTGACTGAAACGGCAATATTGGCTTCAGTATCATAACGATAGGAGACTTTTTCTGCTACTTCGTGAATTTTTCCTGTTTCTTTATTGCGAATGGTTGCGACTACGTACATTTCATCCGCATCCGCAAAATCCGCGACATTTAATATGGTGCTAAATTTTCGTAGTGCTGAACCATCTCGGCTTAAATTAGTGGAAAACGTTTTTCCATTGAGCTTGATTTCAACTTTTTCCACTAAATCTTCTTCACGACAAACAGTATGTCCCCATACTGTTCCCTGATAAGTAAAAGTAGAATTCTTTTCTATAAATGCTTTATTGAAAATATTATTTTCACCTACAGCTGAGAGATTTGTCAGGTTGGCATCACTGCCTGACGTTGCAACCGTATAAGCTTGCGAAGTTTCGGCTTCACCATGATTGCCGGCCTTATCGGTTCCGATAACTTTAGCGCGAATGACTTTATGGTTGTCAGCCGTTAAAACCGCGGTGGCAAACTCTACTTTAAAAGAACCATTGACTACCTTAGTTTGGATTGTATTCCAATTGCTTGCGGCACAATAAGGGCAGCCACAAGACACTTCCACCAAATCCCCATCGCTTGCGCCTGTCACACTTCCAGCAATAACGGTCGTTTCTTTTGCTGCTTCTTCGGCATTGATCACATTGTCTCCAGTAATGGGACGTAGCGAAATGGTTGGTTTGTCTAAAGCTGTTTCATATTGGAATACTTCAAGCGCGGTCATATTTTCCGTATTTTTGACCACAGCCCGAACAGTATTATTTTTCGCTAACAATTCACCGCTAACCTTCGCTTCAAATTCGCCATTAAGCACTTGTGCTTTGAGCGTTTGATCACCAATAGTTAGCTCAACAACAGAACCATCATCTGCACGTGTGACCGAGCCTGATAAGGTAATTTCCTGCTGAGATTCTGCAATATTAAGGATGTTATCTGTCGTTACAGGATTCATCTTAATTGTTAAAGGCGTTTCTTCTACATTCGCATAAGTTACCGCACTGCCTTTAGCTGTTCCACCATTTACACTTTGAGTTTCAATAGAAGCGGTGACTTTTTCGTGAATAATTAAACTTTGAGTATTCACATCTTTAGAAAATTTACTATCCTTCACTTCAGCATAATAAACTGATTGTCCAATTTCTAACTTAACAACATCCCCATCTTTGGCGTGTTTTACCGTACCTGAAATCGTGGTTTTTTCTAATTTTTGTTCAACGAAACTTAAGAAATCGTCGCCCGTAATTTTATCAAAGGTAATTTCAGGCTCTTGTGTCACTGTCTCAACAATGTATTTTAGTTTAGCTTGAGCCGTACCGCGCAATCTTTTATTTGTATCATGAACTGCTGTAATAGATGCGCTAAGTTCTTTCTCTCCTTCTCCTTTCGCCACCAATGCGGAAGCGTTAATATCGACCCACCAAGTTTTAGTCACAGGATCAACTTGAGCCAGTCTAATTGTATCGGCTAAAACGGTAATCATGGGTGGCGTGGTAGATGTGCCTTTGACATCATAACTACCTGATAATCTTATGATTTCATTAGCTTCAGATTGACTAATGATACCGTCCTCTCCTCCCACATAACTTGTCCATGCAATTGCGGCAACAGGTGCTGCGCCTGCTGCCGGTTCAGTTAATACGGGTAATTCGGGCAAAGGATCTAACTGCGGTTTAGTATTAGGTTTTGCTTCTGGTTCATCCTCAATTTCCGGTTCAACTGCGGCTTTTTCTTTAGGCATAACAACCCAAGCAGCATTGGGATCTTTATCAATGATAGCCTCAGGCTCAACCGGCTGGGTTTCCGGCTCCGTTGGTTGAGTTTCAGGCTCAGTTGGTTGAGTTTCAGGCTCAGTTGGTTGAGTTTCAGGCTCAGTTGGCTGGGTTTCCGGCTCAGTTGATTGAGTTTCCGGCTCAGTTGGTTGGGGTTCAGGTTCCGTTGGTTGGGTTTCAGGTTCAACCGGTTTCAACCGGTTTTACTTCCGGCACAGACGGTTTTGTGTTAGGCGTTGTGTTTTCTTCAGCACGAGGCGTATTGCTGGTTTTGCTATGATTATAACTATTTATCGCACCAATAGTGGTCGCGACCGTTCCTAAAGAAATAGCGGTTAATTGCACCGCACTTAATGAGCTGGCGGCTATATTTCCGGTAACAGAAACACTGTTTTCAACTACGGTTGCAAGATTTTCAACAGAATAATAGGCATTGTATTCTTCCAATACCAAAAGCGGTTCTTCATTGGCTGAGGTAGAAAAGACTAAATTGTCGCCGATTTGTTCTACTTCTATAGGCTCAATTAGCATGCCGTTCTCATCAACAATACGATAACGCGCCGCTGCTTCGGTTTTTTGGATGACAGTTTTTCCTTGTTGCAATGCAATAGATTCCGTTTTATTGCCTTTTACGATAGTTAAAATGGCTTTGCTCATAATATAAAAGTACTTTTCCTAGAAAAGAGATAAAAACTATCCTAATTTTACAAGAAATTACAGAGTTTTGCTGTAAAAAAGAACGGAAAAAAGTGAAATTTTATTTAAGGCTTGTTGATGTTTTATGCTTATAAAATATACTATTTTATACCTAGCACACAAAATGCGTACTAGGTTACGCATAGTTGAGTGGCTTTGCCACTCTAATTCTCAGCCCCAAAGGGGCTGATTTATGCGTAACCCAGTATGGTTCTGCCATACTGGGATATTAAATAAACACTTATTGGTGATTTTACAGCCTCAAAACATCAACAAGTTCTAGTATTACTACAACGGAGCTATTGTTATTGCGTCCGTTGTTTTTTTGAATATGAGAAAAGCCTTTATCCTTGTTCTTTCCACAAAAAAGAAAGTGCGAACAAGAGTGCAGAACAGATGACTACAGATGGACCTGCTGCAGTGTTATAAAAGGCGGAAAGTTCCAGCCCCATAGTGATAGCTAACATGCTGATGACAACGGCAATCATCGCCATGGTTTCAGGCGTTCGTGCGAATCGGCGTGCTGTGGCTGCCGGAATAATGAGCAAGGAGGTAATAATCAATGCCCCCACAAATTTCATGCTTAAGGCAATTGTAAGTGCGGTCAAAATCATTAAAATAAATCGCATTCGTTGAATATTAACCCCTTCTACTGAATATTGTGTATGGTTTTCAAGCCATACCATTAATAAAGTAATGCATAGCGTCAAAATGAGAATGGCTAGATAGGGGTTAATTTCAATAAAAATACCTAATGCTACGCCTAATAATGCGGAATGTGCCAAAGTGTCGCCAAAATAGGCCATTTTGCGCCAAACCACAAAAGCACCAAGAGGTGCAGTAATGAAAGAGAGCAAAATACCGATAAGCCAAGCAGGAAGAATGATTTCAAGCACGATAAAGCGTTCCTAATGATGATGTTGTGCGCATTGATATTGCCCTGAACAATAAACATCGCCGTGCATATCATGACGGTGATTGTGATGATGGGTGTAAAAAGCAATATTTTTAGAAAATTGATCACCAAAATGTTGGATAAAAGTCGGATCGCTACTTATAGCTTCAGGCGTACCGGAACAACAAATATGTTGATTAACGCACAATACTTTATTGGTATCCTCCATCACAATATGGAGATCATGAGACACCATTAAAACGGCGCAATTTAGTTTTTCTCGCATTTGATGAATAAGCTGATAGAGTTCAATTTGCCCATTCATATCGACCCCTTGGGTTGGTTCATCAAGTACCAGTAAATTAGGTTGATTTAAAATTGCGCGAGCCAATAATACACGTTGCATTTCACCACCGGAGAGTTTTTGCAACGAATTGTGCATAAGGTGTGAGATAGAAAGCAATTCCGCTGCTTGTTGAATGTCTTTTGCAGTGATGCCTTTCTTAAGGGAAAGGAAGTTTTTCACGGTAATCGGCAAACTATGATCTAAATGGATTTTTTGTGGGACGTAGCCAATGCGAACATTCCGGCTATAAATCACATCCCTGGTAGTGGGTTTGAGCAATTTGAGCAAAATTTTTAATAGAGTCGATTTCCCTCCACCATTAGGACCGACAATGGTAGTGACGGTATTGGGGTAAATTGCCATATTAATTTGTTGTAATGCAGTTTTTTGCCCAAAATGCATCGTAATATTTTTCAGTTCAATTAGAGGCATAGTGGAATTCGCTTGTTGCGTAACGCGTATTGCATTAATTTGCATAATAAATTCTAATGGGTGGATAAATTTAAAGATAACGTATTTTACCCGATGAAACAAGATAAAACGCCCCCTAATCTTTAGATCGTACAGGGCAATCGTATATGTTGTACATTTTTCAACCTACACGCCGAGCAACAGCCCATCTCGAAATTCATCTGACCAACCGGCAGCGGTCAATTTCCCTTTCATACTCTGCTTTTTCGGGTGTAATCGTGCCAAGTTCAACGCTAATCGACGCAAGATTGCCAGATTTTCCGCACCCCATTCATCGGTCACAGCACATTCGTCTTCTTTATAGGCCACATCTAGCACCCAATGGGCTTTGTTTTCCACTTCCCAATGCCCTCGCACGCACTTCGCCAATATTTGAATATCAACATCCAAACTACTGATATAAAAGACTTTTTTTGCGATTCCTTGCCATTATCTGACCGCTTGCGACACACCTCCAACACCGATTTTATCCCCTTCCATTCCTCCGCTTTGCTCAGCCAATCACTCACTTTCAGCTTACGGTAGTAACGCTCATCAATTTGTAGTGATCAACTAATTCAACAGTCCCCGATAAGTTTTTTCAGCTAAAATCGGGGGCAAACCTTGATTATAGCTATGTGGGCGAATGTGGTTGTAGTACATCACATAATCTTTTACATCGTTGACCGCACTTTCAAAATCAACATAACCACCATATGTCATCCACTCATATTTAAAACTTCTAAACCAACGTTCCATCGGTGCATTATCCCAGCAGTTGCCCCGTCGGCTCATACTTTGTGTTAACTTGTAGTTTTGCACACATTGGGTAAATTGCTTACTCCCATAAATACTGCCTTGGTCTGAGTGAAACAGCATTGTTTTCGTACGTTTAGTCTACAACATCGCGTGATTTAACGCATCGACAACCAATTACGCATCGTGGTGTCGATTCAGTTTCCAACCAACAACTTGACGGTTTAACAGGTTAATCACTACCGCTAAATAGCACCAAACACCATTGACTTTAATGTACGTCGTATCGCCACAAAGCACCGTCGTTTGTGCATCAGGCGTAAATGCTCGGTTCAAGTGATTAGCAAAAACTTGCCCTATTTCTTTATTTCGGTTATATTTAGGTTGCGAATCAACCGCAAACTAGCTCGAATTCCCTTTTGTCTCAAACCTGATTGAGCGGTTCGCTTGCCGGCGGATTGACGACTTGCCTCAAAAATGACCTTGATTTCAATCGCAAGTGCGGTGTGTTTTTCGACCGCTTGTCGCCGTTTCAAGCGCGCATAATAGGCACTTTCTGACACACCAAATAAGGCACATAAACGCTTAATGCCGTGCGATTTTGACGTCGTGACCGCTTGGTATCGTTGCTCTCGAGAGACATTAAAATCGCCGTAGCCTTTTTTAGAATTTCTTTATCCTCTTCCAGCTCTTTGATACGGTTTTCTAACTCTCGAATGCGTTGTTGTTCGGGACTGATTGGCTTTGAACCCGGCAACACATAGCCCTGACATTCAGCTTGAACTTGACTTACCCAGCGACGCAACGCTGTTTCACCGATGTCTAGCTCTTTGCAAGCTTGTGTAATAGAATATTTACGCTCGGTAATCAATTTTACCGCTTCGGATTTAAATTCCGCGCTAAAGGTTCTTATAGGTCTTTGCATTTTTATATCCTCATGTTTGGTTAAATTTTACCACTTATTGAGGACTGTGGGATTAGTGTACCACTACACATTGAAGTTGATCGCCATAAAAAATTAAAGGCGTGCGTTGGCGTAACCAATAGGGGACATTATGTTGTTGACACAGTTTTTTGATGTCTTGATGAATACCATGGTGGAGAACCGTTCCCGAATAACGAAAAGCAAGATGGATAGTTTTTTGTGTTGGCGGAAGGAGAACTATGTGATCTTGCCATTTTGCAATCCATTCATTAGATTGCATTTTAATTATAAATTTGCCCAAATTATCGGGTAAATCAATGGATTGGTTTAAGCATATCGGCAAAACAAGATGGCTGATATCTTGATAAATTGGTGTGATGTGTAAGTGCCGGCGATAGCGACGAATCAGCTTGTCGCCCAATTTAAATTCCGGATAACGATCGGCTTGGGCGAAGATCACATCCTGAATAATTTGTGCCAATTGTTTGCTTGAGGGCATGGGTAAATCGCAATTGGCCAACCACAAACGCAGTAACGCTTTTTGTTTTGGTATAGAAAAATGCACAAATTGGCTAATGTCAAAAGTGCGGTCATTTTTTTGATATTTTTGTAATTCTTGTGCCAGTAATTCGTTTAACAATTGCTGCTGTTCTAAGCAATGTTGCGCGCTGCGCTGTACGGCTTGGTCAAAATGCGCCCAGCGTTGTCGCAAGGGGAGCAAAATTTGATGGCGCAAGAAGTTGCGGTCATAACGGTTATCTTAATTGCTTTCATCTTCGATCCAAGGCAAATTTTCGCTATTAACATATTCTTCCAGTTCGGTACGCGTGAATTGGAGCAGTGGGCGAAAAATCGGCACAGAAAAGACCGCACTTTGCATCGGCATGGCGGACAAGCCTTGCACGCCGCTGCCACGTTTTAGTGCGAGAAAAAAGGTTTCTGTTTGATCTTGCTGATGATGGGCGGTCGTCAAAATATGATCTGCACGCATATAACGACGAATGGCTTGGTAACGCGCTTCGCGAGCGCCCACTTCAACTCCTAAACGTCGATCGACTTGGACTTTTTCCACGATCAGTGGAACGGACAATTGGCGACAAAGGTGTTGACAATGTGTCACCCAATGATCGGCGTTTGGGCTTAAACCGTGATGAATATGGATGGCGCTGAGGGAAAAGTGCGGTCGTTTTCGACAGAATTTTGTCAATAAAGAGAGCAATGCGGTGGAATCAAGTCCACCGCTAAAACCGACGAGAAAATGTGTTTGTGTCGGTTGATGTTGGCTAACGATATGCTCAAATTTTGCAAAAATATCCATGCTATATTAAGCAATTTTTACCGCTTGATAATGGCTGCGCGGATTAACGATAAATTCTCTAGCCGCGATAATTTGTAGCTCGTAAAGCCCGGAATCATGAGTTATTTGCATCACTTCATTCACTGCATTGGCGGTATGTTCAAAGGCTTCAATATCGGATTTTCCGTTTAACAAATTCGCCATAAACAATCCGGCAGTTAAATCGCCCACGCCAACGGGATCTTTAGCAAAAGTATGTAACGGGCGACTAATGTGCCAAATGCCTTCTTGATTAGCGAGTAGCATTTCAAATTTAGTCGAATCTTGTCCAACTTTACTCAAATGTTTAACCAACACTTTTTTTGGACCTTGAGCTAGAATTACTTTAACTGCTTCAATTGCTTGGGAAAAATTATCAACAGTTAAACCACTTAATTCACGTAATTCAACTAAATTTGGTGTAATAATATCTGCCGCTTTCATGGCAATTTTAACCAAACCTTCTTTTACACCATCTGCTACGATACAACCTTTATCTGGATGTCCCATAACTGGATCACAGAGGTAAACCGCATTTGGATTGCGTTGTTTAACATAGTTAACCGCATTGACAATTTCTTCGACCTGATCAGCTGAACCGATATAGCCGGAAATGATTGCATCGCAGCGATGTAATTCGCCAATTTCATCAATACCACGCACGATTTCGCCGATTTGTTCTTTGGGTAGCACCATACCGGTCCATTTGGCATATTGCGTATGGTTGGAGAATTGGACGGTATTCAAAGCCCATACATCCACCCCGAGAAGTTGCATTGGAAAGGTTGCGGATTTATTACCCGCATAACCATACACGACGTGAGATTGAATAGAAATCAGGTTTTTCATGTGAACTCCTTTTTAATAATAAATATCTTTTTTATAACGTCAAAAGAGCGGTCAAAATAACAGCTCTTTTTAACAAATCATTTGATTAACAGTAACCGTAGCTCATCAAACGTTGGTAGCGACGATCTAATAAGGTTTCTTGATCAAGTACTTCAAGATTGGCTAAATCGTCCAATAAACGTTGTTTTAAATGGGCTGCCATTTCGGCATAATTACGGTGCGCACCACCCAAGGGTTCTGGCACAATATTGTCAATTAATTTCAATTCGTGTAAACGGTTGGCGGTTAAACCCATCACTTCAGCGGCGGTGAAGGCTTTGTCCGCGCTTTTCCATAAAATAGAGGCGCAACCTTCTGGTGAAATCACGGAATAAGTGCTGTATTGCAACATATTAACTTTGTCACCCACGCCAATGGCTAACGCGCCACCGGAGCCACCTTCGCCGATAACGGTACAAATCACAAGGACTTTTAAGGTGGACATTTCACGTAGATTACGCGCAATAGCTTCCGATTGACCGCGTTCTTCCGCCCCCACGCCCGGATAAGCTCCCGGGGTGTCGATAAAGGTGATAATTGGTAATTTAAAGCGTTCAGCCATTTGCATTAAACGCAATGCCTTACGATAACCTTCCGGCGCTGGCATACCGAAATTACGTTTTACTTTTTCTTTGACTGAACGTCCTTTTTGATGCCCGATAGCCATCACCGGTTTTCCGTCTAAACGCGCTAAGCCGCCGATAATCGCTTTATCATCAGCAAAGGCTCGATCGCCGGCAAGTTCTTCAAAATCGGTAAAAATGTGTTCAATGTAATCCAAGGTGTAAGGGCGGTTTGGATGACGCGCCATGCGGGAAACTTGCCAAGCGTCTAAATTTGCAAAGGTTTTTTGTGTTAATTCCACACTTTTCTTTTGCAAGCGTGCAATTTCATCATCAAGATTAATTTTATCGTCTTGTTCGGCGACAGAACGTAGCGATTCAATTTTGGCTTCCAGTTCTGCAATAGGTAATTCAAAATCTAAGTATTCTTGGCTCATTTGTTCTTCCTAATATTAAATTCGCACCAAATTGTACCGCAATTTAGCAAGATTTTCGGCAAGGCGCAAATTGAAATGCATTGTATGCGTTTTTGCATAAAAAATCTTGGTATTTTGGGCTGGTAGGAGGTTTTAACATGGCGAATAAAAGTGCGGTCGTTTTTTGCGTGATTTTAAGGTGCGTTTGGCGCACCTCAAGATCGACTTATTTGCGCAGTAATTGGATTTTTTGTTCTTCGCTTGGACGGTATAACACCAAAATATGCCCAATGGCTTGTACCGCTTCCGCGCGGGTTTCGCGCACAATGGCATCAATAATTAATTGTTTGGTTTCGCGATCGGCACCAGCGATTTTCGCTTTAATGAGTTCGTGATGATTTAGCGCAATTTCAATTTCCGCTAACACTCGTTCAGTTAAACCGTTTCCACCTAGCATGACTACCGGATTAAGGTGGTGGGAGAGGCTTTTAAGAAATTGTTTTTATTTGGTTGATAATGTCATTCGTTTTTAATCCTATAAAAGTGCGGTCAATTTTCCTTTCATACTCTGCTTTTTC
>NZ_MUXW01000030.1 GCF_002015085.1 Glaesserella parasuis
GTAAATATTCTGACCATTTGCCCCCGTTTTTGAAGTCACTTTCACATTTTTACCCGCTTCAACTTCAGTTCTTGCGGCTGCTGTTGCGGTATTAATTGCTACTGCGACTTCATCTCCTGTCGCAAAATGGTTGCCTTTATCTGCTGCACTAATGGTGCGTTTATCCTTAGAGGCAGTGAGTTTCGTTTTAGCAACCGCCAAATCATACACGATTTGCTGATTATCGCCCTGACGCTCTTTAATCACCACACTGTGATCGGTAGATTCCACTTCAGTTTTCGCAGATTTCAACTGTTTCACATTCACCGCATCGGTATCTGCTACACCAGCTGCCACATTGGTAATTTTCGCATCATTAACATTAACTGTTTTATTTGTAGAACCTGTAGACAAGGTAATCTTAGCCCCATTCGCCTTGGTGGCGTCGTTACCATTGGCAATCGACGTAATGCCTTTTAATTCCGAATTTCCAGTTGGACCCGTAGGTCCTTGTGATCCTGCTGGACCCGTATCACCTTTGTCACCCTTAGGTCCCGCTGGACCCGCAGGGCCAGTTTCACCTCTAGGACCTGTATCTCCTTTTTCTCCTTTAGGACCCGCTTGTCCTGGATCGCCTTTATCCCCCTTCTGTCCCTGAGCACCCGCTGTTCCCTGCGGTCCTTGTGGTCCCGTTGGACCCGTAGGTCCTTGAATACCTTGTTCACCTTTAGGACCCTGTTCACCCCTAGGCCCTGCTGGACCCACAGGGCCAGCTGCACCCGCAGGGCCAGTTTCTCCTCGGTCACCCTTAGGTCCCTGAATACCCGCTGTTCCCTGCGGTCCTTGTGGTCCCGTTGGACCCGCAGGTCCTTGAATACCTTGTTCACCTCTAGGACCTGGTTCACCCTTAGCCCCTGCTGGACCCGCAGGACCAGTTTCACCTTTATCTCCCCTAGGACCCTGCTCGCCTCGCTCTCCCGCTGGGCCTGCTGGACCAGCTGCACCCACAGGACCTTGAGGGCCGACTGGTCCCGCTTCACCAGGGTCACCCTTATCGCCTTTTGCTCCTGCCTCTCCTTTTGGACCTGCAGGACCAGGTGCACCTTGTTCCCCCCTAGGACCCTGCTTGCCTGGCTCTCCCGCTGGACCTGTTGCACCTTGTGGTCCTGTTGCTCCAGCAGGACCTGCTTCGCCTCTAGGACCTGCTGGACCTTGAGCACCGACTGGACCCACAGGGCCAGCTGGACCTACTGGACCCGCAGGGCCAGTTGCACCTCTCTCACCTGTATCACCTTTTGGACCTCTATCTCCTTTAGGACCTTGTATGCCCTGAGCACCCGCTGGGCCTGCCGGACCCATCGGACCTTGATCTCCTTTTTCACCTTGTGGTCCTGTTGCTCCAGCAGGACCAGCTTCGCCTCTAGGACCTGTATCTCCTTTTGGACCTGCATCTCCTTTAGGACCCGCAGGTCCTGGATCGCCTTTATCCCCCTTCTGTCCCTGAGTACCCGCTATTCCTTGCGATCCTTGTGGTCCCATTGGACCCGTAGGTCCTTGAATACCTTGTTTACCTTCAGGACCCTGTTCACCCCTAGGCCCCGTTGGACCCGCAGGGCCTTGTTCACCTCTTAGACCTTGCTCACCTCTAGGACCTTGAGGGCCCTCTGGTCCTGTTTCACCACGGTCACCCCTATCGCCTTTTGCTCCTGCCTCTCCTTTTGGACCTGCAGGACCAGGTGCACCTTGTGGTCCAGTTGGACCCACTGGACCCATCGGACCAACATCGCCTCTATCGCCCTTAGGACCTGCTACCCCTGGAAGCCCTTGTTCACCTCTAGGACCCTGTTCACCCTTAGCCCCTGCTGGACCCTCAGGGCCTCGTGGTCCCGCAGGGCCAGCTTCACCTTTCTGACCGGTATCACCTTTGTCACCCTTAGGTCCTTGAATACCTGGTTCACCTTTAGGACCCGGTTCACCCCTAGGCCCTGCTGGACCAGGTGCACCTCGTGGTCCCGCTGGACCTACTGGACCCGCAGGGCCAGTTGCACCTCTCTCACCTGTATCACCTTTCGGACCCTCTGGCCCCCTAGGACCAGCTGCACCTGCAGGGCCTATTTCTCCTCGCTCACCCGCAGGGCCTTGTTCACCTCTTAGACCTTGTTCGCCTTTATCCCCCTTAGGACCAGGTACACCTTGTGGTCCAATTGGCCCCACTGGACCCGTAGGTCCTTGTGGTCCTGTTGCTCCAGCAGCCCCTGCTGGACCCACTGGACCAATCGGACCTGCTGGGCCTTGCTCACCTTTAGGACCCGGTTCACCCCTAGGACCTGCTGGACCCGCAGGGCCAGCTTCGCCACGTTCTCCTTTTTCACCACGATCTCCTTTTTCACCTTTCTGGATAATGCTATGCGTACCATCTGTATAGGTAATTTTTAGATTGCCATCTGCTTCTTTTTCCGCACTTTGAATTAACTTACCCATAGCGGCAATCTTATCAATTTTATCTTTGAGGTCTTTATCTAATTTAACCGTAATCGTACTGCCATTAACATCGGAAGTAATACCATTTTGTCCTTTTACAGTGAGCGTACCACTCCAAATGCCTACCTTGCCACTGCCGTTATCGCCTCCTATTTGCATGGTGAGCGATTTAAGCTGTGCCACGTTTACCGCATCGGTATCTTGTGTACCTGCCGCAACGTTGGTGATTTGGCGTTTGATTGGTTTATTGAAATTCTTCCAAGCAAAACTTCTACCAACAGAAACCGCACCAATATCAGGACTTTCTGTGGATTTAAATCCATTCTCAACAGTGCTTGCTTCCTCTGTCACAGAAAAAGGTTGTCTTGTTCCTTCAATACCCCCTTTCGTATCTGCGCTAGAGAAAGAACCCAATGCAACACCATGGATAACGTTAACAGATGATTGGTTACCCAATGCAACGCCTCCACTTTGATTTGCAATAGCACTTTCACCGACTGCAACAGCGCCTATTGCTTTTGCTTGTGCTCCATAACCATAAGCCGCAGAATAATTGAATGCTTGTGCAGTTGCCCCAACGGCTACGGCTTTGTCACCGGTTGTTTCAGCTTGATAACCTATCGCAATAGAAGTCCTACCTTCAGCTTTTGCGTACTGACCGATGACAATAGAACCAGGCCCAACCCTACTATCAATACCAATACCAATAGTACCAGCGTCAGCGTCACTTCCTTTTTCAGAACCATCTACCAACCATGCTGCTGAACCTACTGGACTAAAAAATATACCTAGTAATACTAGACTTAAAAGACTTAATTTAAATTTATCTTGCTGTTTATCTAAAAAATAATCTGAGGTGCATACTTGAGCTCTTTTATCCGTGTAAGCGGATGTTTTAGTATGAGACTTTACTAACTCA
>NZ_MUXW01000031.1 GCF_002015085.1 Glaesserella parasuis
TTTGCGTTTTGGTTGAGAATTTACCTTTAACATTCACCACTGGAATTAACTTAATCGAACCATCTTTAGCAGGTTCTTCCAAATAGAAATTACCGCCCATATTGATAATTGATTTGCCGTCTTCCGTTGTATACTCCATCGGTAAACCGCTGACACTCACATTTCCTCGCTCACCCTTAGGTCCCTGAATACCTGCTGTTCCCTGCGGTCCTTGTGGTCCTGCTGGACCCGTAGGTCCTTGAATACCTTGTTCACCTTTAGGACCCGGTTCACCCCTAGGCCCTGCTGGACCCGCAGGACCAGCTGCACCCGCAGGGCCAGTTTCTCCTCGGTCACCCCTAGGCCCTGCTGGGCCCGCAGGTCCAGCTGCACCTGCAGGGCCTCGTGGTCCTGCTGGACCCGCTTGTCCTGGATCGCCTTTATCCCCCTTCTGTCCCGGAGTACCCGGTATTCCTTGCGGTCCTTGTGGTCCCGTTGGACCCGGTTCACCCCTAGGCCCCGTTGGACCCACTGGACCTGTATCTCCTTTTTGACCCGGTTCACCCTTAGCCCCTGCTGGGCCCGCAGGGCCAGTTTCTCCTCGGTCACCCTTAGCCCCTGCTGGGCCCGCAGGTCCAGCTGCACCTGCAGAGCCTGTTTCTCCTCGCTCACCCTTCTGTCCCTGAATACCCGGTATTCCTTGCGGTCCTTGTGGTCCCATTGGACCCGGTTCACCCCTAGGCCCCGTTGGACCCGCAGGGCCTGCTTCGCCTCTATCGCCCTTAGGACCTGCTACCCCTGGAAGCCCTTGTTCACCTTTAGGACCCTGTTCACCCTTAGGTCCCGCTGGACCCGCAGGGCCAGTTTCGCCTGCTGGACCCGCTTGTCCTGGTTCGCCTTTATCCCCCTTAGGTCCCTGAGCACCCGCTATTCCTTGCGATCCTTGTGGTCCCGTTGGACCCACTGGACCAGCTTCGCCTCTATCGCCCTTAGGACCTGCTACCCCTGGAAGCCCTTGTTCACCTCTAGGACCCGGTTCACCCTTAGCCCCTGCTGGACCCGCAGGGCCAGTTGCACCTTGTTCCCCCCTAGGACCCTGCTCGCCTCGCTCTCCCGCTGGGCCTGTTGGTCCTGTTGCACCTTGTGGGCCTGCCGGACCCACCAGACCTTGATCTCCTTTTTCACCTTTCGGACCCACTGGACCCATCGGACCTGTTGAACCAGCTTCGCCTCTAGGACCTGCATCACCTTTTGGACCAGCAGGCCCCGTTGGACCCGCAGGTCCTCGTGGTCCTGCTGGGCCCGCAGGGCCAGTTTCTCCTCGCTCACCCGCAGGGCCTCGTGGTCCTACTGGACCCACTGGACCAGCTTCGCCTCTATCGCCCTTAGGACCTGCTACCCCTGGAAGCCCTTGTTCGCCTCTATCACCTTTTGGACCTTGTATGCCCTGAGCACCCGCTGGGCCTGCAGGACCCATCGGACCTTGAGCTCCTTTTTCACCTTGTGGTCCTCTTGCTCCAGCAGGACCAGTTTCGCCTTTTGCTCCTGCCTCTCCTTTTGGACCCACAGGACCAGTTTCACCTTTCTCTCCCCTAGGCCCCGCCGGACCCACAGGGCCAGTTTCACCTCTTAGACCTTGTTCGCCTTTATCCCCCTTAGGACCAGGTACACCTTGTGGTCCAATTGGACCTGCTGGACCCGCAGGGCCAGTTTCACCTTTATCTCCCCTAGGACCCTGCTTGCCTGGCTCTCCCGCTGGACCTGCCGGACCCGCAGGACCAGTTTCACCTTTATCTCCCCTAGGACCCTGCTGGCCTCGCTCTCCCGCTGGGCCTGCAGGGCCAGCTTCTCCTCGCTCACCCCTAGGACCCGTTGGACCAGGTGCACCTTGTTCCCCCTTAGGACCCTGCTTGCCTGGCTCTCCCGCTGGACCAGTTTCACCTGCAGGGCCTCGCTCACCCGCAGGGCCTCGTGGTCCCGCTGGACCCGCAGGGCCAGTTTCACCACGATCTCCTTTTTCACCTTTCTTGATAGTGTCACTCGAACCATCTGTATAGGTAATTGTTAGATCGCCATTTTGTTCATTTTTCGTACTTTCAATTAACTTACCCATAGCGGCAATCTTATCAATTTTATCTTTGAGTTCTTGCTCTAATTTAACCGTAATCGTACTGCCCTGAGCATGGGAAGTAATACCATTTTCTCCTTTTACAGTGAGCATACCACTCCAAATGCCTACCTTGCCACTGCTGCCGTTATCGCCTCCTATTTGCATGGTGAGCGATTGAAGCTGTGCCACGTTTACTGCATCGGTTAATTCTTTACCTGCCGCAACGTTGACGATTTGGCGTTTGATTATGCTACTACCATCCTTTCTAAAAGTATTGATACCAACAGAAACCGCACCAATCCGATTATTATTAGCACTTTCTGTGGATTTAAATCCATTCTCAACAGTGCTTGCTCCCTCTGTCACAGAAAAAGTTTGTTTTGCTCCTTCAATACCCCCTGCCGTGTCTGCTTTAGAGTAATAACCCAATGCAACACCACCGATAACGTTAACAGATGAATTGTTACCCAATGCAGTGCCTCTATTTTGATTTGCAATAGCATTTTCACCGACTGCAACAGAGCCTATTGCTCGTGCTTGTGCTCCATAACCATAAGCCGCAGAATAACCGAATGCTTGTGCAGTTGCCCCAACGACTACGGCCTTGGGTTCGTAAAGGACTGCTTCAGCTTGATAACCTATCGCAATACTAGTCCTACCTTCAGCTTTTGCGTACCGACCGATGGCAATAGAACCAGGCCCAACATTACTCCCTTGACCAATACCAATAGTACCATCGTCAGCTGATTCACTCCTTCCGGGTCGAGAACCATCTTGATACCATGCAGCTGAACCTACTGGACTAAAAAATATACCTAGTAATACTAGACTTAAAAGACTTAATTTAAATTTATCTTGCTGTTTATCTAAAAAATAATCTGAGGTGCATACTTGAGCTCTTTTATCCGTGTGAGTGGATGTTTTGGTATGAGACTTTACTAACTCAGATACAACCACCCAAGCCTGTTGAGCATGACTCCAAATAACTCTAAATATTTTATTCATAATAATCTTCTCTACCGCTTTTCCTAATAAGCATCATAAACCTTTATTTACATTTTCAGGATGCACAAATGAACCCTCCCATTGTAAAAAAAAACAATGTAAAGATAAAATAACAGGAATTTTTCAACTTTTATCAATAAAAGTTAGAAATAATAGGCGGAAATCTAATGAAAGCGGTGATTTAGATAAGGTATCTATTAAAACTGATACACCAAATTCACGACCAAAGAAGGTCACGTCTGCAATAATATTGAGATAGGTTTGTTGTAAAGGAATTAATTTAGCTTTGGGGGATTTTTCAATATAACGTTGAATAGTTCTAATGGAACAGTGATATTTTTGGATATTGTTCTTAAGGCAAAAAGGACAGTTTTTTGTTCATATTTCAAAAAGCGGGCTAAAGCCTTGTGCTATAAGGCTTTAGCCCACTTTTTACCAACACTTTTGTCTACTATGCCGCATACCAAATGCTTAAAAAGTGATTGAAGTAGACTAATCCCAGTATAATCTACTTCAATATTTTCATTATTTTAGTGCACTCTTCAATGCTTCTGCTTTATCCGTTTTTTCCCAAGGGAAATGCTCACGACCGAAGTGTCCGTAAGCGGCAGTTTCACGATAAATCGGACGGATTAAATCTAACATTTTGATTAAGCCGTATGGACGTAAATCGAAATGTTCACGCACTAAACGCACTAACACTTCATTACTCACTTTACCAGTACCGAAGGTTTCCACCATAATTGATGTCGGCTCTGCAATACCAATAGCATAAGAAAGCTGAATTTCACAACGATCTGCTAAACCTGCTGCGACAATATTTTTCGCAACATAACGTGCAGCGTAAGCAGCTGATCTATCCACTTTTGACGGATCTTTACCCGAGAAAGCCCCGCCACCGTGACGAGCTGCACCGCCGTAGGTATCAACGATAATTTTACGACCCGTTAAACCACAGTCGCCCATTGGACCGCCGATCACGAAACGACCTGTCGGGTTGATAAAGTATTTGGTGTTTTGGCTTAACCATTCGCTTGGCAATATTGGCTTGATGATCTCTTCCATCACACCTTCAAACACGGTTTTCTGATCAACGTGTTCTGCGTGTTGGGTTGAAAGCACCACAGTATCAATGCCTTTAATTTTGTTATCTTCGTAAATAAAGGTTAATTGGCTTTTCGCATCTGGGCGTAACCAATCTAATTTGCCTGACTTACGCACTTTCGCTTGTTGTTCCATTAAGCGGTGAGCGTAAGTGACTGGAGCTGGCATTAACACTTCCGTTTCATTTGTCGCATAACCGAACATAATCCCTTGGTCGCCTGCACCTTGCTCTAACGGGTTAGCACGATCTACACCTTGATTGATGTCTGGCGATTGTTTACCGATAGCATTTAATACCGCACAAGAGTGTGCATCAAAGCCCATATCTGAATGGGTATAACCGATGTCGCAAATCACTTGGCGAGTTAAGTTTTCAATATCCACCCAAGCAGAAGTGGTGATTTCACCGCCCACGAGAGCCATACCTGTTTTTACATAGGTTTCACACGCTACACGTGCTTTCGGGTCTTGTTTGAGGATTTCATCTAATACTGCATCTGAAATTTGGTCTGCGATTTTATCTGGGTGACCTTCAGATACCGATTCTGATGTAAATAGATTGATAGCCATAATTATTCCTTGTAGGGTACGCAACTAACGCACCATGATTGTTATTTGGTGCATTAACGCACCCTAAGAAATTCAACAAGCAGTAAGATATTGCAAAAAAATACGACAATGCTTACCGCTTGTAAGAAATTTGTTTTAGAAGTTTTTCCGTCTAGATGGCTATAATACGTTGTTTAAGTAATAATGACAAATATTTTTTGAATATTTATGCTTTCTAAACATAGAAATAATTCTCTAGCTCTTAGAAGAAAAAAAGGGGAGGACCATTTATGAAAATCTCTTAAGAAATATAGGAACAATAGTATATTTATTGCTTTTTTCAAAAATCACCTTAGAATGTCTAAGTTATTTATTTCTACAGGAGTATAAAAATGGGTACACTAGGCTATGCATTATTAACAGTCGTTGGTGCATTGGGCATAATCGTGATGTTTGCAATCAACATTTTCTAATGTTGCATTTTATGAAATGGTGAGTTGGGTGACTGGCTCACCATTTTTATTTATGGGATAAGCTATGTCAAAAATTACCTTTGCTTCTTTAAATTTTAATCAATCAAATACCCCTGTTTCAGCACAGTTTGATGATATTTATTTTTCTACGCAAGATGGGCTGGCGGAGAGCCACTATGTCTTTCAAGAGGGTAATCAACTGTGGGAAAAATGGCAACGACACCCCCGATCTTTCTTTGTGATTGCTGAAACGGGCTTTGGAACAGGACTGAATTTTTTTGCAGTGGCAGAAAAGTTTAAGGCATTTTTAGCGGAATATCCGACTTCACCACTTAAACGGCTCTATTTTATCTCTTTTGAAAAATTTCCGATAAAAACCGAACAATTACAGCAAATTCACCAACATTATCCGCAATTTGCAAACTTTTCGGCACAATTAACCGCTTGTTGGCAGCCTAGACAGAGCGGTTGTCAGCGTTACCATTTTGAACAGATTTACCTTGATATTTGGTTTGGTGACCTATTAGAGAATTTGCCACAACTGGGAGACTATTATAACAATCTGATTGATTGCTGGTTTTTAGATGGTTTTTCGCCAGACAAAAATCCTGAAATGTGGAACGAAACCCTGTATCAGCAAATGTTTCGCTTAACACAAGCGGGCGGATCTTTTGCGACTTTTACCGCATCAAGCAATGTCCGCCGTGGTTTGCAAGCGGTCGGTTTTGAAGTGAAAAAACACAAAGGCTTCGGAAAAAAACGAGAAATGCTGTGGGGCGAGAAGCCTGACAATCAAACGGAAAACCACATTCGCTTTCCTTATTTTTATCAATCTAACCAAACAGAGAGCGATGATGTGGCGATTGTCGGTGGCGGTATTGCAAGCCTTGCTGTTGCCTTGTCTTTGCTAGAACGGGGCAAACAGGTCACACTTTATTGTAAAGATGAACAGTTAGCAAAAAATGCGTCTGGCAATTTACAGGGGGCGATTTACCCACAGTTAAGCGACGATGATGAGCGAAATGTGCGTTTTTATGTGCATAGCTTTGATTATGCGTTGCAACGTTTTAAGCAGTTGGCTCAAGTGGTCATATTTGAACACAATTTTTCAGGGGTGGCGTTATATGCTTATAACGATAAAACCGCACACAAACTACAAAAAATGGCGGAGCAAGGTTGGGATAGTGAACTTTATCAACTCTGTTCAGCTCAAGATTTGAGTGAAAAAATAGGCTTAACGGTACAAAATGGTGGTGCTTTTATTGCTCAGGGCGGTTGGCTTTCACCTGTGCAGTTTGTACAAAATGCTTTTACCTTATTGCAACAACGAGGTTTGAAAGTGGTGTTAAACCATCAGGTGGAAAACCCTGAGTGGTTTGCAGGAAAATGGCAATGGCAACATCAAGGGCGAACCTTCGCCCATCAAACCTTAGTGTTGGCAAACGGGCATTTATTAACTGACTTTACTCAAAGTCAAGGCATTCCCCTTTATCCTGTGCGCGGGCAGGTCAGCCAAATCCCAACGACAGAAGCCTTGTCGAAGTTAAAATGCGTGGTTTGTTATGATGGCTATTTAACGCCGATCTCAGCTCAACAAACCCATTGTATCGGGGCAAGCCATTTAAGAGATAATGCCGATGAGCAGTTCAGTTTAGTTGAACACGAGCAAAATATTGCAAAACTTCAGCAGAATTTGACCGCTTGTGAATGGACGCAACAGATTGATTTTTCAGGAAATCTTGCCAAAGTCGGCATTCGAGCGGCATTTCGAGATCGTGTGCCGATGGTGGGGGCTGTGCCAGATTTTGAAGCACAAAAAACACAATATGCCAACTTGTATAATCAACTTCGCCGTCGAGAGCCGATTGAAACTGCCAACTGCTATCCAAATCTCTATTTAGTGGCAGGGCTTGGCTCACGAGGTTTAACCACCGCCTTTTTATTGGGCGAGTTGTTAGCCAGCCAAATTTGCGGTGAACCGCTTCCCCTTAGCCAAGATATTTTGCAAGGGTTAAGTACAAATCGAACGTGGATACGGAATTTGTTGAGGGGAAGACAGATAACATAAAGGGCCAAATATATAGGCATAATAGACAAAATAGTTGCTATGCCCCCAATGAAAACAACTTTATTTGTTCAGGCCCCTATCAAAAGTGCTTTTGGGTTTCAAGAGAAAGTAACTTTATGGGGCTTATCAGGCGGGATTATCAATATCAATAAATTCGACCTCTAATCCATACTCTTTTGCCAGCCATTCACCTAAGGCTTTCACGCCATCTCTTTCGGTTGCGTGGTGTCCGCAAGCAAAATAGTAAATGCCTTGTTCTCGTGCCGAATGGGTCGTTTGCTCTGAAATCTCACCGCTAATAAAGGCATCGATCTGTTTATTTGCGGCTAAATCAATATAACCTTGTCCACCGCCGGTACAGATAGCAACAGTCTTAATTAATTTTTGTGGAAAATCTGCAATAAATTCGTCACATAAAATCGGTTTACGCTTAAGAGCTTTTTCTAGTCTGTTCGCTAACTCTTGTGCTGAAATCGCTTCATCTAATTCACCATAGACGGGAATAGAGAGAGCTTTATCTTCCAAACCTTGTAAGTTTTTTACCCCAATATGTTTTGCAAGTTGAGCGTTGTTGCCTAATTCCGTGTGCATATCAAGGGGAAGATGATAGCCAAACAGATTGATGTCGTTGACTAGCAGTTGTTTGATCCGCTTTCCTTTCATACCACGAATACAAGGGTTTTCGCTTTTCCAAAAATAGCCGTGATGAACAAGGATTGCATCGGCTCTTTTCGCAATAGCCTGTTCAATTAAGGGTAAACTAGCGGTGACACCTGTGATAATTTTGCGAATTTCACGACGACCTTCGACCTGTAAGCCATTTGGAGCATAATCTGCAATGGCTTTACTGTTGAGTTTTTCATCAAGAATTTGTTCAAGTTGTAGATTAATGAGCATTGTCACTCCTCTAGGGTGATCTTTTATCTAGGATATAGATGCATACGCCATACATTTAGCGAAATAATTTATTGCTTAAAAGTCAATACGTTATAAGTAATTATAAATTTAGATATGGAGGCGTGTACCGATATGTTGGATCTGTTCATTGCCTTTACTTATCAACAGGATAAGTATCAATTATAGTGTTAATACTCCAACCTTACTACCATAATCAAGCCCGATCATAAATATACTGCAAAATTGCGAAAATTTGTATAAAAATGAGTAAAAAAGATCTGAATTAAAGATCTAGTTCGCCTTTTGTGTGGCTTGGGAAGATCGAGATTTTGCACTTGCGTAAAAATCGACACATTTAGTGTGCGGGCGTGGCGAGGGTTTGACTGCGATTTTTGGGGTGGGAAAAGGGTGAAAAAATGGGCGATTTTTTATTTTTTCACTTTGGTTAGCAGATCGGTTTAGTATAATAACGTGGGGCGGAATTATTTATCATCAGGCAAACGAAGGCTTGATATTTCAGGCGTAAATGATAGGCAGGTGTGGTTGTAGGCAATAAAAAGCCCCGACAATTCGGGGCGGTAGGTTATTGTTTGAGAAGTATGTAAGGCTTGAAGGTAATCACTTCTTTGCCTAGCCATTGGTTAATCTCGGCAAGTCGTTGTTGCAGTGGTAAGATCTCATTAATGAAGAACACTTTGCCAGCTTTTTCAATGTCCCCAAAGCCGCCTGTATTATTCGGGATAATACCCATCAGTTGAGGTGGCACTCGATGGGCTGCAAGAATATCATCTCTGCTGGTGTTTTTAATGTTTAGAAACTCATCTTTTGCGACCACATCTGACAGCGGAATCACTTTAATCCCATTCTCTTTGCCGTCAGGGGCATATAAAAACAGGTTTTTAAAATTGCCCTTGCCCTTAGCTTGTTGGAGTTGCTCTTTTAAATCATCAACGTCTGTTTCACTTGCCATCGGGTCGGTCATATAAATAATGCTTCCTGCGTGCGCCCCATTTAAATAATACTTACGGCGAAAGAGCGTGGCAGATTCATTGAGAAAAGCAGATTGAAGTGAAGCCAAATAATCAGGCAAGCCGTAGATTTCTTGATTGACATCAGGCTGTTTCAAATGGAAAACGCTATCGCTTGGAAATTCGTACTCCTGATAGCCATTAGCCAGCAAAAAGAACTTACCTTGCTCTCGACCACGGCGGACATATTTCGCAAGCGGTGCGTTTAGCCCTAAAATTTGCTTTTCCTTGCCCATTCGTTTTTCAAGGTAAGCATTACCGAAAATCAGATAGTCCTGCACCACTTTTTCCAACTCATAACGTGGCAACAACGGCGATGTTTGACAGGTGCTCATCAGAATATTTTTCTTCACTGCTAACGCACTCTGATGATGTGCAGACGATTTTACTGCCCGTGCCAATCCTGAAAAATCGACAGGCGGATTGTAATATTTCTCATACATCAACACCGATTCGAAATAATTCAGAATATCGGCATTGTCTAATACTGGCGTTGGATCGCCAAAAGTAAATTGTTCAATTTTCATAAATCACCTAGTTATTAAAAGGAATAATGGTCCGCTTAGAAGCCTGTGCATTGCCGTAAGGTTCATTCACTAAACAGCTCATAATCGCCCACGCAATATCGCCGTGACTGGCTTCGGCAGAACGGTCAGACACATAAGTCATCTGCCGACCGCTTCGGGTGGTCTGTTTCTTAATCGTCATAAAACTTGTAGCGATCTCTTTGCCGTCAAATTTCAACCGTTTTTTCTGGATAAGATTGAGCGTTTTTAGCACCATCTCATTTTTTAAATCCACGTTGTAAGTAATCCCGACGGCACGGGGAAAGAATTTTTTCACATTTTGGTAAACGCCATCGCCCATACCTGTACGGTCAATGGTGATTTTCGTCACATTGTAAGATTGGGTGTAATGGCGAATTTTGTCGGCTTGTTTCTCAAAATCTAAGCCGTGAAAGGTTTCCGTATGCAACACACGGTAATCACCGCCTTCTACTCTTGGTGGTGCAATAATTGCCAAGGCGGCACGGTCGCCCGTAAATGCTGGGTCATAACCGATCCAAACTTCCCGATTACCAAAAGGGCGTTGATAAAATGGCTTGAAGTCTTTCCATTCTTCGTACGAGTCCACCTGACAATATTGCAACTCATCAAATTTAAACACGCTGGAATTATCATCGGCGAACTGGCACATAAATAATTGCTCAAATTCTGCCGTTGAGTTCTCAAACTTCAAATCGTCAATATTGAACAAGTTACAACCGCCTAATTCGGCATCATAGATGTTCACAATCTGTCGCCATTGACGGTCGGCACACAATTTACCTGCACGCAAATTAGCGTGAGAAATATCAATTTCCACCCGTTCACTTTCAGGGCGATCACGGTTGAAGGCTTTGCCCGACCAAAAGTCATAGGCAGAATGGGCAATAGTCGTTGGGGTTGAAAAGTAGGTTTGACGATACTGTTTCTGTGAAGCCATTGCGGAAGCGACTTTACGCATTTCGTCAAATTTCGCCACCCAAAAGATTTCATCAAAGTACAAATTGCCGTGATAAGACTGAGCCGTTGCCGAATTGGTACCTAAGAAAATCAACTCAGCCCCATTCGGTAATAAAATCGTTTCGCCTTTCAGCTCCACATCGGCGGTTTTGCGTGCATACTGGGTAATGTAAGAGCGGAACATTAACGCCTGCTTCTTACTTGCCGACAAGAAAATCTGATTTCGCCCTGTTTTTAACGCATCAATAAAGGCTTCGTGAGCGAAATAATAAGTCGCACCAATCTGACGACTTTTGAGAATGTTACGAATACGGTGCTTTTCACCTGCTTGATACCAATTCCGCTGATATTGGAACATTCCTTGCATAAAGCCATTAATCAACAGCTCTTCTTGCTCAGGGCTAATCGGATTTTTCTCAGCAGGTTTACGTTCACCCCGATTACGATTACGATTTTGAATTTTGGGATTGAGATCGGCTTCATTACCGCCGTTGTTATATTTCTGAATGCGTGCGGCATCTTTCATTTGACGCATTAAAAAATCCAACTCTTTTAGGTCGGATCCTGTTTTTACGTCCTTTTGTAACAGCAACACATAACGGGTTTCAAGGCTACCGCTCACCCGTTCAAAAATTGTAGCTTCGTCCCATTTTTCCCGTTTTTTCCAGCTGGCGATAGTGGACACAGGAATGTTAAGCATTTTGGCAATTTCCGTGAGTGAATAGCCAGCCCAATACTTTAATTGTGCTTCACGGTGGGTATTCATATTAATTAAAGCGGTCTTTTCTGCTTGGTTTGTTGCAATATCCGTCATTGTTTTGCGTCATCGTTGAAAATATGGCTATTGTTATGAAACGGACGGCGTTTGTAGAACAGTCCCTTTTGTTAAATCCTGCTTAACAACCGCAACGCTTTGCACCTGTTTGAAAATCCAATCACCATATCGGCAATTTTGAACATTAATCGCAAAGGGTAATTTTATGGGAACAAAATCAAAATGGTTTGTGGTCGCAACGGAAGGAGCAACCACAGATGGACGAGTTATTAATCGTACTTGGATTGAGCAGATGGCGAAGAACTACGACCCCAAAAACACCTACGGGGCGAGAGTAAATTTGGAACATCTTCATTTTCGTCTGTACTGGAAAGATGAACCACATTCACAATGTTATGGCGACGTGCTTGCGGTGAAAGCTGAAGAACGTGAAGATGGCAAATTACAATTACTTGCTGAGATTGCTCCTACTCCTGAATTGATTGAACTCAATAAAAAAGGGCAAAAAGTTTATACATCTATTGAAGTAGATCCAAATTTTGCTGATACGGGCGAAGCCTATTTGGTTGGTTTAGCGGTAACGGACAATCCTGCAAGTTTAGGTACAGAAATGTTGAAGTTTGCAGCAGGTGCAAGCCAAAACCCATTTAACGCACGCAAAATTAAGCCTGAAAATCTATTTACTGCAGCAGTCGAAACTGTACTTGAATTTGAAGAAGTCAATGAAAAGAAAGTCGAGCCGTCACTGTTTGATAAGGTTAAAACCTTACTCACCGGCAAAAGCAAAAAAGACGATGAACGCTTTCACGACCAAACTCAAGCTGTGGAATTGTTATCCAATCATTTAGCCGAGTTATCGGAAAAATATGCAACATTGCAAACACAAGCGGTCGAACACGAGCAGAAAGTTGCAAAATTATCCTCCGATCTCACCGCTTTACAAAGCCGTGTTGATGTTATCGGCAGTGAGCCAGAACACGGCTACACGCCACGCCCTGAAATTACGGGTGGTCCTGCAGTCATTGAAACCGATTGCTAATTAACCTTTAACGTACCTAGAGAGCCAACATTTATGAAGAATGAAACCAAACAACTGTATAACGCCTATGTTGCCCGTATTGCACATCTTAACGGTGTAACAGCCGATGATGTCAAAGAAGGTTTTTCCGTACAGGCAGCACCTGAGCAAAAATTAAAAGAGAAGGTACTTCAAAATTCGCAATTCCTACAATGGATTAACACGCCAACCGTGACCAATATGAAAGGCGAAATGATCGGTTTAGGTGTGGCACAAACTATTGCAAGCACCACCGACACCAACGCACAAGATCGTCAAACCAAAGATTTACTCAATTTGGATAAACGTACCTACAATTGTGAACAAGTCAATTTCGATAGTCATATTCGTTGGGCTCGTTTAGACGAATGGGCAAAACACCCTGACTTCCAAGAAAAAGTTGCCAGCCAAACGCAAAAAACCATTGCACTTAACTTAATTATGATGGGTTGGAATGGTACAAGCCGTGCAGCAACATCAAATCCAAGTTCAAACACCTTATTACAAGATGTGAAAAAAGGTTGGTTGCAACAGCTCCGTGAAGATACGGGCGACACAAAAGTAATGAGCGGTGCAGATACCGAGAATAAAATCAAAGTCGGTAAAGGCCAAGGCACAGGTGAGAATGCTGGTAAAGGTTATGAAAACCTTGACGCGCTAGTGACCGATGCCGTCAATAATCTTATTCACGAAGTTTACGCCGAAGACACGGATTTAGTGGTTATCTGCGGTCGTGAAGTGTTGCACGATAAATACTTCACTATGATTAACCAAGACTTAAAACCGACAGACCAACTGGCAAGCCAAGTGATCGTATCGCAAAAACAGATTGGTGGCTTAAAAGCTATTCGTGTGCCATTCTTCCCGAAAAATGCGATGTTAATTACTCGCTTAGATAACCTTTCAATCTATATGCAAGAAGGTACAACACGTCGCTTTATCCAAAACAATCCGAAACGTGATCGCATTGAAGATTACCTTTCACAAAATATCGATTACAAAATCGAAGATTACGAATGTGCAGCATTGATTGAAAATATCGTACTGGAAGATGTGAAATAGGTAAGTAATGGAACGACTTTCCCCTGCGCAAATTCATCTTCGTAAGGCTTCCGCCGCACTTGCTCACTCTAATGAGCAAGTGTTGCTAGAAAACCTCGACGAATACGAAAAAATGCTCTACTTACTGGCACGTCATAAAAAAGACCTGAAAGCCATTGCCTCAATGGAACAGCGAGCCAGTTATAAAAAAAGCATTCTTCACCACTATTTGCCGTGGATTGAAGGGGCATTGAGTGCTGGCAATGGCAAACAGGACAATGTGCTGATGACGTGGCAAGTATGGTCGGTGGATTGTGGCGAGTATCACCTTACTTTACAAATTGCCGATTACGCTATTCATCAAGACCTGACATTGCCTGACGGCTTTAGTCGTTCGCTTTGTTCAATGCTGGCTGAAGAGTTTGCTGACGCAGCGAAAAAAGCCCTGAAGGTGCAAAAGCCGTTTGAAGTAAGCTACTTGTTACGAGTGGACGAACTCACCAAAGAGAAAGATATGCCAGACGAAAGTCGAGCAAGGCTCTATCGTGAAATCGGCTTACTACTTGAAACGACACAGCCTGAAAAGGCACTCAGCTACTTAGAACGGGCATTAGAACTGAATTTAAATATCGGTGTGCAAGGCAGTATTAAAAAATTGCGGAAGCAGTTAAACCAAGCCGACACCGACTAAACCGAGCAAACCACGCAGCCGACGGGGCGGGCGAAAAAGCGATCTTGATTGCCTTGATTAGCCCCCACCCCGTTTTTTTATTGGCAAGCGGTCAGATTATGGAGATAGATTGCAAATGAGCCACGTCATCAATATACCTAAAGTGGTCGTGGATAAAAATCAGGTATCTTCACCCACGCAAATTACCATTAGCAATAACGGCTTTTTCCCAGATATAGAGCTTGTCGACGTTCGCCACGCAATGCGAGCCGATGGCACAGTTACAGATGAACGCCTAACGTTTGCCGTGATTGAAGCAATGGCAACCGTCAATGCGGAATTACACACGTTACAAATGGAATACGCCACCTTTGACGACATACCGTCAGATCATATCAACGGCGAAAACCTGATGATTACTCGTTACAAGCGAGCCGTATTCTGTTTTGCAATGGCAAATCTCTATGAACGCTACCGCAGTTTTGACAGCACCAAAGAAGGTGCAGAAAAAGCGGAGCAGTTTGAAAATTCCGTAGATGACCTACGCCGTGATGCATGATTTGCTATTCGAGATATGCTCAAACGTAAACGTTGGACATCGGAGCTTATCTAATGATTTTAACCGCAACCCAACACGACACACTCGACCAACTGATTTTCAGGCATTACAGCAGAACGGCTGGCTTGGTGGAAATTGCATTGGAATACAATCCGCAACTGGCAAATGTGGCAATTTTGGAAATGGGGCAACGGGTCGAAATGCCAGACATCACCACCACAACCACGATTACCAAGCAAACGGTGAGCCTATGGGATTAATCAAAATGGATAGAAATGACAACACGTCACTATTGGGGGCATTCGTGACCGTTTTAACCAGCCTAAACCTTCCCGATTGGGGCGTGATTATGGGGATTTTATTCGGCTTGTTTACCCTATTGATGAATTGGTACTACAAAGACCGAGAAATCAAACTGAAAGAAAAAGCCCTTGAACGTTACAAAATCAACTTAAAGGACATTTTAGACGATGAACAAAAATCTTAAATTCGGCGGAGCGATGGTCTGCGGTATCGGTGCAATTATCGGCTTAGTACAGCTTAATCACCCTGAAATCCGCACCAGTCAAAAAGGCTTAGACATTATCGGCAACGTTGAGGGGTGCAGACGAGATCCTTATGTTTGCCCTGCGAATATACTCACCGTCGGCATTGGCTCGACCGAAGCCACAAGCGGTAAGATTGAACGCAAAATTTACAGCGACAAAGAAATTGCTGACCGCTGGGCAAAAGATTTAGCCGAAGCGGAACGGTGCGTAAACCGCTACGCCAACGGCAAAAAAATGCCACAAGGGGCGTTTGATGCTTTGACATCTATTACCTTCAATGCAGGTTGTGGAACAATGCGACATTCGACCTTGTTCAAACTCGCCAATCAAGGTTACAGCCCTGCAATGTGTGAACAGTTTAGTCGTTGGGTTTATGCCAATGGCAAAAAACTGCGTGGCTTAGAAATCCGACGTGAAAAGGAAAAAGCATTATGTTTAGCATTATAAGCGGTATGATTGAGAAAAGTTTTGGCAAAGCGATGATTATCGCCTTGCTGATTGGTGTCTGCATTAATGCCTTTCTCTGTTATGAACGCAAAACACTGCAGGCGGACAACCAATCCAAACAAGAAGAAATTGCTTTAGTGCGAGCGGATAACCAAAGCCTAGCCAACCAGCTAGAACAGGCAAACCAACATATTCTGCAGTATCAAAAGCAGGTGGATAAATTACATCAACAAGTTTTAACTAAGCTCACCCAAGCGGAGAAACGCACCAATGAAATTTTACTTGAACTGGAAAACAATTCATCTTGGAGCTATCAGCCTGTGCCTACTGACGTTAGTCGGTTGCTCAACCAAAGAAGCGGTACAGTATCGAACAGTAAAGCCAATTCCGCTACTTTGCCCCCAAATAAAACAGTGCCACAGCCCCAAGTTCGAGATAAAGACCAACGCTGATCTTGCAAAATCCCTCGACCAAAGTTTAACGACCATTGAGCTTTGTCAGGTGGAAATTCAAGGCTGGGAAGCGTGTGTGGAAAGTTACAATAAGCGCATTCAAGAGTAATGATTGCCCCGAATAGTCGGGGCTTTTTGTTGACAGCTGAAAATAAAAAGCCGACAATGCAGAATATATTGTACGTTTTCTATGTAATGGAGGGACAATATGAATAAAAATGCACCTTATATTCGTGAAATTGTTGAACGCACAAAACAAGTTGGTGGCACACGAATTGTCGGTAAAACCAAAGAAGAAATTCAAAAAAATGCTATGTTGGTACTACAACAACAATTAAAACAATCAAATCAAAATGTTAGAACGCAAACATATTAAATTTGTTGAAATCCATCGCCTGTTTACTGAAATTAGCCTTGCTTTAGGTTTTAGTGAACAGGATATTGAAACCCATTCGGCAAATTTGGCAGAATTAATCGCCTTATGGCAACAACAGCAATTTGTTGAAATTTACATTGAAAACCAAGATCGCCTATTTGGTCGGGCAAAAGATAGTAGCTTATCTTATGGTGCTTCGCCCTATTATATCGGTTTATACCACGCTCGCCTAAGTTATACTGAAAACGATCCACTTGTTGTCCTTACTTTTGAATATGAAGATAACCCAGAAGAAACAGCTGTATCGGTTCGTTTTATGGTAGATCACGACACTTTATTTGGAACCAAAGAAGAGAAATATATTCAACAAAGAATGAAAGCTATTCGAAAACGGATTGATGATTTTATTCAGCTAGGTAATCAGAAATAATCATCGCCCCGACCCATCGGGGCTTTTTGTTACCACCAAATCCACACCCACAACCATTCGCCCCACCTTTGCCAGTTGCTCACAATATCGCTATTTAACTCAACGAGAAAAAGCGATGAAAGACCAAATTGACCGAGCCAATGAGCTTGCCGAAAAAGAAAGAGAGTTCGCCCTTGCAAAACTTCGCAACAAACCGACCGCTTACAGCCTGACCCATTGCGAAGATTGTGATGAACCAATCCCCGAAGTTCGTCGCCAAAACGTGCAAGGTTGCACCCGTTGCATTGAGTGCCAACAAATTTACGAATACAAACAAAAAGGCTATCGCAAATGATTAAACCTGACAAACTGCGTGACCTGCTCACCAAAACCATTCCTTATTTTGCGAAAAATCCCGAACAGTTACAGATTTACTATGCCAACGGCAAAATTTGGACGACAGGGGCGACATCGCTCAGTTACCAATATCATTATGACTTAGAAATTGTGGTGGAAGATTTCCCAGAACACCCCGATTTGCTGTTTGTGCCTGTGATGGAATTTGTCCGCTTGCAACAACCGGAGCTGATGACCAATCCGAACAAACAGGACAGCATCACCTTTGAAATTGACCCAAACAACAACGCCACCCACGACATTTACATCAAAATACCGCTGACCGAACGTGTTATTGTCAAACAAGAAGGCGATCATTACCAAGTTCACCACGCCGAAGAGCCACAACCGACCGAATGGCAAGCAATGGAACGTCTGACAATTTTTGTGAAAGGGGAAAAGGTGTATGAGCAAATGGGAGCGGTGGAATAATGGCGACAGACGACATTATCAAGGTTAAATCAGCGTTTAATGCGTTGCTCAAAAATATCAGCAAACCACGGCGACGCTTGCTATATCAACAAATCGGGCGTGAATTGGCTCGTAGCCAACGCAGACGCATTACCGCACAGCAAAATCCTGACGGCACGGCGTACACTCCACGCAAAGTACAACGTAAAAAACGCAAGGGAAAGATTAAACAAAATGCGATGTTCTTAAAATTGAAGTCGTCCCGATTTATGAAGTTAAGAACCGCTGGGGATAATATCGAGTTGGGTTACAGTGGCAGTGACGCACATATTGCACAAATTCACCAATACGGGTTAAAAGGTCGAGTGGTGAGAAGTGCAAATTGGAAGGTGAAATACGATCAGCGTGAGTTGTTAGGCTTTACCGATGAAGATATTGAAATGATTGAAAATTTTGTGATTAAGGCGTTGGCTGATGGTTAGCTATTTGCAAAAAAACGGTCGAGTATGACCGCTTTAGGCTTTAAAAAAGGTCATAGATAGTTTTGATTAGCACTTTAAAAAATTCACATATTTCCGCAATGAATACATATATAACACTAATCAATATTAGCCAACCTAAAAAATCGATAAGTGAAACTAACATATTACCCCCTACTCTTGATAAGGACACTATATGAGCAAAGATTTAAAAATTCAAGTGGTTTTATCTGCGATTGATAAACTTACTGCACCATTTCGTAATGCTACACAAAGTGTACAAAAAACAGCAAAGACATTAAGTGAACATCAAAGCAAGCTAAAATCTTTACAAAAAGAGTATAACAGCAATGAGGCACAGATTAAAAAATATGCTTCAACGCTTAACCCACTCAAGTCTAAATTGAGTGAAAACACATCTCAGCTTGCAAAAGCCTATGCCGAAGTTCGTCGAATGGAAAGTGCAATGAAGGGAATGAACCAGCCAACTGCGGAATTTGCTAAAAAATTAGAGAAAGCAAAGCAAAATGTGGTTCAATTAAAAAGTGAGCAAGCTAAAACAGTAACTAAATTGAGAGAAGCTAGAGCTGAATTTGTTAAAAATGGCTTTAAAGCCTCTGAAATAGCAAATAAGCAAAGCATACTACGCAGAAGTATGCAAAGTGCAAATAACGAAATTGACAAGCAAAAAAGCAAGTTGGAAAAACTTAATGCCGTAAAAGTTCGCAATGAAAAATACCGTGCAAATATTGAAGCATTGAAAAGTGGTAGTGAACGCCTACACAATTTAGGATCTCGCTCAATGATTACAGGTGCTGCTTTAGCTGCTCCCGTTGTTGGTATGGGAAAAGGTGTAGCAAGTATGGCACAAACAGCAGGTAAATTTGAACAATATAAAACGGTACTTGAAACGGTGGAGGGTTCAAGTGAAAAAGCCAATCAAAGTTTTGAATGGGTAAAACAGTTTGCCGTAGATACGCCAGCAAATTTAGATGATGCAATGGAAGCCTTTGTACGATTAAAAGCCTACGGTTTAGATCCAACTAACGGTTTAATGCACACCTTATCAGATACCTCTGCTGCAATGGGTAAACCAGTAATGCAAGCGGTGGAAGCTATTGCTGACGCAGTAACAGGTGAAAATGAACGTTTAAAAGAATTTGGTATTAAAGGTTCTGCCATTAAGGGGACGAATTTTATTGAATATAGTTATACGGACAAAGATGGGAAACAACGAGTAGCAAAAGTAGATAAAAACAACCGTAAACAAATTGAAAGTACGTTACAAGCTATTTGGAACGAAAAATATAAAGGAGCCGCAGAAAAACAATCCAAAACGCTATTGGGTATTTGGTCCAAATTAGGAGATGTATGGACAAACTTTCAAATGCAAGTGATGGATACAGGCGCATTTGATTGGATTAAAGGCAAAATCCAAGGGGTTTTAGATACCTTAGACAAAATGCAACAAAATGGTGAATTACAAAAATGGGCAGAAGCATTTGGTTCCGTGATTATGGAAGTTGCTCAAGGGCTATGGGCATTTGGTGAAAAAGTCTTTACGGTGGTCAAATGGGTTGCTGAATTTGCTAAAGAAAATAAAGGTATCATTGCCACTTTTGTTCAATGGAGTGCTTATATTGGTAGTGTACTCATTATCGTTGGAATACTTAGTACCGCTTTAAGCTTTCTGTTATATCCTGTTTCCCGAATTGCCTTTGGTTTTGTACAATGGGGTTCAAAAGCAAGCATAGTGTTTTCGGTCCTACAAAAGGGAATAAAAATGTTAAGTGTTGCCTTCGCCTCTAACCCAATCGGGCTAGCCATTACTGCAATTATTGGCATTCTTGCCTTACTCTATTTCAACTGGGAAAAAGTCAAAAACGCCATTGGCACAGCGTGGGATTGGCTCAAAACGAAGTTTGCAGATAGCTGGTTTGTGAACGCAATTAACGGAATTATTTTTGCCGTAAACAACTGGAATGTCGTTGTTGATACAGTGACTAAATCCATTGGCAATAAATTTGAAAGCCTGAAAAATACCGTGATGGGATTATGGAATGGCATTACCTCATCTATCACCAACGCTTTTAATAAGGCAATGGAATTTTTAGGGCTTGAAACTCGTATTAATAGTGTCAGTGATGGTGTGGGTAAAGTGGCAAGTAAAATTGTTCCACCTGAACACGTCAACCAAATAGAAAAAACGGCACAAATGGCAGCTAATCAAGGTTTTGCTCAAGGTGGCTACACAGGCAACGGTGGCAAGTACGAGCCGAAAGGCATTGTACACGGTGGCGAATATGTTATGACCAAAGAAGCCACAAGCCGAATTGGTGTGGCTAATCTCAACCGCTTAAATTACGGCGGTGTTGCAGGTATGGCTGCGTTAGCTTCTACGGTGGCACTGGCACAGCCTATGCCTGCGGTAAAAGTGGATAACCGTCCGCTGATTGCCCCAACGCAAATCCAACGACAAACCCCACCGCCTGTTAATCAGTCGGTCAATATCACCGTCAATGCAACCGCAGGACAGAGTGCTGAAGAGATTGTTCGCCTTGTTGCACGGGAACTTGAAAAGCAACAACGCAACGCCCAAGCAAAAGCTCGCAGTCGATATTGGGATAAGTGACCTTGAATGCTTAAAGTGATCTCTTTTGATCTTATTTGACATAGAAAAGGTTATATTTTAGGATATAACCCATTGACAAAATAAGGAAGACCAAATGGAACATTTAAAAAATATCACTAATGGTTTTTGCTCTCTTTTTTCTGCAATTGCTGAACCTAGATCGTATCAACCTATCAGAAATGGTTTTCAGTTAGATAGAGAAAATTTACAATCGGATGTCAATAATGTTATGCAAACGCTAAATCGCAATACACAAAAGGTATATAGACAATATGGCAGCCAAACACGTTAAAGCGCAAGCGAGAGATAGTCGTGGGAATGAAATAGCCATAGCAAGTACAAATTCTGATAGTCCGCTATTACCTGTTGAGCAACTTGAACGATTACATCAATTTCGTCCTGATTTAGTGGATTTTGTAGTAAATGAAACCCAAGAAGAAGCAAAAACAAGACGCAATGAAAACAGAAAAATCAATTTTTATACTTTTATTGAACGTATAATCGGTTTAGTTTTCTCTCTTATCATTGCATTAGTAGGAATACTTGGTGCTATTTACTTAGGTTTAGAAGGTCACGATTGGTTAGCTGGAACACTTGGAACAGTCACAATTGGTACACTTGCTGTAGCGTATTTAAAAAATAAATAACCCTTTATCTTATACTCTAGCCCCGAATTATCGGGGCTTTTGCTTGTAAATTGACAATTTTCTTATTCAACGTTAGGATCCGACAAGTTCCCTTTATGAAGCGGAGAAAAACAATGATTATTTTACAAGCTCAGCCTATGGCACAAGTGCCGCATAATGCAGTATTTGCAGTGGTTGAAACACACCAAAAGCCATTGCGTGAAGTGCCAGCACTCAGCCCACAAGAATATAAAGTTTTTGCGAATGTTGAACGTTATGCCCAGCAAATGACAGAAGAAAGTCTAATGCGGGCAATGGGATTGATTAAATAAGTATTAGCTAAACCCAAGCGACTTCGGTCGCTTTTTTGTTACCACCAAATCCACACCCACAACCATTCGCCCTTTGCTCTCACCTTTCGCACAATATCCCCATTTTTAACTGACGGATTTTTATTGTGCATCACGACCACCCACGCCGATTAGATAACTTGCTACGCCTTGGCACAATAGCCGAAGTGGATTATGCCAACGCCACCGCACGAGTGAAAGCAGGCGGTATTACCACCGACTTTCTGCCGTGGATTACCTTGCGTGCTGGCGATGTAAAAACGTGGTCGCCTGTTAGCGTAGGTGAGCAAGTTTTAATTCTTGCGGTCAGTGGCGAATTTAACTCGGGGATTATTCTTGCTGGTGTTTATGCGTCCAATGCTCCGAGCCAAAGCAAAGATGAGTTTTCTACTCATTTTCCTGACGGTTGTGTCATTCGCTACAACCACGCAAGCGGTCATTTATCGGTGGAAAATTGCAAAACCGCAACTATTCAAGCCACACAAAGCATTACAGCAGATACACCGTCTTTGACTTGCACAGGTGATGTCACTATTCAAGGCACGCTCACAGTGCAAGGGGCGATCAGTACATCAAGTTCAGTGACGGCAAGCGGTGAAGTGAGTGGTAAAGGTATCAATCTCTCCACCCATACACACAGCGGTGTAGAAAGCGGTAGCAAACGAACAGGAACACCATAATGAACCGAAACACAGGCTTAACGATCAGCGATGAAAGCGAGCATATCAAGCAGTCTATTGCTGACATTTTACTGACGGCAAAAGGCTCTCGTGTAATGCGTCGGACTTATGGCAGTAATTTGTATCAGCTTATTGACCGCCCGATTTCCAGTGCCTTACTTCTGCAAATTTCTGCCGCTTGCGTAATGGCGTTAAAAATGTGGGAGCCCCGAATTGATGTGACGGCGTTTAAGGTTGAGATTGCAGACTTAAACCGCCCACATAGTTTAACTGGCACCATTGATGCCACCGTAAAAAGTAGTAACACCAAATTAACGATGACGGATTTAACCTTACGATGAGCCAATTAGTTGATCTATCAAAACTCCCAGCCCCTGATGTCATTGAAGAGCTTGACTACGAAACCTTATTGGCTGAACGCAAAGCCAAGTTTCTGTCGCTTTACCCTGAAAGCGAACGTGCCTTTTGGCAAGCACGGTTAGCGTTGGAGTCGGAGCCGATTACGAAGTTGTTGGAAGAAAACTGTTATTTGCAGTTACTTGAACGCCAACGAATTAACAATGCCGCAAAAGCCACAATGTTAGCTTATGCAACAGGAACAGACTTAGATGTGATCGCTGCAAATTTTAATGTGCAACGAATGATTATACAGGAAGCGGATTTACAAGCTAACCCGCCGATACTCGAAATCAAAGAAAGTGATGAAGATTTACGTTTAAGAGCTCAATTGGCATTTGAAGGCTTATCTGTGGCTGGTCCACGTTCTGCTTATGTATTCCACGCCCTTTCGGCTCATCCTGAAGTTGGCGATGTTTCTGTGGTTTCACCACAACCAGCCTATGTAACCGTGACAATCCTTTCCCGTTTAGGCAAAGGCATACCTAGCCAAGCGGTATTACAAGCGGTTGAAGCAAGGCTAAATGATGACAATGTTCGCCCGATTGCAGATAGAGTGACGGTACAGGCTGCTACTATTCAGGATTATCAAATCAGAGCCAAATTACATATGTTTCGTGGTCCTGAATATGAACCGATTAAACAAGAAGCGCAAAAACGTTTGGAAAAATACGCCTTAGAGCGCCGTCGATTAGGGCGAGATATTACCTTATCAGGTATTTATTCTGCATTGCATATTGAAGGAGTTCAACGGGTCGAATTATTAGAGCCACGAACAGATCTGATTTTGCCCAATAATAAAGCAGGATTTTGTACACAAATTAGCTTAGAAATGGCGGTTTCTGATGATTATTAATCACGCCCCACTTTTACCAAATGGAGCGACTACGCTTGAAAAACGAGCAGCAGAATGTTTACAACAAGCGGTCAGAAATCCGATTGTGATTGCAGATTTAATCAATCCCGAACGTTGTCCAGAACCATTATTGCCTTATCTAGCGTGGGCATTTTCAGTCGATAAATGGGACGAGCAATGGAGCGAAGAAGTCAAACGTATTGCAATTAAAAATGCGTTCCTGATCCATAAACAAAAAGGCACATTAACCGCTATTCGACGTGTCGTAGAGCCTATTGGCTATTTGCTCGAAGTGAAAGAGTGGTGGCAAGAAACACCAATGGGAACGGCAGGGACGTTTAAGCTGACCGTTGAAGTGAGCGAAACAGGGTTAAATGAACAAACTTACAATGAACTTGTACGATTAGTCGATGATGTGAAGCCTGTTTCACGCCATTTAACTCTTGCAATTGCTGTTACACCAACAGGCGAAATGAATGTATTTATTGGACAAAATAGCGGTGAGACGATCACCGTTTATCCACAATAGGAAACACTATGGCAAAAACCTATTACTCCGTTTTAACCACCTACGGTTCACAACTTTTTGCAAATGCGATGACAAATCGCCAAGCAGTGAACATTACCCATTTTGCCGTTGGTGATGGCAATGGGCGAGCTGTACAGCCTGATTCTACTCGCACATCACTTGTGAGAGAAGTCCACAAAGCGAGTATCAGTGCAGTCAGTCGAGATCCGAGAAACAATCGCCAAGTCATTTTTGAGCTAACCTTACCTGAAAATGTCGGTGGCTTTTGGATTCGTGAAATGGGGATTTTTGATAATGCAGGGCGATTGGTTGCGATTGCTAACTGCCCCGATACCTATAAACCACGATTAGAAGAAGGTAGTGGCAAAATTCAAGTGTTGCGAATGATTTTATTAGTGAGTTCGTCGGATGCAGTGACATTAAGTGTGGATGATTCAGTGATTTTTGTGACACGGGGACAGTTTACCCCAAAAACCATCACCGCAAATAGTATCAATGGTTTTGATGACACAGGACATTCTCACGCAATTGACACAGCCACTACGTCTCGCAAAGGGATTACCCAACTCACCAACGACACAGGACTAGACTCTGAAGTATTGGCATTAACCGCAAAAGCAGGTAAATCCATTGCTCAGTCTGTGGCACAGTTGCAACTTAGTACAACCAATGCGCTAAATCAAAAAGTCAATAAAACCGACATCAGTAACGCTGTCAATTCCACGTCGCAAACCACAGTGGCTTCTTCACAAGCGGTAAAAACGGCTTATGATTTAGCTAATAGCAAATACACAGCTCAAGATGCCAGCCCAACCCAAAAAGGCTTAGTTCAACTCGCCAATAACCTAACCACCGATGATGCCACAAAGGCGTTGACGGCGGCGCAGGGCAAAGCCCTCAAAGACAAGATTGATGGGATTGAGATTGGGGGGCGGAATTTAATTAAAAATTCTCGGCTGCTAAACGGCACCAATCACTGGACTGTAATTGGGGGACAAGACCTAAGGAATGGCATCGCAGTTTTTAAAAGTTTAGATACATCAACGGAATGGTGGTGGAGGCAAAGTTTTAATCTGCCCGAGAAGCAATATACATTTAGCGCTGAGGTCAAACCCGAAAGAACTGCGTTTTATATCCATCTACAGAATGGGGAGAGATGGCTTAATTTTTATGCAAGAAATTTGACTCCTGGCGTATGGCAAAAAATATCGATTACATTTGTAAGTGCAGTAAGGCAAATTACGTTTGTTAACCCAGGCGAAGGACTTGTCGAATTGCAAAATCCTATGCTTGTCGAAGGTAATCGAGCTATGACTTGGGCTCCAGCCCCAGAAGACGCAGAAGATTACAACCGTCAAAACTACGTCGCCAAATCTGGCGATACGATGACTGGCATACTCAATATCAACCACGCCGCCTCTTATTTAAGAGGTAAAAATAACGATGTGGATGATTGGTTTGTCGGACGAGTTAGGGATAATGACAACGACGTGGCGCTTGTGTCATATCAATACAGTACCGGCGTCCACCTCAAGGCGGACAGAGTTGAGAGCAACAAGGCCATCTATCATGGAGCGAATAAAGTCTTTGACGAGGGCAACCTGCTCCCGGTCAAGCAAATCAACTTGCGGTCTCATATTCCTAATACTCAAATTGAGTACCAAAACGCCACGCCCGCAGAGTTGCCTGTGGGTAGCTATATAGGATTTACAACCAATGCGCAGCTAAGTGGCAGCGGCATATTTAGCGGATGGGGTTTTGTCAGCAAAATAGATAATACCCAAGCCTTTCGCCAAGCTGTAAACTTTGATAGGCATTTTGCCCAATGGGGCAACAATGCCAGTGGCTGGGGGAGCGTGCATGAGTACTTTATGCTCCGCCCACGATTAGAAGTAAGCAACCTCAATGACGTCACTGTGTATGGCGTGTACTCCCAAATGGCAAATGCCAACGCTCAGCCTAACCTCAACTACCCTGCACAAGAGGCGGGGACGTTGCTGGTTACGCCATCTGCGTATGGTTATCAGCAAGAGTACACAACCTTTTACAGCAATAAAAAATTTGTGAGAGGCAGAGAAGGCAACAGATGGCTGCTGTGGAAGCAGATTGACGGAGCGGATTGGAGTGAAGTGAGAAATAAGCCAACGACCGCATCAGGTTTAGGTATTAATGATTTTGATAATAGAGTGACAGCGTTATTTACTTATCAAAAAATCGGCAACTTCGAAATCCGCAAATACCCTGATGGGACGATGATTCAAACCTATTTTTATGATGTAAATGATTTGAAAGAGTGGATAGAAAAGCAATTTACTTGGGCTGTCGCTTTTGCTGATAAACCTATGGTGATACCTAAAGTGGAGCATACCTATGGTATAAACAGCGATGTTGGTAGTGCTATTATGAGAAAAAGCACCAATGCTGTTTGTTATTATAAATTATATGAACACAACAGTGAGAATCAAGGTGACTGTCGAGTGCAATTTTTAGGTGTTGGTCGCTGGAAATAGGAGAATACAATGGCAATTTTTTATAAAGACGGTTTTTATAACAACGACCACGGCGGTTTTGTACCTGAAGGGGCTTGTGAAATTTCGGAACAAACCTACCGCTTGTTACTTGAAGGACAAGCTCAAGGTAAGCTAATCGTTGCCGATGATGAAGGGCTTCCGATTTTAGTTGAACCAGCGCCGATGCCTATTGAAGAACAACGCCAACAAACCCGTAATGCCATCAACGCTCTGCGAGATAAGAAAATCAACGGTGGCGTTTATGTGTCAGCGATTGACAAATGGATTGATACTGACGCCACCGCCGAACGCAATATCTTGTCTGTCAAAGCCACATTTGACTTATTCGGTGACCAAGAAATTCCGTGGACCTTCGCCGATAATTCGGTGGCAATGATTAACAAAGAGAAGCTACTGGTTATTTGGCAAGTGTTGATGGAAGCCAAAACGAACAATCACGCTAACGCCTTGAAGCATAAAGCGATGGTGGAGCAAGTAGAAAACCCACTTGAATATGATTATTCGAGTGGGTGGACGCAGACTTATGAGGAGTTTGTAAATGAACAAATCTAAATTGCTATTGTGGTTGTATCACGTTGTGATTGCCATTGACCAACTATTTAACGCCCTAACAGGCGGTGCGGCAGATGAAACCTTTTCAAGCCGTTGCTACCGTGGGGCGATACTTGCCGAGAAGCCACGCAAGCGGTGGCGTTTTTGGTTTGCTTTTATCAATGGGCTGTTTTTTGATAAACAGCATTGCCAAACCGCCTACGAAAGCGAAGTTAAACGCAAGCAATATCCCCCAGAGTTTAGCAAAATCCGCTGATTGTTATCCCCAAATCCACACTTCCAACCGCTCGCTTCAGGGCGGTTTTCTTTTCACAATAGCCTTCAATTTATCCCCTTTTATTTAAACAGAAGGATTTTCTATGGACTATCTACACGGTGTTCGAGTACTGGAAATCAACGAAGGCACACGACCAATTCGAACCATTGCCACCGCAATTATCGGAATGGTGTGTACTGCCGATGATGCCGACAGTGCAACTTTCCCCCTAAATAAACCTGTTTTAATTACCGATCCTGTCGCTGCAATTGGCAAAGCTGGCACACAAGGCACATTGGCACGCAGTCTTGACGCTATCGGTGATTCTGTTAAAACCCCTGTGATTGTGGTGCGTGTTGCCCACGATGAAAACGCCGATACACTCACCGCAAATGTGATTGGTACAGTGACCGATCAAGGCGAATACACAGGCTTAAAAGCCTTGCTGGTGGCAAATACCGTCTGCGGTTTTAAACCACGCATCTTAGGCGTGCCTGAATTGGATAATCAAGCGGTGGCAACGGAGCTTGCCAGTATCTGTAAAAAATTGCGTGCTTTTGGCTATATCAGCTCAAACGGTGCGAAAACCCGTGATGCGGCTATTCAATATGCCCGCAATTTCGGACAACGTGAATTGATGATGATCCACGGTGATTTTGTTTCTTTTGACACTGCAACAAAATCCTACAAACCGAACTCTGCCGTTGCTCGTGCATTGGGCTTGCGTGCCTTGTTAGATAAAACCGTCGGCTGGCACAAAAACCTGTCTAACGTAGTAATTGATGGGGTGACGGGTGTCACTATCCCGATGTCTTTTGATATTCAAGATTCAAGCACTGACGTGAATATGCTCAATGAGAAAAACATTTCCGTGCCAATCAACTTCAACGGCTATCGCATTTGGGGCGGTCGCACCTTATCAAGCGATAAACTTTTTGCTTTTGAGCAGTACACCCGAACCGCTCAGATTATTGCGGACACCTTCGGCGAAGCGTTCGACTGGGCGATTGATAAACCGCTTACACCAAGTTTGGTGAAAGATATGCTGGAAATGATCAACCAAAAATTCCGTTACTGGAAAAATTTAGGTTATATCGTGGACGGCTCGGCTTGGGTCGATGCCGATATTAACACCAAAGACATTATCAAAGATGGTCAGTTCTTTATTGATTATGACTATACCCCGATGCCGTCGTTGGAAAACCTGAATTTACGTCAGCGTATTACCGACAAATACTTGATGGACTTTGCAGCGAAAGTGGCTGCGGCATAAAAATCCCCCCTAGTCCCCCTTTTTCAAAGGGGGGAATGTTGAATAAGGAAAAAATATGGCTTTACCACGATTATTAAAATTGATGAACGTCTTCAATAACGGTTTTGGTTATGAAGGCGTAGCAGAAGAAGTCGAATTGCCGAAATTGACGATGAAGCAAGAAGGTTTCCGCACAGGCGGTATGTTGGGCGAAGTGTCGGCAAATCAAGGCTTAGAAAAATTAGAAATAACCCACAAATACGCGGGCATTGTGCCAGAGTTATTCAAAGGGTTTGCCACAGATACCATTGACAGCGAATTAATTCGTTTTGCGGGTAGCTATCAACGTGACGACACAGGCGAAATTACCGCCGTTGAAGTGTTGGTGCGTGGTCGCCACACAGAGTTAGACGGTGGCAGTAGCAAAACAGGGGAAAAAACCGAAACTACGATTAAATCGGCACTTTCCTACTACAAGCTAACGGTGGACGGCAAGGAATTGATTGAGATTGATTTAATCAATTCGGTGTTCAAAGTGGACGGCAAAGATCGTTATGCACAACACCGTGCGGCGATTGGGCTTTAATATCTAAGATGAAAACGGACACACGCAGTGTGTCCCTACAAGGAAAAAACAATGAAAAAGAAAACTGATCCAAATGTGACAACAGTCAAATTAAAAGCAGGCATTGTGCGTGGTGAACAGACCATTACCGAAATTCAGGTGCGTAAGCCAAACATTCAGGCACTCAAAGGCTTGAAGTTGCTCGATTTAATGCAGTCGGATGTAAACAGCATCATCACTTTACTTCCCCGAATTACCCAGCCGATGTTGCATAAATCCGACATTGACCGCTTAGATGTGGCTGATTTTACTAAACTCACTGGGGCTGTCTTTGAAGTGATGAACTTGAATGAAGATGACATCGAAAGTGACGAAGAGGGAAAGTCCGACTCATCCCTTATTGCGTAGAAGATGCCATTGCTGACATCGCTATTGTGTTCCATTGGCAACCCAATGCCTTTGACGATATGTATCTTGATGAATTAATGCAATGGCGAGAGCAAGCACGAAAACGGACAGAAACCAACGAAGAATAAGACAAGCGGTCGGATAACGAGAAAAATTTGCAAAAAAATCTCAATATCTGACCGCTTGTTATATTAAGGAAATTAAATGCTCCAAAACTCCGCTATGATGTGCCTTGGGTTGTTTGTTTTTATGCGACAAACCGTACCCTACCAAGAAACCAGCCGAGAATTATCGTGGAACCACCCGACAAACAGTGTCGTGGGGAAATTGCCACGCACGCAGTTTACAGGCAAAGCCAGCGAAACGATGACGATTAGCGGCACATTAATCCCTGAACTGACAGGCGGTCGATTAAGTTTAACGGCGTTGGAATTAATGGCAGAGCAAGGCAAACCCTATCCGTTAATTGATGGGGCAACGTTTATGGTGTTAGGCTGGTTTGTGATTGAAAATATCAGCGTGCAAAGTAGCCTTTTCTTTGGTGACGGTGCACCACGTCGCCTTGATTTTTCCCTTTCGCTAAAACGGGTCGATGACTCAATGATGACCGAAATCAGCGACGACATTATGAGCTTACTATGAATTTACTTGATAGATTAAAGCAAAACGGTCACCGTATTCCTGCCTTTCATCTTACCGTTCGACCAAATCCGAAAAAATCCACAGGCGGAACGAAAGACATCACTACTCTACTCTCTCAACGCTTGATGAATTTAACCCTGACGGACAGTCGGGGCTTTGAAGCCGATCAGCTCGATTTTACCTTAGATGATACCGACGGCTTGTTGGAACTGCCGAGCCGTGGAGCGATTTTATCTCTTGGGCTAGGTTGGAAAGATGAAGCCTTGACCTTTAAGGGTGAATACACCGTGGACGAAGTAGAGCATTCAGGCGCTCCCGACTGTGTCACCATTCGGGCAAGGTCGGCGGACTTGCGTGGCAGTTTAATGAACCGACACGAGCGAAGTTTTCACAAAACCACGCTAGGCAAAATCGTGCAACAGATTGCCGACGAAAACCAACTACAAGCGATGGTGGGCGATGAGTACAAAAACCTTGAGATTAAGCATATTGACCAAACGGACGAAAGCTCAATCAGCTTTTTAACTCGCCTTGCCGAAGAACACGATGCGATAGCCACCGTCAAAAATGGGCGATTATTGTTTATTAAATCGGGCAAATCCACCACTGCAAGCGGTCAGAAACTGCCTGAATTTATCCTCACCCGACAAGATGGCGACAGTCACCGCTTTGCCATTGCTGAAGGGGATAACTACAAAGCGGTTAAAGCCTACTGGCACGACACCGCAACGGGCAAGCGTGGCGAAGTGATTATTGATGAAAATACCGAAGTGAAGAAGGTCAATAAAACCACCAAGAAAGGCAAAATCAGCAAAAAGCAGACCACCGTTATTCAGCAAAATAAGCCAGTGGAAAGCGACAATGACCAAATTAAAACCCTACGTCATACCTACGCTACACAGCAAACCGCATTGAATGCTTGTAAACGCCACTTTGAAAAACTACAACGTGGCGTGGCGACCTTTAGCCTAAACCTTGCGGAAGGTAATGCGGAGCTAATCCCCGAAACGACAGTAAACGTGGTGGGCTTTAAAGCCGAGATTGACTCAAATGCGTGGATAGTGACGCAAGTTACTCATTCGATTTCTGAGAACAGCGGATTTACTACGGCGATTGAGTGTGAGTTGAAGGTGGTTTGATATGTGCAGTAAAATATTATTGTTCTATGCGTTTGGATAAAAGCAAATATCTCTTTAATAATTGGTGTAATGTATAGTAACTAAGTGAAGCGAGTACAAAAAACATCGTATATTTAACCGCTTTATTGGGTGCAATATAGATGATTATATCGGTTAAAATAGGGTTGCTTGTGAGTAAAAATAAAGCCACAAACAACCATTTTTTGAATAGATTAAATTGTACTCGTAATTCTTTTTGCATAACTCCCCCCTTGATGTTGGCATTATACAAAAATTATTCGTTCTTATAGAGCCTTATGAGTTTGTTTCTGTCAGCATATCCTGTAATTTGTTTGTTATTTTCGAGTTTATAAATGACTTTTACTCGTTTCTGATTTCCTTTTGGCTCAACTATCATACAAAGCTGAGTTTTATTTAATACAAAATCTACTGATTTATTCCCTTTCGGATATAAATAAATTGGGATACCAGCACGGTGGTTCACTTCCACAAATTTGGCTGCTTCTTTTTCTAGTTGAGATAAAGCCCCACAAATTTCAGAAAAAGGATCATCGGTGACATCTTTATAGATTTCTTTTATGGCAGGGTATGCAGAAATAATCCCAAAGAGAACAACCCATAATAACGTAATTAGTTTTTTTATTTGTTCTAACGATATTGGTTTCTCTTCTGATAGAACATCTGATAATTCAGATAAATTTTGAGAAATTCCCTGAGTATCTATTCCATTTTCTTGTTGTATCAAATTTACGACGGACTGGATTTTGGCAATTGTTTCTTTTAGATTTTCATCGCTTGCCGATTTAAAAATCAGAGGAATTTGACTTTGAACCTGTTTTAAATTTTCAAATTCTGGTGGCAATAGATATCCAGTTGTGATCCCAGAAAGATTTTGAATTTCAACTAAACCTTTTATTTTTTTAAACTCAGGGGGGAGTAAAAAACCTAAGGTTTTTCCACCAAGATTTTGCATCTTGATTAATTTATTTAGCTTCTCAAACTCTGGTGGTAGAGTATAGCCAAGCAATTTTCCACTAAGACTTCTAACTTCTTCCATTATTACCCCTACCCAAACACCCTTTTCAATATTTCCCCAATTCTACTCTTGGTCTGTTTTGTTTCTTGCTGAAATAACGCCACTCGGTTTTTTCGTAGTTAGTGAATAGCCTGATAACACCTACCGCCCATTTTATTTCATTGTGCTTTCCGATATTCTGCGGAAAAACCTTTAACACCGTATTCGTAAAGGAGAAATTTATGTGCGAAAAATCGGAAAAATCACCAGTTTTAAATGTTACATTTAGCAAACGTCGAGGCAAGGTAGCAATAACACTCAATGCTGACGTAGATAGTTTTTCATATAAAAATGTAGGCTACTATAATACTGGATTACAAACGGACGATGGTCAATACATCTACTTACGATTTGAACTTGCATCAAAATTAAAAACAATTGAGCACTTAAACCTAAACCCCAAATATGTGTTGCAAAAACAAACAACATTAAATCGTATTTGGCTCCCCTTTATTCTTAAAGCCGATATTTTTGAAGGCATACTCACAAAGCGTCCTGACGTTATTTTTGTAGACCGTGACACACCTACTGTTTTATAAAAGATATTTTGGGAGAAAATAATGAATTACATCGGTAAACTTATTCGCATTGGTAAAAGTCAAATTATTGAATTAAACAAAGATGTTGGCTGTTTTTTTACGAAAACAGCCCTTACTTTCCGATTGCATATGGGATATATGCCACACGCCAAGACTACGAAGAGCAAGAGTACCGCCTCAAACTAGGGCTTCCAACAGCCACGCTTTTAACATCTCAACCGGTATTGACTGTACCTGAGCTAGAATTGTCTGTTTTTGCGATTGAGATAATGCTTGCACCAACGGCTTTAAACTCTCCGCATCTAGCGTAACCTTTTGCATTTGTAAAATTGCCGACAAGCCACCATCATTTGCAATCAAATCAATGCCCTTTGCTGTCGCTTGATATTCTCCATTAAGCCGTCGAATAAGGGCGTGTTCTTCTAAATAAGCTAAATTCGCTTTTAAGTGGGCGTTAGCAAAACCGTCTTTTGGCTTTTTAATAAAGTCTTGCATTTCGTCCCACGTTTGCACGTTATCCAATTGTTCTTCTATATAAAACCAATAAAGCTCGTCGTCTGACAATGTTTGTGGATAGGCAATTTTAAGTAGCTTCAATAGTCCATTTTGCAACTTGCGATCAATGTCCATTACCCAAACACCCTTTTCAATATTTCCCCAATTTTACTCTTAGTCTGTTTTGTTTCTTGCTGAAATAACGCCACTCGATTTTTTTCGATGGCTAAATCCATTTCTAGTTTAGTGACTTTGGATTTTTCTTCAGAAAGGGAAAGACGGTGGTTTTCTTTTTCTTGGTAAAAGGAGAACAGGATATTTTTAATTTCGTAGAATTTAAGAAATTCTTCATCGTTGAATTTTATAAACATAAAATCGCCACGCATTTGTGTGCAAATGTCTTGAAGGGCTTTGAAAAATTGTGGGTCGGTGGATTTGAACCCCATTAGTTCTTTGGTGAGTTTTTTTCTATCCAAAGGCGAAATAAAATGTTGGTGAATTTCGACTTTGGTTTGTGAATCAATTTTCACGCCATTTGCCATACCTACGGAACCGCTAAAATATTGGTGGCTAACATCGCCCATATTTACTCCTTGGCTAAATAGTTATTTAATTCTTTTGATCTTTGTCGCTCTCGTTACTTTCTTCATTTTCTGAATCATTTAAGAGATTTTGAATAGTTTGTTTCGATTTTTTACTCTGTTTTTTCCCACCTTTGCCACAAACATTTTCACAAGGCACACCATCGCCGTCACGGTCTAACCGTACAAGACCACAGATTTTAAGATGATAATAGGCTTCATCACAGTTCACCATTTCTTTACAGTATCTTTTATCGCAATCGTATTCTTGGGCAAAACTGGGGAATGTAAAGAAAGCAGAACAAACAAATAAAAATACTTTAAACTTTTTCATAACATTCCCCCTTATTCGCTTTTATTGTTTGCAATAGGCTTGACCGAGTACTACCCATTCACCTGTGCTAACCAATTTTTTAATATCAATGACGTGAACAAAAACGCCAGTATCTTTAAAGCCGTTTTCATATAGAACAAGACAAACATACCCAGCATAACCATCTCGTCTTGTGCCGTCATCAAACACACCTACTTTAAAGGTGGTTGGCGTTGTCCAAATCGCATCTTTCACTTTCGGCTCTTCATCACTTAAGAAAATTTGTTTTACTTTTTCTCTCTGAGCGTCCAAATTGTCTGCTGAAGCTGAAAATGTCAGAAATAATGCACTTAATAACACAAATAATTTTTTCATTTTGGTTCTCCTATTCATTAAAATTTACAGGTTCTTGTTTAATTTTTTTATACGATAGATAACTTAATCCACCCATATTTTTAAATACTTTTAACTCCAATGTAATACCATCAATAACTTTCTTCACTTTGATAGTTTCTTCTTTTTTCATTCTTTTACCTGCAATATCAATCATTGCATTAATTTCTTTAAAGGCTTTATCAGGGTCTGGCATTACTAAGACTGTTGTAGCAAGACCAGCTAAAGTATGCAGAATAATATCATTGTCGTTTACCATTCCAAATTGAAGTGATACCGTTTCTATTTTTTCCCAATCATTACCAACTGCTTCAATAGATACAACTTTATTTAATGGAATTGTATAAGCATTTTTGCCTGACTCTAATTTTCTAATATCAAAGTCGCCATTCATTCCAATTTCTCTTAATTTGGTTTGAATAGTCAATAAATTAAAGTTTAACGGATCAATTACATCTTGCATTGGAATTTCAATTTTTCCAGTCGAAAGTGCTTTTATAATATTTGTAGCGTAAGGGCTATTATAAAATTTACTTGATAAGTTCGATGAAGAATAACCTAGCACTACATATTGATTTTGTTTATCAAAACTAACTAAATCATTAAAATCTTTTGCAGGGCTAAAAGTCTGTAATACGTTTAGGGCTTTTTCTCTTGTTGCCTTAATTTTGGTGTGATATTTTTTAGGAAGTGGCTTATTTGTTTGAACATCAATAGGCACTACTTCTAAAGTAATTTCATCAGTTAAAGTGTTGGTAAATATTCTGTAAAGTGCAGAGAGAAATTCATATCGACTATCTTTTAATGTGATTTCTTCATCTGATTTTGCAATAGTTGGATGTAGCAATATATGCAATGGTTTTTCAGAAACCAGTTTTATATTTTTGTCTTCAACATCATATAAGCTAAGCGCAGAAAACATATCTAAAACGTTGTTGAAAATAACTGTTCCTTTTTCATTTTTAGAAAATGGCACGTCTTTAATCATATTTTCGGGCAATATTGCCTTTATGTCGGGTTCAGATTTTATGGACTCAGTTTGTTGAGATGTATTTGCGTTTGTTTCAGTACTTGCTGATTGCGGTGTATCATCACAAGCTGAGAGAGTTAAGCCTAAAAATGAAAGCATTAGTAGTTTTTTCATAACATTTCCTATTTTTTTATCCCTATAACTTCCCCAACATCACCACTAAACACTTGCTGGTTATTGCCGTTGCCGTGAGCGGTTTGATGTGTGCCACTTTTTGCAAAGTCACCCTCTTCTAGGCTGGTGAGTAATTTTAATTTTTGTTTGAAATCCAATTTGGCAAAGCGTGCTAGAAGTTCGGTTTCCATTTCGTCTTGGGTGTTTTCTTCTTTTCCCAATACTAACCAATCTAAAGTTAGAGAATGGGTATTAGCAAACTCAATAGCTACTTCAAAAGGAAAGTTATTTCTGTTTCTCCAATTTCTTATTGTTGATGATGGTTTGTTGATAATTTGAGCTAATTCATCATCTGTACTGACAGATAAGACTGATTTCATTCGTTCAATAATTGAGCGACTATTTAATATATCCATAAAAAACCCCTTGCAATGTCGCAAAATTGGTTGCAATGTCGCAAAATGAGATATAAAATACTTCACAACAAAGCAAAACCGATCGAAATGGATCGTTTTAATAAAATGTACTAACAATATCAATAAACACAAGGGGTGTCTAGATGGAAAAAGGTGATCTCAGTCACAAAACTGGGAGAAAAATCCGCCCGACGCGTGAAGTGTCTGTGGCGTTTCATATGACGTTAAACGAGGAAGAAGGCATTGCCTTTGAGAAAGAGCGTGAACGTTTGGGGCTCGCCACTAAGGCGGCATTGGGGCGGATGTTAATCCGTCAGGGTTTGGGGTTGGCTGTTTGATGAAAGAAGCCTTAAAGGCAAGGGGGGATAAGGGGAATGTGTGAGAAAGATTGTTTAATGTTCAGCCGTAGCATTTTGGACTTAGCCAAAATGCACGGCGTGCAGTGTGCGGAAAAAGTATTGAATAGTTTAGACACTACGGCTTCAAATGCTGAGCAAGAGCCGTCGTTATCGCAGAGTGCAAAATCTGCTGGTTCTGTTGTAGTAAATTTACATATTCACGTTCCAGCGTTGCATCTTCAGGTAGGGTCTCAAGATGAGCATTTATTTGCGAAAGCTGTTCAGAAAGAGATTGAGACATTGACGTTAGCGATGTCGAAAAATCTTCGAACTTCGTTGAAATAATGAATTTAGCAATAGATGTGGTGTACTGGTTTTGCTGGTAAAGCAGTTCAGAGAGTAGTGCAAGGCGTATTTCTAGTTTTGCAAGTCGAGTTTCAATTGTCATAGTAAGTTCCTTTTTTGAGTGAATGGAAATGGGATTATAAACAAAGGCAAATTTTGAGATCAATTGATGTGTTTAATAGGAGGGAAAGATGAAGCTGAGTGAAGAGACAAAAGGTGATATTTTGGCTGGTCATTCATATTTGAGCTTGTATCTGCTTTTTATTGAATCTCCAGACGGCTACGAACATTGGATTTTTTTAGCGTTGCTCATTAGCCGTTGGTTTTTGTTGGTTTGGTTATACCCTGAACAGTCTAGGAACGATAGTCACACTCACAACAAAAAAGATGAACTTTAACCAAAAATATTGCGAAATGGCTTGGATTTCATCTGTTGCAAAGTTAAAGCCGAGTTGTTGAAGCTCTGTTTGTGAAAAGCTACTAAGGGTAATCGCTACGATACATAAAAGCCTAAGAAACTCTTTAAGCGCTGATACAGGGACTTGTTCAATATGGCGTTTGGTGTATCGGTAGATAAGCTCAAAAGACACAACAAGTAAGCACAGTAGGCGGATTTGCCAATCAAATGTGAACTCTGGTGTAAGTACGTTGTGGTAGTAAAGGAAAGAAGCGCTAAACACAATAGCGTAACCTGATATGTTGATGAGATTAGATTTCATATCGAATTCCTTTTTTGAGTGAATGGAAATGGGATTATAAACAAAGGCAAATTTTGAAAGCAATTAATGTGTTTAACACGAGGAGAAAAGGGAATGTGTGAGAAAGTTAAATGCCCTGTGAGTGCAGGGCTTGCAGAATGGGCGGATATTGGCAGTTTTAGCGAGTATTTACGCTTTCGAAAAAGTTCAGCAAATGACCGTGGAGCGTTTCCAAATCGTCAAGGAGAAAATCATCGTCCGTCTGCTCAATTAATTGAGAGATGTAAGTTGCGTAGCCTTGCAAAGCGTCAATCTGTGATGGTTCGACAAGTTTTTGAAACTCGTCAATCAGCTGAAAATAGCGAGTGCGTAGGGTGTTAAATGTTGCTTCGTCCGTAGCTTGTAGAGCCGTTTCTAAGGCTTGAAAGGTAAGCGGTAATTTGCGTGGGTCGAACTGCAAGCGACTTTTTAAGGTTTTAAGTTGGTCTTTGGTAAGTTGTGCAACAATCGCTTTTGCAAATTGTCGCTCTGGATTAAGCATTGAAATATTTTCAAATTGTGTTGGGTTCATTCTGATTTCCTTTTTTGAGTGAATGGAAATTGAATTATAAACAAAGGTAGGTGATATCAGCAAAATATAACCAAAAACAAACCGCTTGCATATTGGGGAATGTGCAAGGGGAAAACTGAGTTGAAAACGTGGGGGCCGTTGGGGAACGGCAGAAAAAAGTGGAAAAAGGATATCGCCGAAAGGCAGGGGAAAGATGAAAACAAACACGAAATGTCTTAAATGTGGTTCTGCTCTTAGTGTGAGAACATCGACTAATCCGACATTGCAGACCTGTGTCACTATTTTTAGGTGTCATCAGTGCGGTTGTTATGGCAAAGCAATGACTGAGATTGTTGAGTTTTATGAGCCTGAATACCGTGAAGCTGAAGGGTGGCAGTCAGCGACTAAACCGCTAAATCAGCTTGATAGACAGACTGTTGATATGTTCGCACCAGAATATACACATTCATCTGATTTCAAATATTAATCTTTAAATTGTGTAAAAAATCGCCTTTTTATTAAAGGGCTGGTTTTTTGCACCCTGAAAACAGGAGTTTGAACAATGAGTAAACAATTTAGACGTAATCAACGCTGGCGTATGAACAGACAGATGAAAGACCGCCGTCGGTTAAATCTGTTTTTGGTGGAAAAACGTGTGCGTCATTTGGAAGGTCGTCAGGAAGTGGTGACGCTGGATTTAGAGAATACCCACGATTTATTGACGGCGCTAGAAACAAAGGTGGCAACGTTGGTGGCTGAGAAGAAAGCCCGTGAGCAAGCAGAGAAAGAGTTGCAATGGGTTGCCTATCCAAAACCGAAAAGCCTTGTTTGTCGTTTGTGGCAGTGGTTGCTTGGGGTGTTGTGTAGTAAGGGTAATCCGTAGGGGTGAACGATGACACGGTCAGAATGGGAGGCTTATCTCAAAGCTCAAGAAGCGGAAGGGGTAAAGCAGGTGCAAAATTTGAAAGCTAAAGGGTTGAAGGGTTGGGCGTTGATCGATCAGTTTGTTGCTGGTCGAGTATTAGCCAGCCAAATTTGCCCTGAGAAACCTGAGCTGAACCGTGTCGATAGAGCTTTTTTAAGTCTGGATTATCTGCAACGAAGACGTTTATTAGGTATGGCAAATTTACTTGCACAAGAGCAAGGGCAATCCGTGGAAATCAATGCAAATAAGCCTCTTGATGAATTTAAACAAGCGGAACGTGCGTGGATTGCCTGTGCTTTGCGAGAAATGCGAGAGATTAGCGGTAAATTCGGGCAGAACCTGAAATTTTATGAGTTCCACGAAACAGCAAAACGGAAGGGAAATTATGAATAGCGAGCAACAATTTTATGATTTATAAAAAATCTATTGGCAGGTGTACAAGCAATATGGGCAAGCGACAACGGAGCAAGCTAGGCAAACACAGTGGGGTAACCTACGAAGATTATTCGATATCGGGCTGGAAATGAGAGAAAACAGTTATGGCAACATCAATCATCACATTAGATCAGTATTGCATTGAGCAACGTAGCCAAGGCGAGCAAACCGAATATGTGTTGTGGAAAGGTGATGCCTTTATCGCAAAAGCCGATAACGTGACCTATGTGTTAGATGCGTTACTTGATGACTTTAAGGCGTTACGCCAAACCACGATGCAACGGGTTAATAACCCAAAAATTAAAATTACGATGGCGATTAGATAGGAGATAAACAATGAACCGCAAAATTATTTTTAGCCTGAATAGTAATGAGCAATTCGAAATTCAGCACACGGTAACAAATGGCTATCGTGTTTTTAGATTAACCGAACACGGCAAGATTAGCCAAATTGGCGATTTATATCGTAATGCCACTGAGCTTACTGAAGGTTTGGTGCAGTTGGCGATTTTTAGTGGTGAGGAAGATGGCACGCTGGCAGATGTTTCCAATGCGATTCAGTCTGTCGCTGATACGATTAAAGAATACTGCACGTTGAATGCGGGTTATGACTGTTAGTGTTGGGCAGTATCGCACCTTTTACCCTCGTTTCATTTATGGTAAGCGGTGCTATAGCCTCGAATATCGGCAAATTAGTCGTACCTTTGATTTGTATCGCAATGGTCGGTTATTAGGGAAATATATCCATAGTGATTTTGTCCTACTTGCTGTTATTAGAAATATCACGGGATACAAGGGCGATGAGGTTCCTGAAAAATATCGTCCTTTATTGCAACAAGTTGAGAAAGGTTTTTCTCTTTGCTACCAAGGGTTAGTAGATGAATAAGGAAAATTGGATTTTATCAGACAGTGAACAGGCGGAAATTTTTCCGCCTATTGTCGTTGCTGAACAAGCTCCCTCCTTTGTCCATTTTCCTTATTCATCTGTTACTTCATCATCAGTTGTTCGTAAAAAACCTCACGATTTACACCGCTTGTCTATGGTGCAACAAGATCTATTTGAGCTTGATCCCGATCATCATTATGAACGTCAAGCACAGTTCGATAAATTGCCCCGTCAGTTGAGCGATTATTTAGGCAAGTTATATCAAAAACGTTTGAAAGCCTATGGTTCTAACTATGCAAGTCAATGGTTCAAACAGAAAATGGCTGAGGTCTTACCTCGAGTGAAAATGGTGATGTCGCAATATGCGGACGTGCTGAGCTTGTGGCATTTACCTTATCAAGATTTAAGTTTTCTTGATGGGATAGATATGCCAGAAAACGATGAAAAATACTGGAAAGCTATTCCGAAAGAGGAAACAAATGAGCAGTATCAAGAGCGTGTGGAACGAAAAATTAGACGCTATAAGGTAGTAATGCCTGATATTGCTGAACGTGTAAAAAATAGTAAGGCAATCTTTAGCCATCATCAATTGACCCCTCTTTGTTATCAGCGTCCAGATCAGCTTGAACAATTGGCAAATACGCTTGCGTTCACTATGGGAGAACGTCAGCAAGAGTTCGGAAATCAGTGTGTTCATCAAGCAAATAATGGTGAAACTGCACTTGCGTTATTGCGAGAGTTGTATCTTGAATTGGTGGAAATTTGTGAGCAGTATCAGATCCCTGCTCCTTATGCCAAGAAAGCCAAAAAACTTAAAATCGGTAATGATGAAGTCGTTTCGGGGCTGTTGAAATTGGCGTGTCCGAATTATTGGCATAATAAGTTAAAACGTGCGGCTGTGCGTATGAAAGAGCATTTGGCAATTGCGGTTGGAATGGTGAATATTAATACTGGTGGATATGTCAGTAATGAACGCTTGCACGCCCATCAACAACAACGCCGTGCGAATTTTGAGTTTATTAAAAATTCTATTATCACTAATTTACTTAATGATGAAGAACAAGTTGAGTTATTAGAAACGTGGCTCAAGTCAAATAGTAATCCGAAAAAACGCCGTATTGAGCTGATGACGAGAATGAATGGTTTTGACCAAATTGCTGAGAAGAATGGCGATGAGGGTGTTTTTGTGACCTTGACTGCTCCGTCAAAATATCACGCAATGCTACACGAGGGGGGTATTAATCCAAAGTGGAATGGTTCTGCTCCCCATCAAACCCAGAAATATCTTTGCAGTGTTTGGGCAAAAATTCGAGCCGAATTAAAACGTCGTGGTATTCAGATCTATGGTTTCCGTGTTGCCGAACCTCACCACGATGCCACACCGCACTGGCATTTAATCCTTTATACCCGTCCTGAACAGGTTCGTGACTTGAAACGTGTCTTTTGGCATTACGCTTTAGAAGAAGATGGTGATGAGGCGGGGGCGAAGAAACGCCGTTGTACTTTTAAGAAAATAGATCGTTCTAAGGGGTCTGGAGCTTCTTATCTTGCAAAATATATTTCTAAAAATATCGACGGCAAGGGAATGAGTGACCTATTAGATGAAGAGACAGGTACGCCAGTAAATTTAGCTGCAGAACGTGTAGAGGCGTGGGCAAGTGTGTGGCGTATTCGTCAGTTTCAGCAGATCGGTGGGGCGAGTGTTGGGGTGTGGCGTGAATGTCGTAAGCTAGGCGATGAACAGCAGGAAGATGAGGTAATTGATACCTTAAGAGCAATCGCCGATGTGGGTGATTGGGCTGTCTATACGGAATTTCAAGGTGGTGCATTAGTACTGCGTAAAGAATTGAAAGTACGTCTGCACTACGCTTTGTATGGGCAAGATAAATATCAACAAGACCGTAAGAAAGTAAATGGTGTTGCTAACCAGTTAAACGGTACGGTGGCTATTACTCGTAAAAAAGAATGGAAAATTGGCAGAAAGCCGACAAATTGGGAGGAAATGAGACAACAGAAATTATTAGGCTACCACGAACAAGCCGAGCATAGCGAGGCAAAAATAGGCGAGCTTGCTCGCCCTTGGACTTGTGTCAGTAACTGTACGGGGTTAAAAAATAATCAGGTTAGTCAGGAGGTAAGAGAAAGGATAAAAAATGAGCTAATCACAATGCGAGGGCGGGTCACCGATTATCAAATTGATGATTTATTAAACGGTAAACCGCTGAAAATTTACAGTAATGAGCAAATCGGCATCTATGTGAGATATAGCCGAGGACAGCTTATTGAAGAAAAACGGTATTTTAATTAACAGAAGGTATTTGTTATGGATTTTATTACTTGTAATGCGTTTGTTGTATTTTCTACTGAGAATGGATATACACTCAGTCTTAGCCCTATTAATATCAGAAAGGATAAGATTTTATATGTTGATCTTGCTAGTGTTATTTCTGAGTTCGGTGAGTTTAATAAACTGAGAAAAGCTAAATCAAGAGAACCTGCGAAATTCCATATTCTTTCAGGAGAAATCCAAGGAGAGTTTACTAAATTGACTTTTGATGAGGAGTATTTTAAGTTGATTTGTAAAAATGTACCTAATCCTCTTACGAGTGATGTATTTTCATTTTTTGATGATAATCAAGATACTTGCTCAATTGTTGTAGATATCAGTTTTACTGATTTTTTAGAAAAATACTCTGAACAGTTTGAGGGGTGTTGGTAAATATGTCTGATATTAAACAAACCATCGCCCAACGTGGCGAGCAGTACGGGGATTTTACAGATACGGCAATTACAGCCCAAAAGATGAAAGGGTTGTTATTTGATGATGTGCCTGATGATTTTTATACGCCCCGTCAGCGTGAGGCGTTAGAGATGATCTGCACGAAATTAGCCCGTATTTCAACGGGTAATAATCCAAGTTATGAAGATAACTGGCGAGATATTGCGGGCTATGCGGTGTTAGGGGGGAATTTAACGGAGGTAGATGATGGAACAAGAAATTGTACAAGCGGTCAGTAATGAGCAGAATTTAGTAACAAAAAATGAGCCTGATATTGAATTCATTAGGTTAGGCGAAGCAGTGAGATTATTTGGAGTATCTCGAGCTACATTTGACCGTTGGCAACGGAAAGATTCGGAGTATTATATTCCAGACTTTCCAAAGAAAATTAAAATTGGGAATTTTTCCTTTTATGTTCGGTCGGAAATTCGAGCTTATATGCAAAAGCTGATAGATGAACGCTAAAAAAGGCCCCACATTATTATGATGTGGGGCTTTGTTTTTAGACAAGTGGCTTCCAACGTAAGCCTTGTTGTTCAAGATAATTTCCCCAGTAGTCCATTATTTCTATTCGTTCCTTGAGATAGTCGTGACGATTATAAACTCGTCTTACTGAGGATCCTTTAATTTTATGAGCAAGTACCATTTCTATAGCATCGGGATTAAAATTCTGTTCATTAAGATGTGTGCTGATTAAAGCACGCATTCCGTGTGAGGTGAAAATACCTTTATAGCCGTTCCTTTTCATTGCTCGATTAACTGTTTCGCTACACATTGGGCGGTCGCCTCCCTTAAAATGTGGAAAGACAAAACGGGAATGTCGGCTGAATGCTTTCATTCTTTGCAGTATGTCAAGTGATTGCTTGGAGAGTGGCACGATATGCTCTCGTTTTTTGTAGCGTGATCCTTTCATTTTTTCTTTGGGGATTCGCCAAAGTCGGTTTTCCCAATCTATTTCTCGCCATTCTACTGCAACGGCTTCAGATGGGCGAACACCAGTAAGCAGGTTCCAGAAAATCAGATGTTGGGTATATGGCTCAATATTGGCAAACATCATCTTGGTAATGAAGGTTGGAAGTTCTTCAATAGGTATTGTAGGATTGTTTTCTGCAGGCTTGTAATGAAATGCTTTTTTTGCTTTGTGGCAATTGTGCATTTCGATAAGTCCGCAATTTTCGGCGTGGTCCATTATGCCTTCAACGCTACGCAGTACTTTTTCAATGACAGAGGTATGACCTTTGCGATAGACAATTTGTAAGGTATCAACTAATAACTTTGAAGTGATACGTTCAACTTGAATGTCGGCAAGAGTTGGGAAAATGTGTAATTCTAAACGTCGCCAATCTTCTTCCATTGTTTCTTTCGTTACTTTAGAAGATTTAAATACTTTCCATTGTAACGCTACTTTGTAAAACGTTTTTTCTAGATTATCTAGTATTTTTCGCTCAATTTTGCGTTTGTGTTCTTGTGGGTCAATACCTTGTCTGATGAGTTCTTTGAGTTCATTTTTCTTTTCCCTTGCCTGTCTAAGCGAGAGAGTCGGGTAATAGCCTAACGTGATGGATGTTCTCGCTTTGGTTATAGGCTTTTTATAATCAAGACGCCAAACTTTATTTTTCTTTGTTACTTGTAAAATTAAACCTTCGCCATCTCGTAGTAGTTCGCCTTCGGTGGCATTTTTGATGTCTAAGTTTGATAGAGGTTTTATTAAAATTGCCATATTAATCACCTAAAATGAGGCGTATCAATAGCCTAAAATATACTGCTATTTCTACTGCCTTAGAGCCGTTTTAGTCTGATCTAGCGTGATCTTTTATACAGGTGTGAAAATACTGTAACATATTGATTTTGCTAGAAAATGATCGGGGATGATATTATGGGGCTTGGGGTGTGGAGGCGTGTACCGGAATCGAACCGATCTACATGGATTTGCAATCCAGTGCATAACCGCTTTGCTAACACGCCCTAAGAAAATATATTGGAGCGGGAAACGAGGCTCGAACTCGCGACCCCGACCTTGGCAAGGTCGTGCTCTACCAACTGAGCTATTCCCGCATTTGAATTGTTCTTGAAAACGGTGTGCATTTTACCTATTTCTAAATAAGTATCAAATATTTATTTTATAAAACAAAATTAATTGATGAAAAAAAGGGCATTGATTGTGTTTATCTCAATAAATGGTTAAACGGCTGAATAGTCACTTGCTCACCTACGGCAACATTGCCACGTTCTTGCTCAAGCACAATAAAACAGTTGCTTTCATTAAACGCACTAAAAATATGTGAGCCTTGTGTACCGATGGTTTTCACTTCAAGTTGTCCATTTTCATTCGCATAGAAAAAGCCCCGTTGGAAATCTTGGCGACCAACGGCTTTCTTAAGCGGAACAGCGGTGTAAGCGGTTAAATTTGGTGAAAAGTTTGCAATATGTTCATCGGATCTACCCGCTAGTTTCAATAATGCAGGCTGAACAAGTTGATAGAAAGTGACTAAAGCAGACACAGGATTGCCTGGTAAACCAAAGAACCACGCTTTTTCCAATTTACCAAATGCAAAAGGTTTACCCGGTTTCATCGCAATTTTCCAAAAACCGATTTGCCCAAGTTTTTCCAAGATATCTTTGGTGAAATCCGCTTCGCCAACGGACACACCACCACTTGTGATTAACACATCGGCGTTTTGTTGTGCTTCGGTAAAGGTCTTCTCAAACAGACTAGGATCATCAGGCAAAATGCCGTAATCGACAATTTCACAATGCATTTTTTCCAGTAAAAGGCGGACGGTAAAACGGTTGGTGTCGTAAATCTGTCCTTCTTGTAACGGATTTCCAACAGACACTAATTCATCACCTGTTGAAAGAATAGCGACTTTCAAACGTGGATAAACGGCAACTTTATCAATCCCTAGCGAAGCCAATAGCGGTAGGCTTGCTACATTTAATAGGCTACCTTTAGCGAGAACCAATGCCCCTTGCTTCATATCTTCACCAATACGACGGATATTATCCCCCAATTTCTTCGGTAAGCGATTAATGGTGACAGTACCATCGGCATTCAGCTTCGTATCTTCCTGCATCACTACGGCATCAGCTTCCACTGGCACTTTTGCCCCCGTCATAATTCGTACACAGCTTCCTTGTGGCATTTCAGCCAGAAACGGATTACCTGCAAAGGCTTTACCTGCGATTTGTAGCGTAGTGGAATGTTCTAGATCTGCCATTCGTACCGCATAGCCGTCCATTGCAGAGTTATCAAAATTCGGCACGTTAATCGGTGAGAAAATATCCTCGGCACAAATTCGGTTTACCGCTTGATCAAGCGGAATAATCTCTTGTGATGTTGGACGTGGTAGTTGGTTTAGCATCGTATCGAGTGCTTGAGAAAGTGGAAGTAAAGACATTGGGTGTTCCTTAATATAAGTAGTAGGGACACACTGCGTGTGTCCGCCAAATTGTGAGGGGCAGTCTTTTTTAAATGGACACACGCAGTGTGTCCCTACATCTATTTATGACATAATTTTGTTGTAAGTAATACATCACCCCATCTGCGCCTGTGTAATAAAATCTTTCAACCCGAGCAAAATATTATTAATAGCAACCGCAGAAAGAATTAAACCCATTACACGACTAATAATCGCCGCCCCTGCGTGTCCGATAAAATGTTGAATACGGTTTGCCACTAAAAAGAGAATATAGGTAATTAACAGTACAGATAACATAATCCCCGTGGTAATCACCTGATCACCAAAACTGTAGCGATGGTTATCGGTCAATAACACCACCGCCATCATTGCCCCTGGTGATGCAATTGACGGCACTGCCAACGGATATACCGCTAATTCGTGTAGATTACTTTTCATTTTGATCTCTTGATCTGGCTTACTTTCACCAAAAATCATTGTTAATGCAAAAAGCAATAATACCAAGCCTCCAGCAATTTGGAATGCCGATAATGGAATTTGCATTGCATCAAGTAGCCATTGTCCTAACACCAAGAAAAAGAGTAAAATCCCTGCTGCAATTAAAATCGCATTACGGGCAATCTTACGGCGATCTTCTGGTGATAAACCAACGGTTTTTGCCAAATAAACTGGAATGGAGCCAATAGGGTCGATGACCGCCCAAAGAACAACGAATTGGACAACTAACGAATCAAACATTTACTTTTCCTCATAAAACAAAATCTTCGTTATTGTGCAATAAATTTACCCTAAAACCAAACAACTTATTTAATTTTCAATGATTTTTTTTACAGATTTAACCTTAAAACGTGGTCAAACCATCTTACTTGAACAAGCAAATGCAACTATTCATACAGGGCAGAAAGTCGGCTTAATCGGCAAAAATGGCTGTGGTAAATCGTCACTGTTTGCCTTATTAAAAAATGAACTACAAGCAGAAGGCGGTGATGCCAGCTATCCGAAAAACTGGTCGATTGCGTGGGTAAACCAAGAAACACCCGCATTAGATATCTCTGCGTTGGATTATGTAATCCAAGGTGATCGGGAATATACCCAACTCACTGCCCAACTTGAGCAAGCCAACCTTGAGAATAACGGCAATTTGATTGCCACCTTACACGCCCAACTGGATACCATTGACGCTTGGACAATTCAATCTAGAGCTTCAACTCTACTTAATGGCTTAGGTTTTAGTACCGAACAGCTTCAACTGCCAGTAAAATCCTTTTCAGGTGGTTGGCGAATGCGGTTAAATTTGGCTCAAGCTTTAATTTGTCGTTCCGATTTGTTGCTACTTGACGAGCCAACCAACCACTTAGATTTAGATGCTGTGATCTGGCTTGAACGCTGGTTAAGCAACTATCATGGCACCTTATTGCTCATTTCCCACGACCGAGATTTTCTCGATCCGATTATCGACCGAGTTCTGCATATTGAACAGCAAAAATTGTTTGATTACACAGGTAATTACAGTGCGTTTGAAATCCAACGAGCGACGAAACTCGCTCAACAAAATGCAGCTTACCAGCAACAGCAACAAAAAATCGCCCATTTACAAAAATTTATCGACCGCTTTAAAGCCAAAGCCACCAAAGCAAAACAGGCTCAAAGTCGTGTCAAAGCCCTTGAAAAAATGGAACTGATTGCCCCAGCTTATGCCGACAGCCCATTTTCCTTTGAGTTTAGAGAACCACTTTCACTGCCTAACCCTTTGTTAATGATGGAAAAAGTTAGTGTAGGTTATGGGGAAAGAACCGTGTTGCAATCGGTCAAACTTAATCTTGTACCAGGTTCTCGCATTGGTTTATTAGGACGAAACGGTGCAGGGAAATCCACCTTAATTAAGCTACTTGCAGGCGAAATTCAAGCACAATCAGGACATACACAACTAGCTAAAGGCGTTCAACTTGGTTACTTCGCTCAACATCAATTAGACACCTTGCGAGCAGATGAAAGTGCCTTGTGGCATTTAGCTCGCCTTGCCCCAGAAAAAACCGAACAAGAACTACGCAACTATTTGGGTGGCTTTGCGTTTCACAGCGATAAAGTCAAACAAGCGGTCAGTTCTTTCTCTGGCGGTGAAAAAGCTCGCCTTGTGCTTGCGCTTATCGTATGGCAACGCCCGAACTTACTATTACTCGACGAACCGACCAACCACTTAGATCTCGATATGCGTCAAGCCTTAACAGAGGCGCTGACACAATATGAAGGATCGTTGGTGATCGTATCCCACGACCGTCATTTATTACGCAGTACCGCCAATGAATTTTACTTAGTTCACGACGGCAAAGTCGAAGAATTTAACGGCGATTTAGAAGACTATCGAAAATGGCTAAATGAGCTAAATGCTCAGTTAGAATGTGCAAAAAAAGCGGACAATTCGACCGCTTGTAACAATGAAAACAGTGCGGTAAACCGCAAAGAGCAAAAACGCCAAGAAGCCGAATTACGCCAACAAGCTGCCCCACTTCGTAAAAAGCTGACGCAGTTGGAAAAAGAGTTAGAGAAGCTCACCGCTAGTTTAACAACCCTAGAAGAAACGCTGGCTTCCCCTGAAATCTATGATGCAGAAAATAAAGCCAAATTGACAGACATCTTGGCAAAGCAAGTGGCAACCAAAAAACAGTTGGAAGAAGTTGAAATGGAATGGCTGGAAGTGCAAGAGCAGTTGGAAGTATTGATGAACGGATAATTTAAAATATTGGCATAGTAGACAAAAGTGCTGGTTTTAATTATTTCCTTTAATTATCACCAACATTTTGGTCTATTATGCCAAATGTTTTCGTAGCAACTGTGTTCACACACAAAAAAGTTATTCAATTTTGACCCACAGATTCTGTGGATAAGTAGCATGTAGCATCCCATTTTTCATTGCGTTTAACCAACGCATTTATAATGGTGAGCAGTTTACGCATACACGCCATAATAGCGACTTTCTTCGCTTTGCCTTTTGCAACCAATCGGGTGTAAAAGGCTTTAAAAACGGGTTCAAAACGAATTGCCGATAGTGCTGCCATATATAAGGCATTACGAACAATCGCTCGACCACCATAGCAAAAGGATTTTCCTTTCCATTGACCGCTTTCCTGTGGATGCGGAATAACGCCAACGAGTGAGGCGATTCTTTTGCTACTTAGCTTGCCTAATTCCGGCAGGCTTGACATCATCACGGCAACGCAATTTTTGCCAACGCCTTTGATGTCTGAGATAAGGTCAGCTTTATCACTAAAATGCTTACTTTGGTCGTCGATATCTTTATCAAGTTCGGTGATTAATTTATCAAGCATTTCAATGTGTTGTTGGATATTGTCCAACTGGGTTTCGTGGCTTTGTTGCAAACGATTTAGCTCTGCAACTCGCATATCCACAAGCTGACGACGGCGAACCACAAGGGCTTCAAGCTGTTTTTCTTGCTCAGTAAGCGGAACATACAACTGATGTTCTACTTCGCCTTTAAGCTCACAAGTGAGCCCATAGAAAGCGAGATTAACCGCATCTTTTGCATCGGTTTTGGCTCTCGTTTGAGATTTTGCAAACTCACTGGCTTTCAGTGGATTAGCAATAAATACACGATAACCTGCTCGAGCAAGGGCTTTTTTAAGGGGCATAGTTTTTACTGAACCAGCAACTATTTTGTCTACTATGCCGAAAGATAATACAATTTGAGAATAATAAAGGCAGAAGATACCCTCTGCCTTTATTAGAAAACTACAGTTTGCCTTCTGCTTCTCGGCTTGCAACTGCATCGCCTAAATCCTGATTATCCACAGATTTTTCTTCAGGTTTATCATCTTGAACCGTTGATGCTTTATCTTCATCATCGTTCCCCGAATTACTCCAGCCTGATGGTTCACCAACAGGTCTGCGGTTCATTAAATCATCAATTTGCTTGCGATCAAGCGTTTCGTACTTCAATAAAGCATCTTTCATTGCGTGCAAGATATCGATGTTATCTAACAATGTCTGCTTCGCTCGCTCATAGTTACGATCAATGATTTTACGCATCTCTTGGTCAATCAAATTTTGCGACGCTTCGGAAACCCCTTTAATTGCTCCCATTCCATCTTCATTTTGATAGAACAATGGTCCTAGCTCTTTTGAAAAGCCCCATTGCGTTACCATCGCTCTCGCAATTTGTGTCGCACGGTGAATATCTGATGAAGCCCCTGTGGTAATTTTATCTTCACCAAAAATAATACCCTCAGCAATACGCCCTGCAAATAAGGTAGAAAGTTGGCTTTCTAATTTCGTAAAGGTTTCACTAACACGATCCCCCTCAGGTAAAAACTGTGCAAAACCCAATGCTTGCCCACGAGGTACAATAGTCACTTTATTCAGTGGATCGTGTTCTGGCATTAAATAACCAACAATAACGTGTCCTGCTTCGTGATAAGCCGTATTGATAATCTCTTTTTCCGTCATTGTATTTGAACGACGTTCTGGCCCCATATTGATTTTATCTCGAGCTTTCTCAAAATCGTCCATCGTTACAACACGTTTATTTTGACGAGCTGCAAATAACGCGGCTTCATTCACAAGATTAGCAAGTTGAGCACCTGAATAACCTGGAGTACCACGAGCAACAACCATCGGATCTACATCTGGTGCAAGCGGTACTTTTTTCATATGCACTTTCAAAATCTGCTCACGCCCTTTCACATTCGGTAGATCTACCGTCACTTGGCGGTCGAAACGACCTGGACGAGTTAATGCGTTATCAAGCACATCTGCACGGTTAGTCGCAGCAATAATAATGATACCTTCACTACCTTCAAAACCGTCCATTTCCACAAGCATTTGGTTTAAGGTCTGTTCACGCTCATCGTGACCACCACTAAAACCTGCACCGCCACGCTTACGACCTACCGCATCAATCTCATCAATAAAGATAATACAAGGCGCATTTTTCTTCGCCTGATCGAATAAATCACGCACACGAGAAGCACCTACCCCCACAAACATTTCAACGAAATCTGAACCAGCCATTGAAAAGAATGGTACATTCGCTTCCCCTGCAATCGCTTTTGCTAATAAGGTTTTACCCGTACCTGGAGGCCCAACCATCAAAATCCCTTTTGGAATACGTCCACCTAATTTCTGGAATTTTGTTGGATCACGCAAGAAGTCCACAACTTCAGCAACTTCCTCTTTTGCTTCATCACAACCTGCCACATCAGTAAGACGTGTTTTGATTTGATCAGGGGCAATCATTTTTGCCTTGCTCTTACCAAAGCCCATCGCACCACGACCGCCACCGCCTTGCATCTGACGCATATAGAATACCCAGAAGCCAATGAGCATAATCATCGGAAACCAAGAAATCAAAATTTGCGATAACAATCCACGACGTTCCGCAGGTTCACCAATCACCTTGACGTTTTTATTTAAGAGATCATTTAACAAATCACGGTCATACATCGGCATTACCGTTTGATATTCTGAACCATCAACCTTTGCCACAGTAATCGTTTCATCGTTACTCTTAAAATTCACTTCTCTGAGGCGATTTTGTTTCAGATCGTTAATGAAAGTCGAGTACTCCACCGTATTCGCACTATTAAAATTGCTTTCAAAGCCTTGGAAAGCCGTCATCAACGTAATACCAATTACCACCCAAAGCAAAATATTTTTAAACATATCGTTCAAGGTTTGTACCTCTTTTTAATCAAAAACTTGTCAAGATTACTATAATTTCACAGGATAAGCTACATTATCCTTTATAGCCTATCGCCACAATATAAACTTCACGAGAGCGATCACGAGAAGCCTCAGGTTTACGCACTTTTACTACACTAAATAATGAACGAATTTCACGCAGATAATCATCAAATCCTTCCCCTTGAAACACTTTGACAACAAAACTGCCTTTTGGTGCTAACACTTGACGGCACATATCTAACGCTAATTCAACCAAATACATCGCACGAGGAATATCCACAGAAGGCATACCGCTAAAGTTTGGAGCCATATCTGACATCACCACATCAACTTTTCCTTCCCCCACTCGCTCTAACAACGCATTTAGAACGCTTTCCTCACGGAAATCGCCCTGCAAAAAATCGACCCCGACAATCGGGTTCATATCCAAAATATCACAAGCTATCACACGCCCTTTATCACCAATTTTCGTGACAACGTATTGAGACCACCCCCCTGGAGCAGCCCCCAAATCCACTACAGTCATACCGTGTTTAAACAAGCGGTCAGTTTGTTGAATTTCATCTAACTTAAAATAGGCACGAGAACGAAGTTTTTGCTTGTGTGCCTTTTGAACGAATTGATCTTTGAAATGTTCTGCAAGCCAACGAGATGAACTTGCACTGCGTTTTCTACCCATTCTCTACTCTGATTATCCAAATTAAATAACAAATGTAGGAACACACTGCGTGTGTCTACTATATTAAATTCAAACGGACACACGCAGTGTATCCCTACATTGAAATATAAATCTATAAAAAATTACTCTCTATAATAAGGGTGAAATGGCTGATTTCAAGGGAAAAGTTAAAATTTTGTGGCAAAATGATTGAATTTGCAAAAAACAGCTCGGATCTGACCGCTTATATTTGCTCGACACCCTAATTTTTCGTTATAATCGCCACAATTTTCGCCAATTTGGCATCTTTTTATTTAAACAGAGGACAGATTTATGGGCTTTTTAGCTGGAAAACGTATTTTAGTAACAGGTTTAGCAAGCAACCGTTCGATTGCTTACGGTATTGCAAAAGCAATGAAAGCACAGGGGGCAGAATTAGCCTTTACCTATTTAAACGACAAACTTCAACCACGCGTTGAAGAGTTTGCCGAAGAGTTTGGTTCAGACATCGTATTACCATTAGATGTAGCAACCGATGAAAGCATCACAAACTGCTTTGCAGAATTAAGCAAAAAATGGGAAAAATTTGACGGTTTCGTTCACGCAATCGCCTTCGCACCAGGTGATCAATTAGATGGCGACTATGTAAATGCCGCAACTCGTGAAGGCTATCGCATCGCCCACGACATCAGTGCATACAGCTTTGTGGCAATGGCACAAGCAGCACGTCCATTCTTAAACAAAGACGCAGCATTATTAACCCTTTCTTATTTAGGTGCAGAACGAGCAATCCCTAACTATAATGTGATGTGTTTAGCAAAAGCATCACTTGAAGCAGCAACTCGTGTAATGGCAGCGGATTTAGGTAAAGAAGGAATCCGTGTGAATGCGATCTCAGCAGGTCCAATCCGTACGCTTGCTGCATCAGGTATCAAAAACTTCAAGAAAATGCTTGCAGCATTCGAACAAACTGCCGCATTACGCCGTACCGTAACGATTGAAGATGTGGGTAATTCAGCAGCATTCTTATGTTCTGACCTTGCTTCAGGCGTAACAGGTGAAGTGTTACACGTGGATGCAGGCTTTAGCATTACTGCAATGGGCGAATTAGGCGAAGAGTAATTGCTTTTTAAATTGATGCATAAGGGCAGGTTTTATTCCTGCCCTTTGTCTACTATGCCTTTTTAAATACTAATACTTTTCCATTTATCAAAACCCAATCCGTCTTGCCACTTTCCCTTGTTTAATCTCACACTCTGCTTTAATCGCCTTTAACCATTCATCAAGATTATCAAACGGTGCAAAACGATGTCGGCGAGCGACTGCGGCAAAATCACCAGGGGTCAGATTTCTTAATTGAGCAATGCGATCTTGTTCAACATCAGTTAAATCAGGCAAGCTCAATTTATTGACTTGTTCTTGAGCAAATTTAATCGCTTGTTCCGGCTTGAGATAATTAAAATGCAATTTAAGATCAAAACGGCGTAAAGCGGCAGGATCAAGCCCATCCATTAAATTCGTTGAGACCACCAATAATCCTTCAAATTTCTCAATTTGGGTCAGCATTTCATTAACTTGACTGCGCTCCCAACTACGTTGCCCATTTTCACGGGCAAACAAGAAAGTATCAATTTCATCAAAGACTAACACCATATTATTTTCTTTGGCTTGAGCAAAGGCTTGAGCAATTTTTTTCTCTGTTCCACCTACATATTTATCCAACAAATCTGAACCTTGGCAAATCAATACTGACATTCCCAACTCTTGCCCCAACCAATTCGCCCAAGCTGTTTTGCCCGTTCCTGGTGGACCATAACAACAAATTCTACCCCGTTTAGTCCGCTTTAACCCTTCAGTAATTTTATAAATATCATCATTGCAAGCGACCCAATCTAAGTTGTAGCTAATTTTCCCTTCCACAAGCGGTTCGATTTTCTTAAAACCTTGCGATTTCAACATTTGATTAAACCAATTTAACGTTTTTTCGGCAAAATCCTGTTGAGAACAATCAGAATACGCCTGTTTCATCACCGTCAATCCACGCGTAATTATCGCAGGCGACAAGGCTTTTACTTGTGAAAAATGGCGAATGTAATCGTGAGATAACTGTTCATTGACAATAGAACGAATTAACTTTTCTTTATGACTAAATGGCAAATCAGGCATTTCGAACACAAGATCAAAACGGCGTAAATAAGCGTTATCAATACAACTGACCGAATTTGACAGCCAGATCATCGGTACATCATCATTTTCCAAAAACTGATTAACCCACGCCTTGTTCTCCTGTGCCACAGAGCGTTCCATAAAACTGCTGGCAAACACATCTTCGATTTCATCAAAAATAATGACCGTACTTTTATCTCGCAATAAACGTTGAGCTAAACGGCAATTTTCTAACCGTCTTTTTCCACCAAGTACATCATCATCTTCATCCATATATGCCATCGTATAACTTGATACATTCAATGCTTCGCTCAATAACCCTGCAAGCTCGGTTTTCCCTGTTCCTGGCGAACCATAAATTAAAATGTTCGTCCCTTTTTTAGCGTTATCAATGCTAAATTTCAAATGAGAAAGCATTAATTCATAGGTTGATTTAATATGCTCAAAGTGAGAAAGAGAAAGGCTCGGCTTTTCAGTTGGTAAAGTGCAACGAGCCAATAACATCTCTTCCGTTAAAGGTTGAGTTAAAAAGTCATCAAAGTCTAATGTATCTCCCCACCCCAAATACTCTTCTAATCGATCAGGGCTATGAGAAAACTCCATTAATCCATAAGCAAATAATTTCTGTTTTTTGCTGAAAACCTTTCTTACATCATCTTTACTCAACGATAAAATATCCGCAACAATTTCAATAGCTTGGCTTAAATTGATATGCGGAAGATAGCACATCAAATCTTTCATCTGTTTTTCTGCTCTCAAGTGGAAAACAAAACGAAAAATGTTCTTTTCTGCTTCATTTAGCTCTACAATCTCACTTAATTTTTCAATATTTTGATATGCCATTTTCCAACGTTCAGACACATCTTCGGAAAAATTTGTTTCTTTATAACGAGCCTGTAAAAGCTCTTTTACAACTGATCTGACATTGTCGATATTTTCCATTTCTGGAGGTAAGCCTAATGCAGTTGCAATATTATCATCTCGCCAGCCATTCTCTCTAAAAATTTCAGGAAAGCCTTTATGCTCAAATAAGAGTTTCAACATTAAATGCTCAGCATACGCTGAAACCGTAGGTGGGTTTAATTGATATTGATTGCTCATAAAACTATCTCCTATCCTATTTCACAATAGTATTTTATTGAGTGGAGCGACAAGATGTGTCGCACTGTTTTATGGTATAAATCAAAGTCGGACCGGTAAGATATGAATATGGAAATGAAACGTAAGAATTCAAAAGGAAACTAAGAAGTTTTTGTGAAAATTTACAAAAACGACCCTATCCCAAATTCTGTGTAAACACCCATTTCAACTTAACGGTGATCGTCTAGGCGATCACCAAAATCAATCATAAATCGATTCATCGCCAGTTTCCAGTTCTGAATCGGCATTGTCCATTTTTTTGATGCATCTTTAATCGCAAGCCAAATCACTTTGAAAACTGAATCATCCGTCGGGAATACATTTCGTTTTTTAATCACGCGACGAATCACGCTATTAAGCGATTCCACGGCATTCGTGGTATAAATCGCTTTACGAATATCAGCCGGATAATCAAAAAATGTGGCAATATT
>NZ_MUXW01000032.1 GCF_002015085.1 Glaesserella parasuis
TGTAGAAGATCAGACTTGATCTGACAAATCATTATAAAAATGAGAGTTTCCCGTTTAGAATATGAGTGTCTAAAATTCAATCTAAACAAAAAAGGAAACTCTCATGTTTTATTACTTACAATCCGCTCATTAAACACAAGACTGGTTTACTCAATTTAGCAGAAGAACTTGGAAACATTTCTCAAGCTTGTAAAGCGATGGGAATGAGCCGAGATACATTCTATCGCTATCAACAAGCCGTAGAGCAAGGCGGTGTTGAAGCATTACTTAATCGAACTCGTCGGGTACCGAATATCAAAAACCGAGTAGACGAGCACATTGAGCAAGCTGTTGTAAAATTTGCCCTAGATTTTCCAGCTTACTTATCAGCAAACATTTGTTGATACTTATAGCAAGGTTGCTTTTGAAAGCTCTACACAATGAAAACCGCAATTGCCGCTGCAGATATGCTCAATGATAAAGTCCTACCGTTCTTTGAAGCCCAAGGATTACCGATGTTGCGTATTCTCACCGACCGTGGCAGTGAATATTGTGGCAAAGTGGAAAATCACGATTATGAGCTTTATTTAGCGATAAATGACATAGAGCATACTAAAACGAAAGTGAAGTATCCACAGACGAATGGTATCTGTGAACGTTTCCATAAGACTATCTTACAAGAATTTTACCAAGTCGCATTTAGGAAGAAAATATATACGGATTTAGCGACATTACAAGCTGATTTAGATGAGTGGTTAATGTATTATAATCACCATCGAACACATCAAGGAAAAATGTGCTGTGGCAGAACACTGATGGCAACATTACTTAATGGAAAAGGGATTTGGGCAGAAAAGAATTTAAGCTCAAATTAATCTGACAGACACGGTAATTTTAAACGGGGACTGTCAGATTAGATTTGATCTTCTACAGCTAAAGAAGCAATAACGACCATCATTGCATAACCAAATGTACCCATTTTGAACTCCTGTTTTAGATTGAAAGAAATTCTAACATAAAAATAACAAGCTGTTTTTGTTTTTCTACTTTATTACACAAAACATCAATCAGCATTATTTTGATCGTCTGCAAATTTCTTCATTAATTGGCTCATTTGCTGGCAATGTTTTTCAAATTTACGACAATGTGGGCAATACAATAAATGGATTCTTACCCCTATTTTTTCTTTAAGCAATAACGGTCTTTCTTGAGCTTCAGAGACCAATTTCGTCACTTCTTGACATTTCATTTTTTGCCCCCAAAAATAGATTTACTGGATAAACATTCTTGCAATTGTAAGCGTGAACGATACAACAAAGTATGTAGATTGGCTTGACTAATTTCTGCTGTATGGCAAATTTCATTAGCAGAGAGTTCTAAATACTCTCGCATCATAAACATGTGCGCTTGTTTTGCTGGAAGTTTAGTGAGACACAGTTCAAAAATAATCCAAAATTCATCGGAATAAACGGCATTTTCGGGCTGTTGCCATTCTTGTGGATAACACTCTTCTCGCCAATGCCCATCTTGATCAAAAAATACATTGCTATCGTTTTCATCATCTCGCAAATCACTTTCAAGAACTAAACGATCTTTTTGACGCAGATAGTCAATAATTTTATTTTTCAAAATAGCAAATACCCAAGTTTTAAATGCGGCATTACGTTTAAAACTATCTAAATTTTTAAGTGCGTTGAGCAATGCTTCTTGCACCATATCTTCTGCTAACTGACTGTCTCGTAGCTGAAGATGAGCAAATTTTAGCATTTGTTCTCTAATCGCTGCCATTTGAGATGAATTAATTTCTTTTAAAATCATAGTGTTATATATTTTTCTAAAAAATGAAAAATTTTTGTAAGGATTTCCCTCTTACACCGACTAATAAGGTGAAAGGGAAACTTTTCGTAAAAACTAACCTATCTTAACCTTAACAAATCTTTTTACAAGAGGAAAAATTTATGAAAACTTTACTTAAAGTATTAATGACAACTTCTTTAGTTTCTATTGCTACAATCAATACAGCAAATGCAGAAATGATGGATGATTGCAAAAATAAAATGGGCGCAGATTGCCAAACTATGGAAAATATGAAACATTCTGAAATGAAAAAAAATCATATGATGAAGTCTGATGATATGAAAAAAGATGGAATGATGAAATCTGATGGTATCAAAAAGGATGGAATGATGAAATCTGATGGTATGAAAAAGGATGGAATGATGAAATCTGATGGTATGAAAAAGGATGGAATGGTGAAATCTGATGATATGAAAAAAGATCATATGATGAAATCTGATGATATGAAAAAAGATCATATGATGAAATCTGACAAAATGAAAAAAGAAAAGATGTAATTTACTATCTAAAAAATAATTCTAATAAATCAAGCAGTAGCATATTTACACACCAATACTTCTACTGCTTATTTCAGAATTAGAGAAAATTCAAAGGAGAATATATGAAATCTCATAAAACTGTATTATTTACTCTTATTATGTCTGCTATATCTAATAATTCTCTAGCAATAAATTATACTAATAATTCAAGTAAGGAAATGAGTAAAATGACACAAACTCAAAATGAGAATATTCGTGAAATTTATTTAGCTGGTGGCTGTTTCTGGGGAATTGAAGCCTATATGGAACGTATTTATGGCGTAAAAAATGCTACGTCAGGCTATGCCAATGGTAAAACCGATAAAACGCATTATCATATTATCGGAAAAACCGATCATGCAGAAACCGTGCATATAACTTACGATGCTAATAAAATTTCATTAGAAAAATTACTTAAATATTATTTTCAGGTCATAGATCCGACTAGCCTGAATAAACAGGGAAATGATCGTGGTAGACAATACCGCACGGGAATTTATTATCAAAATGAGCAAGATAAAGCTATTATTCTAAAAGAAATTGAAGCGCTACAAACGAAATATAAAGACAAAATTCAAGTGGAAGTTGAACCACTTAAACATTACATCTTAGCAGAAGAGTATCACCAAGATTACTTAAAGAAAAATCCAAACGGTTATTGTCACATTGATTTAGAACAAGCAAATAATATTATTATTGATCCTAAAGATTATCCAAAGCCAAGTGATGAAGAATTAAAAGCTAAATTAACACCTTTACAATACAGTGTGACACAGAAAAAGAATACCGAACGTTCATTCAGTAATGAATATTGGGATAACAAAAAAGATGGACTTTATGTGGATATTACCACAGGGGAGCCGCTATTTTCTTCTAGAGATAAATATGATTCGGGCTGCGGTTGGCCAAGTTTCACAAAACCAATTGACAAAAATGTGGTGACTTATCAAAAAGATACCAGTTTTAATATGATTAGAACGGAAGTCTTAAGTCGCAGCGGTAAAGCTCATTTAGGTCACGTATTTGATGACGGTCCTCAAGATAAAGGTGGATTGCGTTATTGCATCAACAGCGCTGCTATTAAATTTATTCCTCTTGAGCAAATGGAAAAAGAAAATTATGGATATTTAATTAACTTAATCAAAGGAAAATAAAATGTTCGACCAGAATTTACTCATCAGCAGTGTATTTTTAGCTGGATTAGCCTCTTTTTTATCTCCTTGCATTTTCCCAATTGTGCCCATCTATTTTGGCATATTAAGTAAAGGTGGTAAAAAGGTATTAAATACACTCCTATTTATTATGGGATTATCACTCACATTTGTTAGCCTTGGTTTTAGTTTTGGCTTTTTAGGTGATTTATTATTAAATGATACTACGCGTGTTATTGCTGGAATTATTGTTATTATTCTTGGTATTCATCAACTTGGTATCATAAAAATCAATTTCTTAGAACAAACTAAATTAGTTGAAATTAAAACAAATGGTAAAAGCGCTTCTGTAGAAGCTTTTGTATTGGGTTTAACTTTTAGTCTTGGCTGGACGCCTTGTATCGGACCAATTTTAGCTTCAGTGCTAGCATTATCAGGCGATGAAGGTTCTGCTCTATACGGTGGTGCAATGATGTTTGTTTATGTATTAGGTTTAGCCCTACCTTTTATTATCTTTTCATTCTTTTCTGATGAATTATTAAAAAGAGCTAAATCACTTAACAAGCACTTAGATAAATTTAAAATCATTGGTGGAATACTAATTATTTTAATGGGATTATTGTTAATCACTAATAACTTACATAGTTTTATGTAATATAGGGGAAATATAAGATGAAAAAAATAATGGGCTTACTTCTCATGCTATTTAGCTTTAATGCTTTTGCTGAAGAAAATAAAAATTTGGCAGACATTCAATTTAAAGATCTCGATAACAATATCGTTTCTTTAGAAAAGTATAAAGGAAAAAATGTCTATGTAAAAATGTGGGCATCTTGGTGTCCGATTTGTTTGGCTGGCTTGGCTGAAATTGATGATTTAAGCGCTGATCAAAATAAAAATTTTGAAGTTATTACTATTGTTTCTCCAGATAAAAAAGGGGAAAAATCAACTGAAAAATTTATTGAATGGTATAAAGGACTGGACTATAAAAATGTCGTTGTACTATTAGATGAACAAGGAGAAGTGCTGAAAAGAGCCAAAGTCAGAGGTTACCCTTCCAATGTTTTTTTAGATTCTGAATTAAACGTTAAAAAAGTTGTACCAGGGCATTTATCAACGACACAAATTACTGAAAGTATTAACTCAAAATAAAAAATAAAACCTAATCTAACGATCAAATATAAAATGAACCGTTAGGTTAGGTTTATTTTTTTATAAGCTAAGTTGTAGAAGATCAGACTTGATC
>NZ_MUXW01000033.1:0-26776 GCF_002015085.1 Glaesserella parasuis
AGTGCTTTGCACAGTGTGACGGTGTGGAGCCAGTCTCGTGGTTTGATTTTGTCGCAGAAAAAAATCCTCGGGTAAGCAAAATGAGCAGCAGGCGGTGATGGAAATTATCGACAGTTTTTGCTTAAAAAATGCCGTTATAACGGTGGATGCGATGAATACACAGAAGAAAATTGCGGAGAAAATCATCGAAAAGAAAGGAGATTATGTGATGCCGTTGAAGAAAAATCACCGTCAATTTCAGTCGGAAGTGGAGGCGTATTTTCACAAAATCAGCCGAGATTGCCCCGAAATGCTTGAGACTTTTGAGGAGGTAAATGCGGAACGTCGTCGAATTGATGAGCGTTACTACCGTAAGCTGAAAGTGAGTGATTGGCTGAGTAAAGCTGAGGAATGGAAGGGGATAAAATCGGTGTTGGAGGTGTGTCGCAAGCGGTCAGATAATGGCAAAGAATCGCAAGAAAAAGTCTTTTATATCAGTAGTTTGGATGCTGATATTCAAATGTTGGCGAAGTGCGTGCGAGGGCATTGGGAAGTGGAAAACAAAGCCCATTGGGTGCTAGATGTGGCCTATAAAGAAGACGAATGTGCTGTGACCGATGAATGGGGTGCGGAAAATCTGGCAATTTTGCGTCGATTAGCGTTGAACTTGGCTCGATTACACCCGAAAAAGCAGAGTATGAAAGGGAAATTGACCGCTGCTGGTTGGTCAGATGAATTTCGAGATGAGCTGTTGCTCGGCGTGTAGGTTGAAAAATGGACAACATATGCGGTTGCCCTGTACGAGTAATTAATTTAAAACGTTTATTTGGATCAACTTCCGTTGGTTCATATAAAATACCTGTTCCTGCCACATCTCGCATAATAATATTGTTCTCTTTACTCCCTTCAAAATCCACGATGCCCAACTTAGGTTTTTCCCACAGGATACCATCATTAGAACGTGCATAAGCTAGCCCTACTTGACGATCTTTAGTGCTATATTGAGCAGAATGACGCTTTTCTCGAGGTGTAGAACGTGAAGAGGGATCCACAACAAACAAGGTGTAATAACAATGATAAACCCCTTTTTCATCTATTCATATTATGCATTTTTAAACCATGATAAATTCCTGTATCAAAGGCAAAATAGTGTTTTAAGTGACGTTTAGGAGGGCGAATTTCAAACACAGCAGAACGTACTTTAAACCCTGCTGAATTCGCAATAGATGGTGTGATAGCTAGAGCTGCAGCTCCACCTAACCCTAATAGAAGAGAACGACGAGTTAGATTTAACATATAACCTCCTGATAAATGAAAGAAGCTATACCATAATAAATTATAGATAATCCTCTCAATATCAATAAGTTATAAATGTGAACTAGATCACAAGAATTTACATGAGTAGATATCTACACTAAAAATGGCTTTCTCCTTTCGTCTAATCTCAACTCTAGTAAAATTTTATCTCAATCTCACCGCTTTTATGGGGTACAATACACTATTCTCATTATACTCAACTTATTTAGAATGAAAGAAACCATTGCTGCACAAGCCACTCCAATTGGACGTGGTGGAATTGGAATTTTGCGAGTATCTGGGCCTATCGCCACAGAGGTTGCACAAGCGGTCTTAGGTAAATGCCCTAAGCCTCGTATTGCTGATTATCTTCCTTTTAAAGATGAAGATGGGACCGTGTTAGATCAGGGTATTGCCCTCTTTTTCAAAGCCCCTCATTCGTTTACTGGGGAAGATGTCCTTGAGCTACAAGGACACGGCGGACAAGTGATTTTAGACCTCTTACTCAACCGCATTTTAAAAGTAAAAGGGGTTCGTATTGCTCGAGCAGGTGAATTTTCTGAACAAGCCTTTTTAAACAATAAACTCGATCTTGCACAGGCAGAAGCCATTGCAGATTTAATTGATGCAACCTCTGAACAAGCGGCTCGTTCCGCTCTAAAATCATTACAAGGTGAATTTTCCAATAAAATCAATGAATTGGTTGATTCTGTTATCTATTTGAGAACCTATGTAGAAGCGGCGATTGATTTCCCTGATGAAGAGATCGATTTTTTAGCTGATGGTAAAATTGAAGCAAAACTGAATGAGATCATCGCTCAACTTGCTAATGTTCGTCAGGAGGCTAAGCAAGGTACAATTTTGCGAGAAGGTATGAAAGTTGTAATTGCAGGTAAACCTAATGCGGGCAAATCTAGCTTACTCAATGCGTTAGCTGGTCGTGAAGCGGCAATTGTTACCGATATTGCTGGGACAACCCGTGATGTGTTGCGTGAACATATTCATATTGATGGAATGCCGTTGCATATTATTGATACCGCAGGGTTGCGTGAAGCCAGTGATGAAGTAGAAAAGATCGGGATTAAACGTGCGTGGGACGAGATTGAACAGGCTGACCACGTTTTATTAATGATTGATAGCAATGAATCTCAAGCGGATAGTTTCCAACAAGAATGGGCGACATTTTTAGCGAAGTTGCCGAAAAACATTCCCGTGACTGTTATTCGTAATAAAGTGGATTTAACAGGAGAAGCAGAAAGTTTGGTTCAAGCAGATAATTTCACTGTGATTCGCCTGTCAGCACAAACTAAAGTCGGTGTGGATTTATTGCGAGAACATCTAAAAAAATCAATGGGTTATCAAAGCTCTACCGAAGGTGGCTTTATTGCTCGTCGCCGCCATTTAGTTGCACTTGAAACAGCGGCAGAACATTTAGAACGTGGACACATTCAATTAACCCAGTTCTATGCAGGTGAATTATTGGCAGAAGAACTTCGAATGGTACAAAATGCCTTAAGCGAAATCACAGGACAATTTACCTCAGACGATTTACTCGGTAATATTTTCAGTTCCTTTTGTATTGGGAAATAATTATCGGCATAGTAGACAAAAGTGTTGGTAAAAATGGCTTAAAGCCTTATAGTACAAGGCTTTAAGCCCACTTTTTGAAATATGAACAAAAAACTGTCCTTTACAAACTCGCATTGAACATACTTCGTGAAAAAAGCCATAGAATTCAATCCATTACAAATGGTGGATGTAGAGGGCTATTAAAGGATTTATTTAATACATCAATCCAAAAGTGTCATTTTCATATGGTTACAATTGTGATGAGAAAGCTAACATAAAAAGCATCAATCATAGTAAGTTTCTACTATCATCCCCCACCCTTCCTACAACAAAAATCAAAGGCTTTTGTAGGCAGAATGCGTCTTAGCCACCAAAATAGTTTGGTTGGGAAGGTCACTTGATAGCGTGCTTTGGGCTGTTTGGAATTGAGTGCGTCTAAACAAACTTTAGCACATTCAATGGCTGGTAGCGTAAAGGGGTTGGCATTTCCTTTGGTGTTTAGGCGTGCCAACTGTTGCTGATAGGCTTCTTTGTGGAATGAATTTTCTATATCAATATATTGCTGTAATTTCACCATAGAATTAGGGCGGAATTTGCTTTGAATAGGGCCTGGTTCGATCAGGCTGACATAGATATTCGAGCCGTGCAATTCGTGGCGAAGGGTGTCTGCCATACCTTCTAAAGCAAATTTAGTGCTGTTGTAAGCCCCACGAAAGTGCATTGCGGCAAAGCCTAAAATGCTACTATTGATTAAAATCCGTCCGTGATTTTGTTGGCGAAATAGCTTTAAAGCGTAGTTCATCACTTCCCACGCCCCAAATACGTTGGTTTCAAAAATTTCACGCAAGGCTTCACGGGGAATGTCTTCCACTGTCCCTGGCTGTCCATAACCTGCATTGCAAAAAACTGCATCTAAACCACCGCTTTGTTGAATATAATCAAAGACTTGGGCAATTTGGGCTGAGTTAGTCACATCAAGTTCAACACATTCAAAGCCTTCAAATTGCAGACGTTGTACATCTTCGGCTTTGCGACAACTGGCAATTACTCGCCAGCCTTGTTGTTTGAGATAATGGGCTGTTGCATAACCTATGCCCGACGAACAGCCTGTAATTAAGATGGTTTTCATTGTGTTAATCCGTTTAACCATTGAACAAAGTCACCTGCCTGCATAAAACCTGTCACACGAGATTGGCTCAATTCCCTGCCTTGCTCATCAAAGAAAAGGATAGTCGGCAAGCCCAGTACTTGAAAATGCTTCATCAATTCATCATTTTCACCAGAGTTTTTTGTCATATCGATCTGCAACACTGCCATTTCTGCCAATTTCGCCTGCACCTTTGGATCAACGAAAGTATATTGTTCAAACTCTTTACAAGCCACGCACCAGTCGGCATACAGGTCGAGCATCACTTTTTTACCTTTGTTAGCGGTCAGTTGTTGCTCTAATTCTGCAAGGAAGTGAATGCGTTTAAAATGGTTGCTTTGAGTTTGGTTTACTGGCGTAGGTTGCCACGCAAGATCTAGCCAAGGTTTGCTCGCAACGACCAACGTTGCCAATACAAGCAAACGAAACACTTTTTTCCAGCCCTGCAAACCATTGCACTGCTCATTTAACCAGAGTAAAAAGACTATCGCCAGAGCCGACCACAGTAGTGGCTCAATAAAAGTAGGTAGCACACGAGAGAGCAAAAAGACAGGCAGAGCCAACATTACGAAGCCAAACAGCGTTTTTACTTTCAGCAACCAATCCCCCGATTTTGGCAAAATGCGGTTGCCGAAAAGGGTCACTAACATCAGTGGAATGCCCATTCCTAAGGCTAATAGGTAGAGAGCTAAACCGCCTGTCAGTAAGTCACCGCTTTGTGCCACATAGAGCAATGCACCAGATAGGGGTGCTGATGTGCAAGGGGAAGCAACTAGCCCTGCGATCATTCCCATTACAAATACGCTAAAAAACGATCCGCCCTGTTGCTGTTGGCTTAGTTGATTTAATTTTTGTTGCCAACGGTGTGGAAGTTGTAGGGTAAAGAGACCAAACATCGACATTGCGAGCAAAATAAAGAGCAACGAAAGCCCAATCAGTACAGGCGGACTTTGCAAAGCGACTTGAAAAGGCAAGCCAATCGCCGCAACCAGTAGCCCTAAGAGCGTGTAAGTGACTGCCATTCCTTGCACATAGCTTAAACTGAGCAAAAACGCGCGTAGGCTATTCGGACGCTGTTTACTGCCGATCACAATCGCAGACAGTAGTGGCAACATCGGTAACACACAAGGCGTAAAGGCAAGCCCCAGCCCTAGCACAAAGAACCAAAAAATAGCAAGGCGGTTTTCGGCTAAGGTTTCGGCAAGTTGGTTCTGTTCGGCTTTAGGTTGAGCGACAGAAATAGCGGTAACATCTGCGGTATTTTTTGCAACATTATCAGCGGAAGTCGCCGCTTGTAAATCAAGGGTTACTTCTTCAGGGGGATAGCAAAAACCTTTGGTGCAACCTTGATAACGCACCACCACTTGCCCAGTCGCATTCGCTTCAAGGGCAACGGGGATTGTTAGCTGATTGCGATAAATTTCTACTTCCCCAAAAAACTCATCTTGGTAACGCTCTGCCGTTGGAAATTGTGGCTCGCCCAGTTTGGCATTGTTTGACGAAATGGCGATCTCTTTTTTATAAAGATAGTAGCCATCGGCAATCTGCCAAGAGAGTTGCAGTTGATCCGCTTGCTGTTGAGATGAAAACGCAAATGCCTGATCGCCGGGTAGAAATTTAGGTTGTGAGCTAAATAGGCTTGCAGTAGCAGGCAAATAAAATGTACTCAAGGAAAAGAGTGTAAAAATAATTTTAAACATAGATAATTTTCTCCCTTCAAGATAAAGTGAATTGTAGATGATTGCTTTATATATACAAGCTCTTTCACTTAATCTGAGTAATAAACCAAATTAATCTGTCCACGCTCCCCTTGTATCCACCAACCATGTAGGAGATAGATGTCTTTTAGCATGTTGCTGAAATGCCAGATGATCTACTAAGAACACGACAACATCCGCTGTGATACCTTGAGCAAAATCCACCCATTCTACTTTTTCTGCAAGGGAAGCTGGCAATTGAGCTATATGTGGTTCAACCAGCCATAATTTACCCTGATGCCAATCGGCAAAGTATTCTGTAATTGCTAGGGCTGGGCTCTCTCGCAGATCGGATACGTTAGCTTTAAAGGTAATCCCTAAACAAGCTAATGTCAGATCAGAAATTTTACGATTTGTTGCAACGGCACATTCGGCTAGGCAACTTTTTATTTTATCAATAACCCAAAACGCTTTACTATCATTGACTTCTCGTGCAGTACGAATCAAGCGTGCATGTTCTGATTGAGCAACAATAAACCATGGATCGATAGCAATACAATGCCCTCCAACCCCAGCTCCAGGTTGTAAAATACTTACGCGAGGGTGGCGGTTCGCTATGCGGATCAACTCCCAAACATTGACATTGAGTTGATCACAAATCATTGATAGCTCATTGGCAAAAGCAATATTCACATCTCGAAAACTGTTTTCAGTGAGTTTACACATCTCAGCCAGCCGAGAGTCAGTAGTAATACATTCTCCTTTTGCAAAAAGCTGATACAACGCTACCGCTTGTTGTGTGCAGTTCGGGGTCAATCCGCCAATCACACGGTCGTTATGATAGAGCTCATGCCAAATATTGCTAGGCAATACTCGCTCAGGACAATAAGCGACCGCCACATCTGTGGGAATAGATAAATCAGGGCGTTCTTTTTCAATCCATTGAGCAAGTTGTTCAGTTGTTCCTACGGGAGAGGTAGATTCTAATACTACTAAATTCCCTTGTCTTAAGTAGGGTGCGATACTTTTCACTGCTGATTGTATTGCGGTTACATCTGGTTGACGGTTCGCCTGTAGAGGGGTGGGAACTGCAATAATAAATGCATCGGCAAAGGTTGGTTCCGTGCTTGCATAAAAATGCCCTGAACTTACCGCTTGTAATACAGCTTGAGCTAGTTCAGGTTCATGTAGATGACTTCGACCTTGATTGATTTGTTCGATCACACGAGGGTTGCAATCAATGCCAATCACTTGTAGCCCTGCAAGTGTAAAAGCCGCTGCTGTAGGTAAACCGATATAGCCCAACCCTACAACCACTATTTGTTCAAATACAGCCATTACATTGTTCCTTGTGCAAGTTGTTTTATCACCGCGACAATACGTTCACTCGCATTGCCATCACCATACGGATTTTGAGCATGGCTCATTTGTTGGTATTGTTGTGGATCATTTAATAATGCCTTGACACTTTGAACAATATGCTCAGCATTAGTTCCAACTAACTTTACTGTGCCAGCTAACACAGCTTCAGGACGTTCGGTGATTTCTCGCATTAACAGTACTGGCTTATGTAATGCAGGTGCTTCTTCTTGAATGCCGCCAGAATCAGTTAAAATTAGATAGGCTTGTTGCATTAAATAGATAAAAGGCAAATAAGGTTGAGGCTCAAGTAAAAAGAGATTATCAATATTTGCTAACAAACGTTGGGTAGGCTCAATTACGTTAGGATTAAGGTGAACAGGATAGACAATCTGTATGTCAGTATGCTGTTCTGCCAATATTCGTAATGCATGACAAATCCGTTCAAAGCCATCACCGAAGTTCTCTCGGCGATGTCCTGTGACTAAGATCAGCTTTTTATGTGAATCTAAAAAGGGAAACTGCTGCTGTAGCTGTTGGGTGAGCGGTCGGTTTTGTGTAATTTTTTGCGACATCATCATTAAAGCGTCAATAACCGTATTTCCTGTCACCCAAATACGATCTTCTGCATGATGTTCTGCCAATAAATTAGCTTTAGCCTTATCTGTTGGGGCAAAATGATAGTTGGCTAACACGCTGGTTAAATGACGATTAGCTTCTTCAGGGTAAGGGGAAAAACGATTTCCTGTACGTAGTCCTGCCTCGATATGGGCAATCGGTACACGCTGGTAATAGCATGCCAAGCTGGCAGCAAATGTAGTAGTTGTATCGCCGTGAACTAAAATAAGATCTGGCTGAGATTGAGCCAACACCTCACTTACTCCTAGCAAAATACGGCTTGTTATATTTGCAAGATCTTGTCCTGATTTCATGATATTTAAATCAAAGTCAGGTTGAATATCAAATAAAGACAACACAGGATAGAGCAGTTGACGGTGTTGCCCAGTGACACAAACTTGAATAGTAAAAGCCCCTTCTTGTTGTAACCTTTTAACAAGAGGAGCCATTTTTATTGCCTCTGGTCGAGTACCAAAGACCGCTAAAATACGATATGCCACAGGCTAGTTTTTCTTACGATTAATAAACAACACAACAAAAAACCTAGCAGTAACCCAATGCCGCCACCAATGGCTGCCCATAACAGCTGATCTTTAGGGGCTTCGGGTTTGGTTGGCACTGTCGGAGATTTAACTAAACGATATGCAGTTAGTTGATTATCTAAAGGTTGTACTGAACGCATTAAATTTAATTTTGTTGTCCATTCTTGTTGTGCCGTTCCTGTGCTAGTTTCAGCAAGTTGTTTCACTTGTTGGAATAAAACTTTCCATTTTGTGATTAATTCAGTATTTAAATCAGCTCGAGTTTGTAATGTGCTAAAAGCAATAAAGTCTGTAAGTAATGTTACAGCTTCATTAGGATTTATTAATGTTGTACTTAGCGTATTTGTAGCTTCATTGAAATGAAAAGATGAAGCAAGTTGTTGAGCCTCTAATGAAACAGGTTTATTCTGCTTTGCCGCTAACTGTTTTACAATCTCATTTTGCACTAAAAAATGCTGCAAAATATCTGGGGATTTGACATTTCTTGTAAACTCTTTGTATGCAGAATTAATAATGGCAAGATCATTCGTGGCTAAATCGTTTTTTAACAAATTATAAGTATTATGCAGTGAATAATAATTTCCTAAATCTGTTACCTTAGGGACTTCAAATTGTACCTCAGCTTTCCAATAAGCTGTTTGCGTTGTTGCACCAAACCAACCCGCTACACCGCCAATAGCAGAAAGTATTAATAATAAAAATAAAGATGTAAAAAATAGTCCTACACTAAAACGTTGTGTTTGAACTTGCTCGCTCATTTTTAGCCTCTAAACAGTCTGTTTTCTTCTTGCACGGCGTTTGTGGCGACGAACAAATCGAGTAATTCGCCACGCGTGGACAATAGAATAAGAATATAGAAAGAAAAGGGAAACAAAGGCAACAAACATTACCCATTGGTTCCAGTAATAAACTTCGCCAATTACGCCGAAGGTCGCACAAAGCCCTGCACCAAAGGTAATTACCGCTAACGCTTGGCGTGAGGTTAAACCTGCACGCATCATCAAATGGTGAATATGCAAGCGGTCTGGTCTAAATGGACTTTTACCTTTTTTCAAACGGCGGAAGAAAACAGCGACCATATCAATTAGTGGCACGGCAATCAGCCATAAACCTGTAATTGGGCTGATGGAGTGTCCTTGTCCTTGTGTGCTGAGTAGTAAAATCCAGATGATGGTAAAACCAATTAGGGTACTGCCGGAATCGCCCATAAAGACTTTCCATTTTGCCCCAAAAACGCTGAGATTAAACATTGCGTAAGGCAGTAACACCAAGATAATACCAAAGCACCAATAGGCTAGCGTATATTGCTCGTCAAGTAACATTAATGTGCCTAATCCAGCAAAACTTACCGAAGAAAGCCCCGCAAGCAAACCATCAATACCATCAATCATATTGAACGCATTAATAACACCGATGATGATAAAGACGGTCAGCACGACACCTAATACCCCAATTTCTAGGCTAAAAGGGGCGATGAGCTGTCCTAGGTTTTCAATGGATAAACCGCTGTAAATCATTGCTTCAGCAAGTACGGCTTGAATGCCCACTCGCAAGAAAGGACTTAAGTCAAAACGGTCATCTAATACGCCAATCACTAACAAAATAGTTAATGCGATCAAATACAGCTCTGGCAATCGCATCTGTTCCCATTCCAATAAATAGAAAGCGAGATTGCCAAGATAAAGGGAAATACCGCCAATTAAGGGAATGACACCTTGATGGCGTTTACGGAAGTTGGGCTTATCGACTAAACCAATTTTTTCCGCCACAGGACGCATTGCAATAAGTGAGATAAAAGAAACCAAAAATACAGCAATAAATGTCAGCCACATATACTCGGTTTATCCTTTCAATAAGGGAAAACTAAAATGCTGGCTAGCATAGCATAACCGCTGAAACACTCAATTTTTTTCACGCAGAAAGCGTAATTTACAGTAAAATAACTCCATTTTACGTCATTCACGTTAAGGATTCTTATGACAACATCTCAATCTCTTTTTGAAAAAGCACAACGTGTTATCCCAGGTGGGGTGAACTCGCCTGTGCGAGCTTTTAAAGGTGTCGGTGGAACACCCGTGTTTATTGACAGTGCCAAAGGTGCTTATATTACGGATAGCGAAGGCAAGCGTTACATTGACTACGTTGGCTCTTGGGGTCCAATGGTACTTGGACATAATCACCCAGCCATTATTGAGGCAGTGCTCAAAGCCGTACCCAACGGATTAAGTTTTGGTGCGCCGACAGCCATTGAAATTGAGTTAGCTGAATTAGTTTGCAAACTCGTACCGTCAATCGAAATGGTGCGTATGGTCAGCTCTGGCACAGAAGCGACAATGTCTGCTATCCGCCTTGCTCGTGGCTATACGAAACGTGACAAAATTATTAAATTTGAAGGCTGTTACCACGGTCACTCAGATTCACTATTAGTTAAAGCAGGTTCAGGGGCATTAACCTTAGGTCAGCCAAGCTCTCCAGGGGTACCTGAAGATTTTGCAAAACATACACTCACTTGCGAATACAATAATTTAGCATCGGTTAAACAAGCCTTTGAACAATATCCAAACGACATTGCCTGTTTAATCATTGAGCCTGTGGCTGGTAATATGAACTGCATTCCGCCAAAAGAAGGCTTCTTGCAAGGCTTGCGTGAACTCTGTACTCAATATGGTGCGGTATTTATTATTGACGAAGTGATGACAGGCTTCCGTGTTGCACTTGGTGGTGCTCAAAGTTACTACGGCGTAACCCCAGATTTAACCACGCTTGGTAAAATCATCGGTGGCGGTATGCCAGTGGGAGCATTTGGCGGTAAAAAAGAGATTATGGAATTTATTGCCCCAACCGGTCTGGTTTATCAAGCAGGTACGCTTTCGGGCAACCCAATTGCAATGTCCGCTGGTTTGGCTTGCTTAACGGAGCTATCAAAAGCAGGTAATGAGCGACTGCTTGCAGAGAAAACCAAAACCCTTGCGGAAGGTTTCAAAGCCTTAGCGGATAAACACGGTATTCCAATGACAGTTCAGTATGTTGGCGGTATGTTTGGTCTATTCTTTACCGAACAAGCCAAAATCGAAAGCTATCAAGATGTGATGAAATGTGATGTAAAGGCGTTTAATACCTTCTTCCATAAAATGTTAGAAAAAGGTGTCTATCTTGCACCATCAGCCTTTGAAGCAGGTTTTATGTCTTTAGCACATAGCTATGAAGATATTGCTTATACACTTGAAATGGCGGATTTGGCGTTGGCTGAGATGAAGTAATATTATAAGTGGTATTTAGAAATATCTATTTGTTTTATACCACTTGGTAATTAAATAAGCGGTATTCTCTCATGAAGATTTTGCAAATAAATAGATAATCAGCTTGTAGGGTAGGTCTTGACCCACCATATAACCGTAACATATTGATTTTATTGGTGGGTTAAAACCCACCCTACAATATTCAATCTGTTTAATATATAGTTTGTCAGCGGTCTGAGATGTAATGCCCCCATATTGGAAGCATTACATATTAACTTAGTTATTGCATTTTGTTTACAGATGGTGTCACAATCCAAAATATCACACCTATTGCAATTCCAGCAGCTATAGCTAAGCTAGATGAAAATAACCCAACAAGCCAATAAGTGATACCTCCGAATAATATGCCAGCAAAAATACCAAATCTCCCCAAAACCTACCACTCTTTTACCCTTCCCCTTTCAACAAGCGGTCAAAATCGCTTTCAAAATGTTGATCTTGAATAACACGATATTTTTCAAACTCGCTCAAGGCGTGGGCTTTGGCGATTTCGGCGGTAACTTTGCCAGCGTCTTGTAACACGGCTCGGTCAGTAGCGTCTAAAAAGCGGTTGAGTCTGGTTTCCCAATCTTGCATTGTCATCGGGATTTGGCGTAACGCCATATCTTCTGCCATATCCAAATAAGCGGACACTAGCCGTTGTAGTTGGGCTAACTCATTGTCAGATAAATAATTTTTCGCCACCACCACATCAAAAGGATAAATTTTGCCCTGCGGTGCGTCTTTCCAAGTGGTCAAGCCCATATTCGGCTTGCTGGCGTTTGCTCGTTCCACAATTAATTCTGCGGAGGTATGACCGTGAATTGCCCAATGTAACTTGTTTTGCACCGTAGCAAAAAAGCGTTTGGTTGCTGTGGCGGTGCGGTCGTAATCAATGGAAGTTGCATAAATATCGGTGATTTTTTGGTAAAACTTGCGTTCCGACAGGCGAATTTCTCGGATACGGGCAAGTTGTTCTTCAAAATACTTTTTGCCTAAACGAGTGCCATCATTTTTCAACCGCTCATCGTCCATCGCAAAGCCTTTGATGGTGTAGGTTTGGATAATTTCTGTCGCCCACTTGCGAAATTGCACCGCTCGCTCAGAATTGACTTTATAGCCCACGGCAATAATCGCCGAAAGATTATAGTGTTTGGTCTGGTAATTTTTACCGTCATCGGCAGTTATTCGAAAATTTCTAATAACTGAATTTTCGTCTAACTCATTATCATCAAATACTTTTTTTAGATGATAGTTAATCGTAGGCACTTCAACATCATAAAGCTGCCCCATCATTTTTTGGCTCAACCAGACATTTTCGTCTGCATAAATGGCATTGACTTGGCTCTCGCCTGTAGCGGTCATAAAGGTGAGATATTCCGCCACCGAAGAAACCATTTCCGATTTGGTCATACAAACTCCTTAACTGAAATCTTGTTTAGTCTATTCGTAAGTATACAAAAAATAAGTCGTCTGAAAATGTATTTCAGACGACCTTTTCATATATTTATTAGGAATAATGTTTACTCTTTAAATAACATACGATTTTTTCCAATTCAAGTTGTTGCATATAACGTTCGATATTTTCCCAATCTGGTTGATTATCTGTATTAACTGGTAACAGAATTTTCTGTTTTTTCATCCGCTCTGCATTGAATTTGTAGCCATACTGATATTTGGATTTTTGTTTCAAAATAACCGTTTTTAAAAATAAATAAGCATATTTCCCTACTCTTTCTGATTTAATTTTTAAACGTTTTACATCGTCTGAAAATAGGCATTCGTAAGGGTGATAAAAATTTTCTACCACACTTCCGTTATAATTTACTCCTAAAATATTCCGATCCAAACTGGCATTTGTATTAGCAATAAAAGCAGTAATACCATTATTTGAATCACTAGCACCAATAAATGGCAAATTACCATTTATCATCTCTTGTTTCGTTAAACGCACTCCTGAATAAATATCACAAATATCCTGTATAGCAAAGGTTGACCACGTATTTTTAGGTAGTAGATATGTTTCTACCCCCCCCCCGCAAGTTATTGTTATTAAAAGGTTTTTTATAATAATTAAGTACGGCAGTAATTTTATCTTGCTCAATTTGTTTCATAAAGTTTTCCATAAATTGCCAATCAGGCAATCCTTCTTCATTAACAGGCAATAAGATTTTTTCACGCTGAATTCGTTTATCGTTAATTTCTCGATTGAACGAATATTTTTCTTCTAAGCGTTTAATAATTCCCGACAAGAACAAGTAAATGTATTTATTTGGCTTTTCCAGTCTTAATGCTGTAACGTGGTCACTTGCGACAAAAGTATAATAATGAAAAAAGGTAGAACCCACACTGCCACTATTTGCTAAAGTCAGGCAATTTTCAAATATACGAACATTTGTTGAGTTGTCGATAAAATTATCTACACCATTATTAGTGGCTGTAGATGAAACATAAGGTGTTGTTCCGTCTTGTTGATTACTTTTAATTAAACGCTTACCTCGTTGAATTTCGGCAAAGACTTGAGAAAAGGAAAACTCTCTCCATTCTGTGTTTCTCAAATTACCTGTTGAGATCATCAACTCTAAGGCTTTATCCGCATAGTAATTTTTCAACTCGGCAATCTGTTTTTCTTCTTTTTGCTTGATAAAGTCTTCCATAAATTGCCAGTCGGGGTCTCCGTCAGTATTTTCAGGTAGCATTATAATTTCTCTTTTAAGATTGGCTTCATTCCTCTTATAACCAAAATTATATTTTCCTCTCATCATATTTGAACAAGTAACAATAAACTGCCCTATATATTTATTTAAATATTCATTTCTTCCTACTTTTATCGTTGTTGTTCCAATAAAATCTTCCTTTTTATATATAGAATAACCTATTGAACCTTCGCCATCACAAATAAAAACAATACAATTACCTTTTGTAATAAAAGAGGATTTATTTTCCACAAAAGATAAAACACCATTATTTCTATTAGTAGCCCCTATATATGGTACATTTCCTTCTTTTAATGCACTTACTTTGGAACATTTACAATTTTCTATTTGAAACAAATCACCAATCGAAAATTTTCCCCACGTTCTATCCGTCAGTTTCAACTCACTCATCATCTTTCCCCAATCCAAACAAATATCCTCTACCATGCGTTATCATATTGACTTCAAAGGTCAAGTAATCGGCAATGACTTTTTCAAAATCCGCTTCAGTTGGGATTTCGTCATTAAAGTAGTAAAACGAATGTAGCCATTCATCATCGGCTTCAATAGTCGTTTCTACACAAAATTTACTTTCTGCTTCAATACGTCCAAACCAAACATCAAGCAAATGTTGTTTTTTGTCTTTTGCACTGATTGTTTCTACTAAGCCAATATGTTTCTGCACTTCAAAACCATCATTTTCAAAGTTGATAAATTTGACGATTTTGTCTTTCTCATGCGGAATACCAGTTGAAAATACTGCAATACAAGGGTTTGTGCCGACACCATAAAATGTATTTTTATTCAATGTAATCACACCTTCAAGAGTATGCTTTTTCAAGATATTTTCTTTAATTGCCTGCTCTTCTTTACTCTTCCCAGTCATTGATGATTGAGGAACAATCACAATAGCTTTGCCGTCTGCGGTCAAAGAATCAAGTAGATGCTCAGTAAATGAAATTTCGAATAAATTTGGGTTAGCTTTTGATCCTTGTGAATACGGTGGATTCATCATACCAACATTACAGCCTTTGAGTTGTAATTGTGCTGGATTTTGCTTAAGAAAATCTTCCTGCTCCAAGTTGCTTTTACCATCACCCCGTAAAATCATATTTGTTGTAGCGATGGTAAACATATAAGGTTGCAATTCGATACCATGTAATTGTTCTTTACGAATTTTTCTTTTCTCTGTTTCTTTATCTGTTTTTTGTAGCATATGGTGCATAGCGGCAATCAAAAAGCCAGCTGTACCGCAACAAGGATCAAATACAGAATCTGTTGGTTTTAAATCTATCAGTTCACAAAACAATTCAACGATGTGACGAGGAGTTAAAACAATACCTAAAGTTTGCCCATCTCCACCGGAATAGGACATAAATTCGCCATAAAAACGCCCTAAGTAGTCTTCAGCAGAGTGAATATATTTGATGTTCTTATAAATATGATCGTAAATAAATTGAGTGTAATGCTTTAGTGGGGTTTTTCCTAATGTAGAATTAATTTCATTAATGGCTTTGGTATCACGAATAACTAAAAACTGACTAAGTAGTTTATCTTTTTTGACCTGTGGCTTAACTTGAGCACGGTCTAAATTTGCTTGAATTGCTTCATAAATTTTCTGACCATCAGTTTTAATTTCATCACCATTTAAGTTATCAATATCAAAATTTTTATACTCAATTTCACGCAAGGCAAGCAAAATACCCGATACAATCAGTGGTTTGTCTTTATCTTGAATACTGCCGTAATTACGTAGATCTTCATGCAATTCTTTGGCATCTTTTAAAATTTCAGCAGTGGTCTTTTCTTCATCTGTCTGTTCTTTTAAGATATTTGTAGTGTAATACTCTCCAATATTCTTTTCATTGAATAAGGTAAAGGTTTCAACATCTTCTAAGCTCTTATACTCTCCACGTTCGTTAATGAAGAGCGGAGAAATCTTATGACGTTTTTCATTGCCTGATACACCAATAGCAATAATCTTCTTATAACTCGTATTTTTTGCTAGGTGAATGCCATAATGTAATGCCCCATTTACAGCGAAATCTCTCACACTTGTAGCGTTTTGACAAATTAGAGCTTTATCATTGTGCTTGATATGGTTAGCAGTATCAGCTTTATCCTCTATTACTATGACAAAATCTTTCACAACACCACAATATTCAGGAAAGCCAACATTGCCTTTGCCTGATTTGGACGCTGTTTTAAGTGCGTCATTTAACTCTTTGATAGAACTACCTTGTGGATCTAATGAAATACCCGCTTCTTTAAGTAATTCATATACCCATAAATCGGTTTTAATTTCTTTTTTAGCCATTTTTATTATCCAATAGAAATTCTTATTTGTTTGATATTCTACAATAATCTTCAACTAAATTGTTGAGCATGCATACAACGGTACATTCACCCCAATCCTGTTCCCTAAAATCCGCCATTGATATTATACAATTAAAGCCCCTTTAAATTTAGGCGACAAAAACATTTTTATCAATGAAAACAGAAAAACCAACAAAGTAAATTTTAATACTAATATCTCTTGTATTTTCTCTTTCTCACATCTAAAATAGCATTTATTTTAGTAAGTTTTAGGACTTTAATAATGAGCAACTTCGATAAATTAGGTCAGCAAATGAATGAAATGGATGCCACGATGGATGCTTGGATTAGCAAGTTAGGCTTAGGCTATAACCATTATGCGGTGTTGTATTCTTTGGCGGCAGCGGAAAATGGGCAGTGTACGCAAAAGCAGATTTGCGATGAATGGTGCTTGCCAAAACAGACGGTGTTTAATGTTTGCAAGGAATATAAGGAAAAAGGCTGGATTGAGTTTAGCGAAAGTGCGGTGGATAAACGGGAGAAAATGATGCGTTTAACCGCAGACGGCAAGGCGAAGGCGGAACCCATTTGGGCGGCAACACATCAACTCAGTGATAAAGTTTTTGCTAAATTTGGTAAACGAAAAACCGAGCAGTTATTTGCCTTAATGGCAGAATTTTGTGTCGTTTGCCGTGAGCAAATTGATAAAACAGAGATAACCGATAAGGTAGCGTGATGTCTTTAGAAAACCTTGAAACAACCGTTGCATCTACCCTTGAGCCGACAATGCTCCGTTCGCTCAAAACCCTTGCTTTGCAACATAAAAAACGCTTGTTTGTCACATTCGGCTTGGTGGCGGCGGAAAATCTGCTGTTGTTGATTTATCCTTTGGTGGGCAGTTTTGCGGTGAATGCGGTGCTAAATGGGCAGCTGATTTCTGCGCTCGCTTACGCCTTGATTGTGCTGATTATTTGGGGCGTTGGGGCGGCTCGCCGTGCGGTGGATACCCGTGCCTTCACTCGCATTTATACGGAACTTGCTGTGCCAGTGATTTTGAACCAGCGGATTAAAGGCATTGACACATCAACCACCACAGCGCGTGTGGCGTTGTCCCGTGAGTTCGTGAATTTTTTTGAACACCATTTACCGACCCTGATTACCTCTGCGTTTTCAATTATCGGGGCAGTGGTGATGTTGCTGTTAATTGAATTTTGGTCGGGCGTGGTGGCGTTGTTGATTGTGGTAGGCTTTGGCTTGTTGCTGCCCCATTATGTGAAAGTCAATGACCGCTTATATTTCAAGCTCAACAACCGCCTTGAAAAAGAAGTGGACTGTGTGGAACGTGCCAAAAACAGCGAACTGATTAAACATTATCGCTTGGTGGAACGTTTCCGTATCCTGATTTCCAACCGAGAAGCGTTCAGTTTTTTGTGTATCGGCGTGGCAATGTGCCTGCTGTTTGGCGTAACACTCACGGTTTTAACCCTCAAACAAGGCGTTACCGCAGGGCATATTTATGCGGTAATTACTTATCTGTGGACGTTCGCCATCAGCCTAGATGACGCACCAAGATTGGTGGAAGAGTTGTCGAAGTTAAAGGATATTGGGAAAAGGGTGGAGGTTTGATAAAAGGGGCAAATATGATTTGCCCCTATATTTAATCTATGTTTCTCCTCAATAAGTTACTGTTATTTCCCAAACACCTTCCAGAACAGTACAAATCGTGTAATGCAAACGAACAAAACTATTCAATAATAACGAATAAAACCGTTCAACACTAATGAACGAAATTCCATACCCAGAAATAAGTTGGTTCAAATGGGATAGGGTCATGGTAAGGTTTATTCTGTTGTTGTGCTGAATACCCAATCGGCAACATCTCTCTTAAAAGATTTTGCATTTTATACTATTCTAACGTAACATTTACCCAACGTAATTAACAATACATACATAAATAATGAAAAAACTGATATTTATGCTCTTCCTGATAATAATCGGGTTAACATCTTGTGGAGTAAAAGGTCCTCTTTATATTCTGGCTTAATATTTGGTATAAAGGTTTATGTTATAAGAGAGTGTTTGTATTTTTTTGAAAATGCACTCATTGCATAAATTTACGCTGGAGCTCTATGTCATTTAACACGGAAAATAGTTGGGAAAGTGCATTCAAACTCACTTTACCGATATTTATGGGATACCTTGCCGCAGGTATTGCCTATGGAATGTTAGCAACCAATGCTGGAATGCCAGCGTGGTTTACGGTTGTGATGTGTTTTACCGTTTTTTCAGGCACAGCACAGTATGCAGCAATTCCCTTTTTTGTTTCTGGAGCGGGAGTAGTTTCCGTTTTTCTCAGCACTTTATTGATGAGCTTACGTTTTATTTTTTATACACTTAATATGCATTCATCATTACCCAAAGAAAAACTCAACCGCTTTTTTGCATTAAGCTATCTGACAGATGAAAACTTTGGCGTATTAACCACCTTACCACAAGAAACTCGTCAGGCGATGATGTTCAAAATCAGTATCTTAGGAATGAGTTATTGGACATTTGCAACTATTGTTGGCATTTTACTGGGTGATTCTGTTTCCCAATATATTCCCAATTTAGATTTTGCACTGCCTTGCTTATTCGCTATTTTAGCTTATGAACAATACAGTAGCCAAAAGCAGTGGAAGCCGATTTTTATTGCATTGATTGGATTTTTACTTGCAGGGCAAATCACACAAACAAGCGTTTTGCTTGTGGCAATCATCATCGCCATTATCATTGTCGCTTTCTTACCCCAATCATTCACTGAGAAAAAAGGGCAAGCCTAATGGAAACACAAAATATTATTTATATGTTGATTGCATTGGCATTAGGTACTCAACTTTGTCGCTTTTTGCCGTTATTCTTACCAAAAACTGTACTATCTTCGCCAATTTTGCAGAAATTAAACAAAATGTTACCGCTTGTGATTATGGTATTGCTGGTACTCACCAGCTTAAGTTTGCCGAAAAGTAATGAAGGTTATACCTTATTTATCGCTCAAATAATAGCATTAGTAGGAGTAGTAGCGAGCTATGCATGGTTAAGAAACGTTCTATTTAGCGTGGGTATTGGTATTTTAGGTTTCAATCTATTCCTTTACATTTTATAGATGCAAGATATTTGTTAATTATAGATGTTACAGTGTTCTCCCATCCAGAATGATGCTACAAGTTTTACTTCTCTTGCTAATTATTCCTCTATATAATAATCATATTTTGAGTCGAAAGATATTTGGAAAATTTAAGTGTCAAAACGAAATACACAACAACGCCGTCAGATTATTGTAGGCCTTGTTCAAGAACAAGGCGAAGTAAGTGTGGAATATTTGGCACACTTATTTGAAACCTCTGAAGTAACTATTCGCAAGGATCTAACCGCTCTTGAAGAAAGCGGTTTTTTATTGCGTCGTTATGGCGGTGCAATAAAATTGCCGACAGAGATAAATGAAGAATCGCAAGAGCAACTTTCGAAACAAAAGTTAGCCATTGCCCATAGTGCAGCCAATCAGATTCGAGAACATAATCGCATTATTATTGATAGCGGTAGCACAACAGGGGCTTTAGTCAAAGCGTTACATCATTCGGGCTTAGTTGTAATGACAAATTCGCTTGCGCTTGCAAATGAATTAATCGCTTTAGAATGCGAACCGACAGTCCTGATGACAGGAGGAACTTGGGACGCTCGTTCGGAGTCGTTTCAGGGGAAAGTTGCCGCAAACGTATTGCGTTCCTACGACTTTGATCAGCTTTTTATTGGTGCTGATGGACTGGATTTAACCCGTGGCACAACCACTTTTAATGAACTCATTGGCTTAAGCCAAGTAATGGCTGAAGTGTCAAGGGAAGTGATTGTGCTGATTGAATCTCAAAAAATCGGACGAAAAATGCCAAATCTTGAATTGGAATGGCAACAAATTGATAAATTAATTACTGATGATCAGCTTGATCCAAACGTTAAACAACAAATTGAGGCGTTAGGGGTTGAGGTGATTGTTGCAAAATAAACAACATAAGTAACAAAATAGGAAAGCAAATTTATGTGTGGAATTGTAGGTGCAGTAGCACAACGTGATGTCGCAGAAATCTTAGTTGATGGTTTACACCGTTTAGAGTACCGTGGTTATGACTCAGCAGGTGTGGCAGTTTTAGGGAACGATCATAATTTACAAATCGTTCGTCGAGTGGGTAAAGTGAAATTCTTAGATGAAGCACTTGAATCAAACCCACTTTTAGGCGGCACAGGGATTGCACATACCCGTTGGGCAACACACGGTGAGCCATCAGAAGTTAATGCTCACCCACACCGTTCAGGCAAAATTGCCGTCGTTCATAACGGTATTATCGAGAACTACGAAGAACTGAGTGCTGAATTACAACAACGCGGTTATGTATTCCAATCACAAACGGATACTGAAGTAATTGCACATTTAGTGGAATGGGAATTCCGTACAACGCCAAATTTACTCGATGCGGTAAGAAAAGCGCTCAAACAGCTTCGTGGTGCTTACGGAACAGTGGTAATGAATCAAGATGAACCTGAGCATTTAGTGGTTGCTCGTTCAGGTAGCCCGTTAGTGATCGGTTTAGGTGTTGGGGAAAATTTCCTTGCTTCTGACCCGCTTGCATTATTAAGCGTAACTCGCCGTTTTATCTACCTTGAAGAAGGTGATGTAGCAGAAATCACTCGTCGTACTGTCGATATCTATAATCGTGCAGGTGAAAAAGTAGAGCGCGACGTTCACGAAGGTAACTTTGAATCTGATGCGGCTGATAAAGGTCAATATCGCCACTATATGCAAAAAGAGATTTTTGAACAGCCAGTAGCAATTATGAATACCTTAGAAGGACGTATTGCGAACGGTAAAGTAAATATTGAAGCGATCAGCAACAATGCTGAAGAGATCTTAAAGAAAGTTGAACACATTCAAATCGTTGCTTGTGGTACGTCTTACAATGCAGGTATGGTGGCTCGTTACTGGTTTGAATCTATTGCAGGTGTGGCTTGTGATGTCGAAATCGCCTCTGAATTTCGTTATCGCAAATTTGTGACTCGTCCGAATAGTTTACTTGTTACTATTTCTCAATCGGGTGAAACAGCGGATACTTTAGCGGCATTGCGTTTAGCAAAAGAATCAGGCTTTATGGCGGCAATGACGATTTGTAATGTGGCAAGCTCTTCCCTTGTGCGTGAATCTGACTTTGCTTTTATGACCCGTGCTGGCGTTGAAGTGGGGGTAGCTTCAACCAAAGCATTTACGACTCAACTAACCTGTTTATTACTGTTAACCACGGCATTAGGACGCTTAAAAGGTAATGTATCTGCTGAACAAGAAACGGAAATTGTGAAATCTTTACAACGCTTACCTGCACAAATTGAAAGTGCATTAGTGTTTGATAAAGAGATTGAGAAATTATCAGAAGATTTTGCGGAGAAACATCATACACTCTTCTTAGGACGTGGTGAGTTCTATCCTATCGCAATGGAATCAGCGCTGAAATTAAAAGAGATTTCTTATATTCACGCAGAAGCCTATGCGGCAGGTGAGTTAAAACACGGTCCATTAGCATTAATTGATGCGGATATGCCTGTGATTGTGGTTGCACCAGAAAATGATTTACTCGAAAAAGTAAAATCGAATATTGAAGAAGTGCGTGCCCGTGGCGGTCAAATGTATGTCTTTGCTGATAGAGAAGCTGGATTTAGCAGCCAAGAAGGTTATACGGTATTAACTTTCCCGAAAGTAGATCACGTTACAGCACCAATTTTCTATGCTGTTCCATTACAACTACTTTCTTATCACGTTGCCTTGATTAAGGGAACTGATGTGGATCAGCCTCGTAACTTGGCGAAGTCAGTGACGGTTGAGTAACAAATATAGATATTCATTAAGGTAATGCTTACTTATATGGAGTGAATTATTTGGCTAAAGAGGATATAATTTATTTTGTTTAATTGTAGAGAGATGTAAAAATGAAGAATATACCTATTCGTTCAGAGGCAGAGATTGAAAAGTTACGTATTGCCTGTAAGTTAGCTTCTGATGTTTTAGTGATGATTGAGCCCTATGTTAAAGAAGGAATTAGTACTGGAGAATTAGATCGCATTTGTCATGAATATATTGAACAAGTACAGAAAGCAATTCCCGCATGTTTAGGCTATCATGGCTATCCAAAAGCAACATGTATTTCATTGAATGAAGTTGTGTGCCATGGCATACCAAATCCAGAAAAGAAATTGAAGAAAGGAGATATTCTGAATATTGATGTGACTGTGATGAAGGATGGCTATTATGGGGATAATTCAAAAATGTATGCTGTAGGAGAGCCAACGATTAAAGATAAGCGCTTGTTAGAGGTTACTCAAGAATGTCTTTATATTGGCTTATGTGCGGTAAAACCAGGTATTCGTTTAAATCAAATCGGTAAAGCAATTCAGCAATTTGCAGAAAAAGAGGGATTTTCAGTAGTTCGTGAATATTGTGGACATGGTATTGGCGATCAATTTCATTGTGAACCCCAAGTACTACATTATTTTTCAGATGATGGCGGAGTGGTATTACAAGAAGGTATGGTGTTTACTATTGAGCCGATGATTAATGCTGGGAAAAAGGAAATACGCCTGATGGGAGATGGGTGGACGGTAAAAACTAAAGATCGTAGTCATTCTGCACAATATGAACACCAAATTGTTGTTACAAAAGATGGCTGCGAGGTTATGACAATCCGTGATGAGGAAATTTTTGAGGGGAGAATTTCACGATTGATGAAAAATACGTAATAACATCAATATGTGTGAGAAAAAGTTGCTAGCTCTTGCTTTTACAGTGGTTAGCAACTTTTAGTCTATTTAAAATACGCTATTTTGCAATACTATCCGCCCACTTAAACAGTGCATCTAAATCATAATCCCCTGCGTGCGGAACTCCCCAAGGGGTTGCATAATCGACCTGTTTACCTGCCATATTGAGCTTAATGGCTAAAATTGCACCGATTGCGTGAGAAGTATCACGATCTGAAGTACCTACACGGATACGCCAATGTTCTGCGGCTTTAGGGTTTTCAACGTAGTTCATTGCGTTCATCATTTTGATAATATGAGCATCAACCATACCGCCTTTTGCGGTACTACGTTCAAGGGCGTAAGGGGTAAAATGTTGATTATTAACGGTTTCCGTTCCAAAGAGATTATTTTCCCCTGAGCTTAAATCAAAGGCATCAAAGGCAGGCGGTGATTTCATTCGTTTTTCTGAATGAATATAGCCGTTCCAATCCATATCAGCCACACCATCTTTACTCAAAGTGAGCCACGACTTATCACTTAAATCCGTGCCATTTTTACGAGCTGTATCAGCAGCTCTCACTATCACCTGTTTGACATACTCTTTAAAAGAGCCGTTTCCTTCTTTATCAAGGGTAAGCGAATTACCTTTTTCATCTTTTAAGTTCAGGCTATTGATATAAGCTGGAAATGCGGCTTTTAGTTCGTGAGAAGTTTTGATCTGATCTGCAGTTAATTCACCTTCAATGCGAGGTTTTGACTGAGAGCGATCATTGTAACCTGTTGCGGATAAACGGCTCATATCAATGCGACTAAATTGATTTAAGCCATTAAATTCCCATTCATAAGCGGTATCGGCGTTTTCTAAATTGGTAATTGGACAGTAAGCAGATACAGCAAAAATCGCATCGCTAGCTTCTGCCGCCCCAACTTGTTTGAAGTATTCCGCATAATCGCGATGATCGCCACTTGCCCCTAGTAGAGCCGACAAAGCACCGCCTGCACTGGTTCCATTTGAGATAATTTTATTCGCATCACCTGCCATTCGTTGATCGTTAAAATGCAAGTAACGAACCGCCGATTTTAAGTCAATGATCGCTGCTGGGGCTTTTCCTGTATATTTGCCGTCTTTCTCAAGGGTTCGACCACGAGCACCAACACTTGCCACCACATAGCCTTTAGAGAGTGCTGTTACGATTGCATTCGGTTTATCTGCATTCGAGCCGAAACCTTTTTTATCATAGGTTGCTGCTTTGGCAGGCATATAACCCCCAACCGCATTAGGTAAGAAAATCGGTGCGGTGTTAGCCGTAAATCCATTGATTGAACCGCCGTTAAAATAGGCTTCTGGCACATAAAAATTGATGGTTTGATAATCAGGTTCTAGTGGATTTTTGACATAAACAATCTTCTCAAAAGCTCGGAATTTAATCGTTGCACCATTAACCACCGTTTCTAAGCTACGGTAGTTTTTATCATCAAATTCAAGCTGATAGCCATCTTGAGTTTGGTTGAAATAAGGTAAATTAGCTAAGGGATCGGGCTGTGTTGTAGGGGCAGCAAAAGTCGTTGATATTGAAGCTATTAAGGATAGTGTTGTAAGTGTAGTGCGTTTCATCATGCTCTCCAAAAATAAAAGATATATTGTTAAGACTGTGATATAGGAAGAAAAGTTCTTTTATTTTAATATAATTTCTTATATAGCGAAGCAATAGAACGAAAACATAAGCGCTCAGATTATGACAAATTATTGCAACAAACTGACCGCTTACGAGGGTTATATATTAGTTTTTACTATCCGGCTTCACCATCTCATTCGGCGCGCCTTTCTGTACAGGGAACGTTGAGTCCATCTGCCACACGTTCCAACCGCCATCATAAACGTAGGTATCTTTCCAGTCTGCTAATTGGGTCATAAACCAAGATATCCCTGCTCGCCAGCCTGTGCCGCAGTAGAACGCAAGTTGATCGCCTTGGTTGATGTTTTGACCTTTCCAGAGTGCGAAGATTTCATTTGGGTTACGCAGTGTGCCGTCAAGGTCGTAATAATCCACCATATTAGACGAGTCGCTACCGGCGAAGCCCCAGATTGCTCCTTGTGGTTCGCCTTTACCTAGAATGTAATCGTAACCACTGATTTTGCCTGTGTATTCGTCCCACGCTCGGTTACTGATTAATTTCAAACCTTGTTGCTGGCGAGCCATCGCATCTGCTGGCATTGAGATGTTGATCTGTGGATTAACTGGAATAACTGCACCAAACTCACTGACTGGAGTTGGGGTATTAACGGTCGTTTCAGCTGGGAAACCTGCTTTTGTCCAAGTAGCAAAATTGCCGTTTAACACTCGCACATCTTCCACGCCAGCCCATTTCAACGCCCAGAAAATGCGGTAAGCGGCGAGTTGGTTATTGGAATAAAGCACAATAGTTTTATCTTTGGTAATCCCGTGCTGTAACAGGTTTTGCTCAATTTTTTGCGGATCGGCAAGGTTATAAACAGGGGCTTCGCCTTCCACCCAGTCTGTATCAAAATGGTAAGCCCCGACAATATGCTGCGTGTAGGCTTTGGCTTTTTCCAGACTTCCCCACGACACTTCAAACAGCATAAATTGGTTGTTATGGTAGGTTTCAGGTCGCTCCCCCTGCATTAAAGCGTACAACCATTCAGGCGAAATGCTATATTGGAAATAGGGAAAACTGTCTAATGGATAACCCGCATTGGCATAGCTAATAAAGTCGCTAAAAGTAAGAACTTTGTAGCCTCTTGCATTAAACTCCGCCGAAATGCAAGCTAATTCATCAGGATTGCTATCGTAAATCACTAAGGTTTTCTGCTTACTGATCCCTTTAGCTTCCGCAAAACTGTCGAACTTGTCAGCTTCAATCCGTTCAAACCAGTTACAACGAAATTGGATAGCGCCTTTGATATGTCCGCCACGGCTGGCATGTTTATCTTTAAAGCCGTTATACAGGCTGTCGTTACGGCTATCAATAATTACATAGTCAGGATTATCAAGGTTCGCCAGTAGTTCCATCGTGTCGATTTTCTTGATGATGTTATCGTTACAAGCGGTTAGAAAGAGCGAAAAAATGGCAAAAGTGCGGTGCGTTTCATTGCAGTTCCTTAAATTCGACATTGGGTCGGCTTCACAAAATAAGTTGCAGTCCAACAGCCGAGCATAATCATCAGCGTAGCAAGCCAACCTTGCCACGAAAAATAAGCGGTCGAAACCAGTGAGTTGGTGATCGTACAACCGCCTGCAAAGCTGGCACCGATCCCCATCAGGATACCGCCGAACATTCGTTGCATAATCGCCTTGGGTTCTATCAAGAAAAACCAAACCCGCATCACAGGAATGGATGAGCAGATTATTGCCTTATATGCCAAAGGGTTAAGTAATCAGGAAATCGTTGAAAAGCAGGTTTATCAAGTCCCGACGGAAGTACAAGCTCGTGAAAATCTGAC
>NZ_MUXW01000033.1:26863-86359 GCF_002015085.1 Glaesserella parasuis
AAAAAAATGGACAATGCCGATTCAGAACCGGAAACCGGCGATGAATCGATTTATGATTGATTTTGATGATCGCCTAGACGATCACCGTTAAGTTGAAATGGGTGTTTACACAGAATTTGGGATAGGGTCGATCTACATCAGTCTCCTATTTTATTACAGCCTCTACATCTCTAATGCAGCGCATTTTCTTATATCGCTTTGCCAAAAATTAACAGCTATTCTATCTTTCATAAAAGCTTCTACCACTTTCCACCAATCTTCTGAATATACCTATTCGTCGCAATCTTCGCAGATAACCACCCAAGAAAGATACTCAGTGCCATAATAAAAATCGCCTCACTAACATCAAAGCCGTGTAGTTCAAATTTTACCGTAAACATATCTGATACATAACGAACTACCCCTGTAAAATAGCTGATAGTCATTAAACTAAATAGCATCGCTAGTAGGCTTCCGAGCAAGCCATAAATCATTCCAATATATAAGAATGGGCGTGAAATAAAATGATCCGTCGCTCCCAATAGTTGCATCACATCAATAGATGCTTTGCTATTAGACACATCAGAACGAATGCTGTTACTGATAACAAGGAAAACGGCAATCAGCATCAACAGCGTACAAGTGACCGCTACACGAGCAATGAGTTGGGTAATCGCTGTAAGTTTTTCTAACCAACCATTGTCCAAACGCACTTCCTGTACCCCTTTAATATTCTGCAAACCATTGCGAAGTTCCAGCATATTTTCAGGTGAGGTAAAGGTTTTTTTCGGCTTTAAGAGCACCACGGCTGGTAGTGGATTGTCATCTAAAATATCTAATGCCTCCCCAAATCCTGACCAAGAACGAAACTCATCTAGGCTTTGTTGGCGAGAAATGTAATTAAGAGAGTCCACCTTATCGGTATCAAACTGACGAATCCGTTCAACAACTGCATTAATATCGTGTTCTGCTAGGTTTTTATGTAGATAGACCGTCAATTCTGGCTCTGGATAAAATTCCGTCGCTGCGTGGCTCGTATTTTTCCATAGCAAGTAGCTGACGGTCGGTATCGTTAAGGACACCGTAATAACTAATACCGTTAAGAAAGTGCCAAATTTACGTTTGAGTAGATCTTGCCACACTGAACGCAGAATAAAACGGGTTTGAGCATTAAGTGAATTTAGCATTGTCGATCCTTACTTTAAATGTCCTTCTTCCAACTCTAAACACGGTTTAGGGCGTTGGGCGATAATGTTTGTATCGTGGGTGGCAATCAATACTGTTGTGCCTGCTTTGTTAAATTCTTCAAATAAACGAAAAATTTCAAAAGAGAGTTTGTCGTCTAAATTGCCTGTTGGTTCATCAGCAAGTAATAACAGCGGACGATGAACAATCGCACGAGCAATATCTACACGTTGTTGCTCCCCACCTGACAGATGAAGCGGTCGGAAGTTCGCTTTATTTTCCAAGCCAACACGAGAAAGAGCAAGGCGAGCTTCACGTTCTGCAACGGTTTGATTAACGCCCATAATGATCAAAGGTAATGCTACATTATCTAAAATCGAGCGGTCGCTCAGTAGGCTATAATTTTGGTGAACCATACCAATTTGACGACGTAAAAACGGCAATTCTCGTTCTGCAAGGAGCGTAATGTCGTGTCCGTTGAACATCACTTGTCCGCCATTGGCTCGTTCAATGCCCATAATCAGCTTCAGCAAGGTGGTTTTTCCTGCCCCTGAATGCCCCGTGATATATTTCATTTCCCCTTCTGCAAGGTGGAAGTTAATCCCTTGCAGAGCTGGTCGTCCACCGCCTTTATAGGCTTTGCTGACATTAGTAAATCGGATCATTACTTCTCGTCCTCGTGAGTAAATAAGGCTTCAATAAATTCTTCGGCATCAAATGAGCGTAAATCATCAATTTTTTCACCCACCCCAATAAAGCGAATTGGAATATTAAATTGATCCGCAATCGCAAAAATTACCCCACCTTTCGCAGTACCGTCCAGTTTTGTTAAGGTAATCCCCGTTAAACCAACCGCTTCATTAAACAGTTTCGCTTGGCTGATCGCATTCTGTCCTGTACCAGCATCAAGGGTAAGCATAATTTCGTGCGGTGCGGTTTCATCATATTTTTTCATTACTCGCACTATTTTTTTCAACTCGTCCATTAAGTTATTTTTGTTTTGCAAACGTCCTGCGGTGTCTGCGATTAACACATCAATCCCTTTTGCTGCTGCCGATTGCATTGCATCAAAAATCACTGACGCAGAGTCAGCCCCTGTACTTTGTGCAACAACAGGAATGTTATTGCGTTCGCCCCACACTTGAAGCTGTTCAACGGCCGCCGCACGGAACGTATCGCCGGCCGCTAACATCACTGATTTTCCTTCCGCTTGGAATTTTCGTGCTAATTTACCGATAGTAGTTGTTTTACCAACCCCATTTACCCCCACCATCAAGATCACATAAGGTTTTTTATCTTCCAATACCAATGGCTGAGCAACAGGTTTCAGCACATCGGCAAGTTCAACTTTTAACTGCTGATAGAGCAACTCAGCGTCACGTAATTGCTGTTTTGTGGCGTGTTCGGTTAAATTTTTAATGATTTTCGTGGTAGTCGGCATACCTAAATCCGCCACCAATAACTGTTCTTCTAGCTCTTCAAACAACTCATCATCAATTTTCTTACCACTAAAGAAATTACGGAAGCCAGAGCCGATACTCTGCTTCGTTTTGATTAATCCTTTGATTAAACGGCTGAAAAAACCGCCTTCGCTGGTTGGTTTTTCTTGATATTCATCTGCCTGAACACGTTCTTCGACTGGACTTTCATCTTCGACAAGCGGTGGATTTTGCTCAGAAATTTGCAACTCTTCCGCTTGTTCATCTAAGCTCTCCGTGATTTCTGCTATGGGTTCAACAACTGCCTGCTCAACAGTTTCAGCTGGTGTTTCAATCGTTTCTTCTGCCGTTGGTTCAACAATCACTTCTTCGACAACTTCAGTTGGTACTTCAACCACGTCTTCGGTCGTTATATTTTCTTCAATAATCTCTTCATTTTTTGCAAAATCTTGCTCAGAACTGACCGCTTGTTCCGTAATTTCTTCTGGTTGAGCATCTGCTTTCTCTGCTACTTTTTCTTCGGTTGTTGCCGTTTGTTCAACGCCTTCCTTTTTCCCGAAACCTAACCAAGACCAAAAGCCTTTTTTCTTCTTTTCATCTGACATTTTTTGCTCTCTCTTAAAATTAAAAAATCCATTTTCGATAAAAATGGAATAAACTTGTATTAGTCTATCATTTTTAACCCTAATTTTTACGATTTCGTATGAAAAAAACTCGAATTTCTACACAAAACAGACCAACAGGCGAAGTCCGTGTGATTGCTGGCTTATGGCGAGGACGAAAACTGCCCGTATTAAACGCCGAAGGATTACGCCCAACCACTGACCGAGTAAAAGAAACGCTCTTTAACTGGCTGATGATGGATATTGCTGGCTCTCGTTGTTTGGACTGCTTTGCTGGCAGTGGCTCACTTGGGATTGAAGCCTTATCCCGTCAAGCACAAGCGGTCGTATTCTTAGAAAAATTTGCAGGCGCGGCAAATCAACTCAAAAAGAATTTAGTCAGCCTAAAAGCTGAAAATGGCAAGGTCATTCAAACGGACACATTACAATTTCTTGCACAGAAAAATAGCGAGGCACCTTTTGATCTGGTTTTTGTCGATCCGCCATTTCATCAAGGCTTTGTACCACAAGTCTTAACGGCACTTGAACAAAACGGCTGGCTGGCTGAAAACGCCTTGATTTATGTCGAAGCTGAAAAAAATCACTCGCCGTTGGTCTTGCCTGAACATTGGCAGGTAGTTAAAGAAAAAACAGCAGGACAGGTGGTGAGTAGGTTGGTGAGGACTTGATAACACAAAGCTGTGGGATTGTCTCAAATATGCAAAATCTCACCGCTTGTTGTTTTGTTATTTCCCCAAACGTTGTTCCATACCTGATAAAAAAGTTTCCATAGACTGTTTTAAATCTATATCCATTCGTTTTGAAAGCACGGCAAGCCACCAAATACATTCAGCCAATTTATGTTTAAGTTCTGGCGTCACATCTTTATTTGAAACCCAGCGTTCTTGTTGCGACATCGTTAAACGACCGACTAATCCGGCATCACTCAAAAAGGCTAAGGCATCTTCAATCACCGACCATTCGGTTTGGTGATTTTGTCGTTCTAGTTGATGATATTTTTCCCGAATGGCTTGCGAGCGTTCGATAATGTGTTGGAAATCCATATTTTTCTCCGTCATTTAAAAATACTACCTTACCATCATGTCTCTTTACCGCCTACATATTATTTCCCCAACCGTGATAAATTTATTTTTATAATGATAAAATGCTAAACTCATTGACAAGTTTATAGTCTATATCTATCAAATTCACTAAATCAAAAGGAAAGTAATATGTTATCTCGTCGAGAATTTTTAATTATGAGTGCTGGTACAGCCTTAGTTGCTAGCTTTCCTACCCTAGCTAACACTGGTGCGAAACCGCAAACGGCTACGGCAATTACCCAAGTTTTTGGTAATGGTGTGCGTTTAACCGCCATTGCCATTGAATACAGCCAGCCTGTCACAAGCGGTCAGTTTGACGCAAAAGATTTCAGCGTTGAAGGACGCACGATTACTAATGTATTTGTCAGTAATTCTGCTAGCTTAGATAAAGCAGAATCGGGCAAGTTTGTGATTGTGCAACTTTCTCCCGATGATGCAAACTTGTCATTATCGGAAATGATTCCAATGGCAAATGCAACAGTTCGACCAAAACCAGCAGGGGGCGGTAAACCTTGGGTGGCAGGCGATAAACCAGCAACTAATTTAATTTTTAATGATCCGACCGCAACCATTAATCCCGACGGCACGAAACTTTCGACTTCTTCGGTAAAAAATCTGATTGTGGACGATTTCCAACAGCTCACCTTTAACGATCCTGAAACGGGAAAATCTCTCCGTTACAACCTTTATGTTCCGAAAAATCACGGCGACAAACCTTTGCCGTTAGTGCTGTTTATGCACGATGCCGGTGTAACCAGTGAATTTCACCGAGCGACTTTATTGCAAGGTTTAGGTGCAATTTCGTGGGCTAGTCCAGAAGATCAGGCTAAACGCCCTTGCTTCGTGCTTGCGCCACAGTTTGATGAAATTATCGTGGACGATAAATCTCAAGCCTCACCGATGTTAGAGACCACGATTCATTTAATCGACAGCTTGCGTAAACAATACAACATTGACGGCAATCGCATTTACTCTACGGGGCAATCCGGCGGCTGTATGATGGCCATTGCAATGAACATCAAATATCCCGATTTATTTGCGGCGTGCTTCTTAGTCGCGGGTCAATGGGGAGCGGATTTGGTTGCACCGCTTGCGAAGAAAAAACTTTGGATTTTAGTCTCCGCAGATGATTTAGGTGCATTCCAAGGACAAAACGCCATCACGGAAAAATTAGAAAAAGAAGGGGCAAAAATCAGTCGTGAAATTTGGGACGCTCGCTGGAACGCTAACGAATACCGTTTTGCCTACGATAAAATCGTCGCACAAGGTAATCCAATCAATTACACTGTTTTCGCCAAAGACACGGTTTTCCTTCCAGGAGCGGACAAAAAAGGCGCAAGCGGTCACCGCAATACGTGGCGAGTGGCTTATACTATTGAGCCAATCCGTGAGTGGTTGTTTGAACAAGTGAAAGGTTAAAACAATATGCTAGGTTAATTAAACAAGCGGTAGGATTTGAAGAAAAGTTTGCAAATGCAAAATCTCGTCAAAATCCCACCGCTTTTTCCCCTAAAGCTTCTGCTCCATCAAGGTTTTTAACGGTTCAAGCCCCAAGCGTTCATAGAAACGGAATGCCCCTTGATTGTCATTCCAAACGTGAAGTGTCACACTGTCGCAAGCGTTTGCTTTGGCAAAGTCCACCATATACTGATACAACTTCTCGCCGATTTTCTTGCCTCGTTGTGACGCATCAACACAGAAATCGTCAATGTACAACACCTTGCGATCAAATAAGGCTGGAATGCCTTGCATAATTTGATAAATGCAGAAAGCATAGCCTTGCACCGTGCCGTTTTCATCTTCATACACAAAGATCGGTTTTTGTTCGTCTGCCATTAAGGCTAAAATTTCTTCATCGCTGTATTTGCGCTTACCCGCTTGGAAAATATCAGGGCGAGCTTCAACGTGACTTGCAATTCTGCTTCGGTTAGCCGAGCAATAATCGGGTCGATAAAAATTTTACCGCTTGCACTTAAAGCAATCAACTTACTGCGTTTGTCGTTCTCATCAGGCAGAAAAGCCAAAAAACCTTTTTGGTCTAGTTGTTTACAAACAGAGGTTACCGTTTGTTTCGGCAAACTCCATTTATCGCCAATAGCAGTAGGTGAAGTCGCACCATAGCGACCAATGGAATACAAAAAATGCAATTCATTTAAGGTGAGCTGATGTTGTTTCGCTACACTAGCATAAATGCTCGACAGCTGTGCTGCTAGCTCCACCAATTTATCAAAGGGGGGCATTTTTACGCTCCAAAAATTTGACACGAGTGATGTCATAAAGCCAGTTAAACACCAAGGTATACAGCATAATCAGCAAGCTCAAACCAATATCCACCAAAAAGGCGTGCCACAGGCTTAAATTCAATAAATACGCCACCACCGGAATGGTAAACAGCAATAAGGTACACTCAAAGCAGACGGTATGTAAAATGCGTAATTTTAGACTACGTTCTTCCCGCTTGCCGGTAAAAATTTTATCAAACACATAGTTAAAGAAGAAATTAAGTACCATTGCCATCACAGACATTGCAATCCCCGTGCCAGCCGCAGCTTCAAGGCTGAAATCCCCAGCCAATAATATCGCAACCGTACCGATTGCTATTGCTCCAATTTCAAATAATACCGAGTGAAAAATGTGTTTGTAAAAAGTCATAAAATAATCCTATATCGTACTAAATAGATTTATTTTAGTACGACATAGGATTAAATGTAACTGTGTTGTTTAGGGATTTATCTATTGCAATAAAACCTTACGTTTTTTATTAAAGCCGTCGCACATAGTCCACAAGGCTTACACCAGCCCCATACAACAACTGGCTCGGCACAATATGCAACCGTTCATCTTTTTCCACAATCAACTGCGGCACACCTTGCACACCGCAATGGTGGGCGAGTTGTTGCCCGAATTGAAGACGTTGTGCTAATGCCGTTTGGGTAGATTGTTTGCTAAGCAACGACACAGCTTGGCTAAGGTTGAGCTTGTGCAACACCTGTTCAACTACAGCAAAATCTGCATTATCCAAACCGTCCACATAACGTGCCGTCTGCAACGCTGACAACACAGCAAGCTCTTGTTCTGGAGCAATTTGTTGCACCGCTGTTAAAGCCAGTAAGCTGTTTGCTGAATTAAACTCGCCTTGCCCTTGCAGCACGTTTTCCAAATACGCCTGCCTAAACGGCTGACCGGTCAATTTTTCAATCCGTTGCTCGTTACCCCACGCATAGCTGGCGAAATCGGCGTCCATTTTACGACCGCTTTGGTAAAACAAGCCTGTTGGCGTTAAGGTAAGCGGATAGATTTCATTGAGTTTTTGCAATGTCGCTGACGCACCATAACACCAACCGCAAAGCGTGGAAATGTACGCAAGGAGAGCGAGAAGTATTGCTCGACTTAAACAGCCGTTTCACTACCAACGACACCCAAGCACTGCTCAACGCTGTGCTAGACGGGAGCGACATTGCGATGTTGCCAAAATATATGCTGGAAACCGAACTGCAACAGGGCAAACTGCAAGCCGTCCTACCCGATTGGCAACTGCCGACATTCAGCATTTATGCGATCTATCCGTCAAGGGACAAACTCCCCCTTGCCGTAAGAAAATTGATTGATTTTTTGGTGGAGAGTTTTGAAGGGAAAGCGTGGTAGAGTTAAATTTGGTTATTTATTTAGCACTCCTGCTTTCCGATTACTTATGGTACTGTTTTTACTTATCAACAGTGTTCCGAAAAATAAATCTTTCTATAATAATCATTACAAGAAGAATAATAGGTGATGGAATTTCTATCATTTTATCCCCAAGCAGTTGAAAATATGACTGTATTTTCGCTATTTTCACACATAATATTTTTAATAATTTTCTTAATTTAGAACAATAAATTGAAATCTTATTTTGAGCCGCAGATTTACTCGGTAATTCAGCCCAATTCAGCGATCCTGTTTTACCGAAAAATCCGTGAGGTCATCAGTTATGATTTAGCCCTTGAAGCAGATGAAGTATTTGACGGACAAATTGAGTTGGATGAAAGCTATTTTGGTGGACCTCGTAAAGGAAAACGAGGTCGTGGAGCAGCAGGAAAAGTGGCTGTTTTTGGGATATTGAAACGGCAAGGAAAAGTATTTACTGTGGTCGTCAATGATACGAAGACAACAACGCTAATGCCTGTTATAGCAAGGAAAACCAAGCCTGACAGCTGGGGTTATACCGATACTTATCGTAGTTATGATGCCCTCGATGTGAGCGAATTTCACCACGAACGAATTAACCATTCGGAGCTGTTTACAGTGAAACAAAATCACATCAACGGAATTGAAAATTTTGTCTACTATTCCCATATTAATTAAACCAAACACAAAAAGCCCACTATTTCCATAGCAGGCTTTTTTATCACTAAAAATTAGTCACCAACAGCAATACGTTTCATATCTGTCATATAACCACGCAATTCTTGACCGATTAACTCAACCGGGTGGTTGCGGATGGCATCGTTAATATCACGCAAGTAGACATTGTCAATTTCAACAGTTGGTGTTGGTTCGCCTAAATCGCCTTTTTGTAACATTGGGATTAATTTCTCAGCTAAGATTGGCGTTGCAACGTGTGAGAATAAGTAGTTACCGTATTCCGCAGTGTCTGAAATAACCACGTTCATTTCGTATAAACGTTTACGCGCTATAGTGTTTGCGATTAACGGAAGCTCGTGTAATGATTCATAGTATGCAGACTCTTCGTAGATACCGCTTGCAACCATTGCATCGAATGCCATTTCAACACCTGCTTTTACCATTGCAACCATCACTACACCGTTATCAAAGTATTCTTGTTCAGAAATTTTGATACCGTCTGCTTTTGGTGAATTTTCGAAAGCCGTTTTGCCTGTTTCTTCACGCCATTTTAATAAGTTTGCATCGCCGTTTGCCCAGTCTGCCATCATAGTTGATGAGAACTCACCGCTGATGATGTCATCCATATGTTTTAAATATAAGAAGTTTAACTGTTCTTTGATTTCTTCCGCTAATTCAAAGGCACGGATTTTCGCTGAGTTAGAAAGACGATCCATCATTAATGTGATACCGCCTTGTTTTAACGCTTCGGTAATGGTTTCCCAGCCGTATTGAATTAATTTGCTTGCATATGCCGGATCTTTACCGTCCGCCACTAATTTGTCGTAGCACACGATAGAACCTGCTTGCAACATACCGCAAAGGATTGTTTGCTCACCCATTAAGTCAGATTTCACTTCTGCTACGAATGAAGACTCTAACACGCCTGCACGGTCGCCACCTGTCGCACTTGCCCACGCTTTTGCAATCGCCATACCTTCGCCTTTCGGGTCATTTTCAGGGTGAACTGCGATTAATGTAGGCACACCGAAACCACGTTTATATTCTTCACGCACTTCTGTACCTGGGCATTTTGGTGCCGTCATCACAACGGTGATGTCTTTACGAATTTGCTCACCTTCTTCAACAATGTTGAAACCGTGTGAATAACCGAATGCTGCGCCTTGTTTCATTAACGGCATCACATCTGCCACCACTTTAGAGTGTTGTTTATCTGGGGTTAAGTTAATCACTAAATCTGCCGTTGGGATTAACTCTTGGTATGTGCCAACTTTAAAACCATTTTCAGACGCACGAGTGAATGATGCACGTTTTTCTACGATTGCTTCTGCACGCAATGCATAAGCAATATCTAAACCAGAATCACGCATATTTAAACCTTGGTTTAAACCTTGCGCACCACAACCTACGATCACGATTTTTTTGCCTTTTAAGAAGTTGCAACCGTCCGCGAACTCGCTGCGATCCATAAAACGACAACGACCTAATTGGTCAAGTTTTTCACGTAAGTTTAATGTGTTGAAATAGTTAGCCATAATAAAAATCCTGTGTTGTTAATGTTGAATGTTTGATGTTGTGTTTACATACTGTAATTATTATGGCGAGAATTATACGGATTTTGATGATTGCGTAAATTGATATTATTAGGATTTGTTATTTCAATTTACGCAATTACATTTTTGTTTATAAGGTAAGTTTACTTAATACAAAATCAGTGTCCTTGTCGCCTCTATCTGATAAGTTCACCAATAATCGCTTATCGCTTCCTAGTTCCTTGACTCGACGTAACGTATAAGCCACAGCGTGAGCACTCTCTAAAGCAGGGATAATACCTTCTTGGCGTGAAAGGCTGAGGAATGCTTCTAAACATTCTTGATCGGTTGCTGTTTCATAGCGTCCTCGCCCAACATCTTTTAAATAACAGTGTTGAGGTCCGACACCTGGATAGTCTAAGCCTGAAGCAATAGAGTGAACGGCTGATGGTGTGCCATCTTCTTCTTGCAAGTAATAGCAGTTAAAGCCTTGCATTTGACCGAATTTTCCTTTTGTCATTGTAGCTGCGTGTCGCCCAGCCTTATCCAAGCCTTCCCCTGCTGGCTCCACTCCAACTAGTGCGACAGAGGGCTCATCAATAAATGCGTTAAATAAACCTAAAGCATTAGAACCTCCACCTACACAAGCGATAGGTTTTAGAGTTATTTTTACAAATTTTTGCTGTAAAACGACCGCTTGCTTTGCTGATTGGCAATGAATCCGTTATAATCTTGCCAATTTTTCACCCTTATTTAATAGAAGGAAACCAAAATGGGCTTAGAAAATGTACCTGCTGGTAAAGAGTTACCAGATGATATTTATGTTGTAATTGAAATTCCTGCAAATTCAGATCCAATCAAATATGAAGTGGATAAAGAAAGTGGTGCAATTTTCGTGGATCGTTTTATGGCAACAGCAATGTTCTATCCTGCGAACTACGGTTATGTAAACCATACCCTTTCTTCTGATGGCGATCCTGTGGACGTATTAGTTCCAACGCCATACCCGCTTCAACCAGGTTCAGTGATTCGTTGCCGTCCAGTTGGCGTGTTAAAAATGACTGACGAAGCAGGTGGCGATGCGAAAGTAGTTGCAGTTCCACACAGCAAATTAACTAAAGAGTACGATCACATTAAAGATGTAGGCGACTTACCAGCATTATTAAAAGCACAAATCCAACACTTCTTCGAAAGCTACAAAGCATTAGAAGCAGGCAAATGGGTGAAAGTTGAAGGTTGGGGCGATGTGAATGAAGCTCGTCAAGAGATCTTAGAGTCTTTCGAACGTGCGAAAAAATAATTAAACTATTAACCGAATATAATGCCAAAGTAAACGCTTTGGCATTTTTTATGATAGGAATTAAGTATGAAATTTTTCAAGAATCTTAGCGTTATAGCAATTTGTTCACTACTTTTAACCGCTTGTGTTAGCACAGCCCAAATTAATCAAGAAGCAGAAAGTAATTATGCTAAAGTGAAGCAGGAAGCAAGAGCAAAAAGTATGTTAGATACTAGCTCAACGACAGCTCATCGCATTCATTCGGTTTTCAATAAGATGAAGCTTTATGCGGAACGAGCAAATAAAACAGGTGTGCCGTTTCAATGGGAAATCATTGTGCTGAAATTAAGTGAATTGAATGCTTGGGCGATGCCTGGTGGAAAAATGGCATTCTACACAGGGCTGGTGGATAAGTTGAATTTATCTGATGACGAGATTGCGGTTGTGATGGGACATGAAATGGCTCACGCTTTGCAAGAACATGGCAAATCAGATCGTACTGTTAGCGCAGTGACAGGTATTGTTGGTGTACTTGCTGATGTTGCAGTGACCGCAACAACAGGGGTAGATACAGAGGGTCTGCTCAGTGCAGGGGTGGATTTAGTTGCCAATAAACCCTTCTCTCGTAGTCAAGAAACAGAAGCCGATGAAGTCGGTTTGATGTTAATGGCAGAGTCAGGTTATAACCCCGAAGCAGCACCAAATGTGTGGGTGAAAATGAGCCAAGCGAACGGCAGTTCAGGTTTGTCTATTTTTTCTACTCACCCGTCAAACGAAGATCGCCAAGCGAATTTAGCACGTTTAGTGCCTAAGGCTAAGGAAATTTATAATCGGAAAAAATAATACCTAAATAACCTGAAAAATTCTATGAGCCCCACTATAAATAGCGGGGAACTCACAAAATAATATTCTATTTATGGAAAACAGAATATATTTTTTCCCCTAATTATTAGGATTCACTATTTAGTAAAGGTTACCGAGGTCTGCTCAGGCAAATGTAAATCTAACTGATTATACGGAATCGAAATCCCAGCCTTATCAAAGCCAATTTTTACTTTTTCCAAAATCGCAAATTGTGTAGTTGAATAGTTATTCGTCTGTACCCACGGACGCACAAATAACTGCACACTGCTTGCCGCTAAGTTACCGACTGCAATGGTAGGCTCTGGATAGTGTAAAACATTTTCATCTTCAAACAGAATTTGAGCAATAATCTCTTTAGCTTTCTCAATATCGGACTCATAGCTAATATCGAAAATGAAGTCGATGCGACGAGTTTCATTGCGGGAGTAGTTGGTGATACTGTCGGCAAATACTTTACCGTTTGGGATCAACACCGTTTTATTATCGACCGTTCTTAGCTCCAACATCAAAATCCCCATTTGCTCAACTTTGCCTGATTTACCACCAGCTTCAATAAAATCGCCTTTGTTAAATGGTTTAAAGATTAATAGCATTACCCCAGCAGCAAAGTTTTGTAATGAGTTTTGCAAGGCTAAACCAATGGCTAAACCAGCCGCACCTATCAATGCCACTAACGAACTCGTATTAATGCCTAATTGTGAAAGTGAGGCAATCACTGTAATCAGCAAAAACAGAAAATAAGCGATAGATCGAACAAAACCTTGTAGCATTTCATCTTTGCTTGATGCTAATACCGCTTTGCCGATAAGGGTACTGATAGCCCTTGCCAAATAACGCCCGATAACAAAAATCGCAATTGCAATTAACAATTTAGTGCCATAGGGAATAATCCAATTTTCCAGGAGTTGTTGAAGTTCAAGATTTTTTACATCAGTAATAATCTCTTTCGCTTCAGGGGGTAAAGTGATTTCAGGTATGATTTCTTTTGTTTTTTCTGTGGTACTCATTATGTTCTCCTATATCAATTTCAGCCTATTCTAACACGAGACAGAATTTGTGATAAAATCCAATTCATTTTTCCTTTCTTTATATCAAAATGACAACAGAAAAAGTAATTAGTGCCAGCGTTCAATTTTTTACGATCAGTGATGATGAAGCTGGGCAACGTTTGGATAACTTTTTACTCGCCAAGCTCAAAGGCGTGCCAAAAAGCCTGATTTACCGTATTGTGCGTAAAGGCGAAGTGAGAGTAAACAAAGGACGGATTAAACCCGAATATAAGTTGCAAGCGGACGATATTGTGCGAGTTCCGCCTGTGCGTGTGGCAGAAAAAAATGAAGCACCGATTTCGACCAAACTCAACAAAGTTGCAGAGCTTGAACATCAAATTCTTTATGAAGATGAAGTGATGTTAGTGATTAACAAACCGTCAGGCATTGCCGTCCACGGTGGTAGCGGTTTGAGCTTCGGTGTGATTGAAGCCTTACGAGCGTTACGCCCACAAGCCCGTTTTTTAGAGCTAGTTCACCGTATCGACCGAGATACATCGGGGCTGTTGTTAGTAGCGAAAAAACGTTCCGCATTGCGTAGTTTGCACGAACAGTTGCGTGAAAAAGTGGTACAGAAAGATTATCTCGCGCTCGTGCGTGGGCAGTGGCAATCGCACGTTAAAGTGATTAAAGCACCACTATTGAAAAACGAATTAGCCAGTGGTGAACGTATTGTACGAGTAAGTGAAGAAGGCAAACCGTCCGAGACCCGATTTGTAATTGAAGAACGTTATCCGATAGCGACCTTAGTCAAGGCTTCGCCTGTGACAGGTAGAACGCACCAAATTCGTGTACATACTCAATACGCAGGACACCCAATTGCCCTTGATGATAAATACGGCGACCGTGAATTTGACCAAAAAATGCAACAAGCGGGTTTAAACCGTTTATTTTTACACGCCCATTCTATTCGATTTGTTCACCCTAAAACGGGCGAAGAAATGGTCGTGACAGCACCGTTGGATAAACAACTAAAAGCCGTGTTGGCGAAGTTGAGAGTAAAATAATCTAATCAACCTCACTACTACATCCATAGATAGTGAGGTCTATTAAAAAATTTATAGTCTAACCCGTTTTTATTTACCTTTTTTTAAAAACTCCACCCCAGTATCAGGGAAGTCAGTAAATACACCTGTTGCACCAGCTTTGTTGAGTAGGGCATCATACATTTCATCAATGTTGGTGAAGAACTCAGGTAGTGCGTCTTTGCGTACTGTGTACGGGTGAAGTTCCATCTTATATTGGGCTAACTCTTTAACTAATGGAGTGTAAACAATGTTGCCTACTTTTGATTTCTCTTTGTCGATCAACATATACCAACCTGGTCCAACACCGTCTGCGTATTTCGCTACTTCTGCCATCGCACCTGGTTTAAACATCCAGTCGTAGTTGTAATTTACCCATTTACCTGATTTGTCTTTTTCTTCCGTTTCGTGCCAGTCAGTGTAAGCCACTAATTGTACAAGTTTTACGTCCATACCAAGTTTTGGTAACAATTCAGTTTTGATACGTTTTAACTCGTTGAAGTCAAAGGTTTGTAGATAAACAAGGTCTGATTTTTGGTCATAACCGTATTTTTTCAACACTTTTAAAGTTTCCAGTGCAATATCTTTACCTTCTTGGTGGTGTAACCAAGGGGCTTTGATTTCAGGGTAGATGCCGATTTTTTTGCCGGTGGATTTTTCTAAGCCTTGGATAAATTCAATTTCGTCTTCAAAGGTGTGAATTTTGAAATCAGATTTCCACATTGGGAAGCGGTTTGGGTAGACTTGAACTTGTTTGCCATCTTCTACTTTGAAGTTTTCGGTCATTTCAAGGGTTTGGATTTCTTTTAACGTGAAATCCGCCACATAATAACGCCCATCTTTTCTCGCACGATTTGGGAATTTTTTCGCGACATCGGTTAAACCATCAAGGAAATGGTCGTGAATAACTACGAGGCGATTATCTTTGGTCATTGCAAGATCTTGCTCTAAATAATCCGCTTGTTGCCCAAAGGCAAGAGCTTTACTCTCTAAAGTATGTTCTGGTAAATAACCACTTGCACCACGGTGAGCGATAATTAATTTATCTGATTGTGTTGCGACTGGGGTTGATGTTGAGCAACCTGCTAATACTGCTGTTGCGACTAAACCTAATGCAAATTTTGTGAGTTTCATACTGTTTTCCTCTTTTTGTAGATATAAAAAAGGAAGACCAAAATGTCTTCCTTTTAATCATTAATTATTTACCATAGCTATCTTCTAATTTCGCTTTATGTTTGCCTTCTTCAAGCATTGTGATGAACATTAACAATACTGCTAATACGCCACCTGCGATCATTACATAGAAGCCACCGTCCCAGCCGTAGTACTCTGCTGCCCAACCAACCACTGCTGATGCAGATACTGTACCACCTAAGTAACCAAATAAGCCTGTGAAACCTGCTGCTGTACCTGCTGCTTTTTTCGGTGCAAGTTCAAGAGCGTGTAAGCCGATTAACATTACTGGTCCGTAGATTAAGAAGCCGATTGTGGTCATTAAGATGAAGTCCATTAATTGATATGGGTTTTCATACCATCCTTTGCCTGCGTATTGTGCAAGTTCTGCTTCTGGTGTTGCTGGGTTCATCCATAATGCAACTACTGCTGCTGTGGTAAGGATCATAAAGATGAAGCCTGTTAAACCACGTTTACCTTTGAATAGTTTGTCAGATACCCAACCACAGAGTAATGTACCTGGGATTGCTGCTAATTCATAGATGGTATATGCCCACGCGGTACCTTTGATGTTGAAGTGTTTTACTTCGCCAAGGTAAACCGGTGACCATTTCAATACGCCATAGCGGATTAAGTAAACGAATACGTTAGCGATTGCGATGTACCATAACAATTTATTTTTTAACACATAAGTCACTAAGATTTCTTTCGCGGTTAAGTCGTGTTCGTAGGTTTTTTCGTTATAGTCATCTGGGTAGTCATTACGCCATTTTTCAACTGGTGGTAAGCCACAAGATTGCGGAGTATCGCGCATCACTAAATAGATTGGAATTGCAGCCACCATTGCAGCAATACCTGGATAGTACAACGCTTGTTGCCATACGTCTTTAGCAGTTGCTTCTACGCCGTAGTTGATGAAGTAGATTGCACTTGCAAGTAACACCATCGCACCTGGTACCATACCCCCTAAGTTGTGCGCACAGTTCCAGATAGATACGATGGTTCCACGTTCTGATTTAGACCACCAGTGAACCATTGTACGTCCGCACGGAGGCTAACCCATACCTTGGAACCAACCGTTTAGGAAGATCATTACCCACATTACTAAAATGCCTGAAGTTGCCCAAGGCATTAAGCCCATCATTGTCATACAAAGACCAGAGAGTAACAAACCAAACGGTAAGAATACGCGTGGGTTTGAACGGTCTGAAATGGTTGCCATAAAGAATTTAGACAAACCGTAAGCTAAACCTGCTGCTGTACCGATCACACCAAGTTCTGCTTTTGTGTACATTCCTGCTTCGATTAAACCTTTTTGAGCTAAATCGAAATTCGCACGAACGAAATAATATGCTGCGTAACCAAAGAAGATCCCTGCAAACACTTGCCAACGTAAGCGGTTATAAGTGGAATCTATCTTCTCTTTTGGTAGCTCCGGGATATGCGGAGCGGGTTTAAAAGGACCAAACATAGAGCCTCCAACAATAAAGTTTATAGACAAATAAGGTCTGCTTTGTTTGTAAACATATCCAGACCTTGACGTTGTTCATAATATCCCTTTTTTGAAAATTAAAAAGAAGTATTTCTTCATTTTGTGAGCTATTTCACAAAACTTGCTCAGCAATTTGGATAAATGTGAGCTTTATCACAAATTTAATTTCTTTTTCGCTCATTTTCTTGTTTAAAAATGTTGATTAGGGATAGAATATCAACAATTTAATTTATTTTTGTTTGTTTTGTAGGGGTAACAATGAAGATATCACCTCATATGTATAAAAATGTGGAAGATTTTTCACCCTTAACGACGGATGTGATTATCATTGGTGGCGGTGCAACAGGGGCAGGGATTGCTCGTGACTGTGCATTGCGTGGCATTGATTGTATTTTGCTTGAACGTCGAGATATTGCGACAGGGGCAACAGGGCGTAATCACGGTTTGTTACACAGTGGTGCAAGATATGCGGTAAACGACCGTGAGTCTGCGAGAGAATGTATTGAAGAGAACAAAATTCTACGCAAGATCGCTCGCCACTGTATTGATGAAACGGAAGGGTTGTTTATTACTTTGCCTGAAGATGATCTCGACTATCAAAAAACCTTTATTCAAGCCTGTACGGAGTCAGGCATTGAAGCGGTGGCTATCGATCCAAAACTTGCGATGCAAATGGAGCCTTCGGTAAATCCAGCTCTTGTCGGTGCAGTGGTTGTGCCTGATGGTTCCATTGATCCATTTCGCCTAACAGCATCAAATATGTTAGATGCCACAGAGAATGGTGCGAAAGTCTTTACCTATTGCGAAGTGAAAGGGTTAATTCGTGAAGGCGGTAAAGTGATTGGCGTGAACGTTTACGACCATAAAAACAGAGTGGAACGTCAATTCTTTGCCCCTGTGGTTGTGAATGCTGGCGGTATTTGGGGACAAGGCATTGCTGAATATGCCGATTTGAAAATCAGAATGTTCCCCGCCAAAGGCGCATTACTGGTGATGGGACACCGTATCAACAAAATGGTGATCAACCGTTGCCGTAAGCCTGCCGATGCGGATATTCTTGTTCCAGGCGACACTATCAGCGTTATCGGAACAACATCAAGCCGTATTCCTTACGATCAAATCGACAATATGATCGTCACCCCCGAAGAAGTCGATATTCTCTTTAGAGAAGGCGAAAAACTTGCACCAAGTTTAAGACATATCCGTGTATTGCGTGCTTACGCTGGGGTTCGCCCGTTAGTGGCTACCGATGATGATCCATCAGGACGTAATGTCAGCCGTGGTATCGTCTTGCTCGATCACCAAGAGCGTGATGGCTTAGAAGGCTTTATTACTATTACAGGCGGTAAGTTAATGACCTATCGCTTAATGGCTGAGTGGGCAACGGATCTCGTTTGCAAAAAATTAAACAAAACCGACCGCTGTGTTACTGCAGAAAAAGCCTTACCTGGTTCAAGTGAAAGCCGAGCGGAAACCAACAGCAAAGTCATTTCACTGCCAAGTACCATTCGCTATTCTGCGGTTTATCGTCACGGCTCTCGAGCTACTCGCCTGTTGGATAAAGAACGTCTTGACCGCTCTCTGGTTTGTGAGTGTGAAGCGGTCACCGCAGGGGAAGTTCGCTATGCGGTGGACGAGTTAAGTGTCAATAATCTTGTCGATCTACGTCGCCGTACCCGTGTTGGAATGGGAACTTGCCAAGCAGAACTCTGTGCCTGCCGTGCCGCAGGGCTGATGACCCGTTTTGAAGTGGCAACACCACGACAATCCACCACTCAACTGGCTTCTTTTATGGAAGAACGCTGGCGTGGGATTGAGCCGATTGCGTGGGGCGATGCCATTCGAGAAGCCGATTTTACCAGTTGGATCTATTACAGTTTATTAGGTCTAAATGATGTGCAACCGCTTGCAGAGCAAGCTCAACAGGGGACAGATAGCAATGAATTTTGATGTAGTCATTATCGGTGGCGGTCTTGCAGGCTTAACCTGTGGGGTTGCCCTACAAGAACAGGGTAAACGTTGTGTGATCATCAACAATGGTCAAGCGGCGATTGATTTCTCTTCGGGTTCAATGGATTTACTCAGCCGTTTACCAAGCGGTGAGTTTGTCGCTGATTTTTGCAAATCCTATGCAACTTTCGCAAAACAGTTGCCACAACACCCTTACAGCTTACTTGGCAAAGAGAAAGTCCTTGCCAAAGCGACACAATTTGAACAACTCGCCACATCGCTCAAGCTCGATTTGGTTGGCTCTACCGCACAAAATCACCTACGAGTAACGCCTTTAGGTGGCTTGCGTGGAGCGTGGTTATCGCCAAACAGTGTGCCAACAGTCAAAGGTAGCGAACCTTTCTCCTATAAAACAATTGCGATATTGGGGATCGAAGGCTATCACGACTTCCAGCCACAACTGTTAGCCGATAACCTAAAACAGAACCCACAATTTACCCACTGCGAATTAAGCACTGGCTATCTCAACATTCCAGAGCTTGACCAACTGCGTAACAATGCTCGTGAGTTCCGTAGTGTGAATATCGCTCAAGTGTTAGAACACAAATTGGCTTTCCGTGATCTTGTGGCAGAAATCAAAACGGCAACCAAAGGGGCAGAAGCGATCTTCTTACCAGCTTGTTTTGGCTTGGACGATCAAAGTTTCTTCAACCAGTTACAACAAGCGGTGGAAGCAACGATTTTTGAATTACCAACCTTACCGCCATCATTGCTCGGTATTCGCCAACATAAACAACTTCGCCACCGTTTTGAACGCTTGGGCGGTTTGATGTTAAACGGCGACAGAGCATTAAAAGCCGATATTGAAAATGGCAAAGTACAACGGATTTATACCCAGCTTCACCAAGACAATGCGATCAGTGCAGAACATCTTGTACTCGCCACAGGAAGCTATTTCAGCAACGGCTTAAAAGCAGACTTTGATCGCATTTTTGAACCAGTGTTCCAAGCCGATATTGTTGGTTGCAAAGATTTCAATGAAACCGACCGCTTGTCGTGGACGGCTAATCGCTTTTCATCGCCACAACCGTATCAATCGGCAGGGGTTGCGATCAACGAAAAATGCCAAGTTCGCAAAGATGGGCAATTTATGGCGAATTTATATGCAACTGGCAACGTCATTGGCGGTTTTAATAGCCTTGAATTAGGCTGTGGCTCAGGTGTGGCAGTGGCAACGGCACTTGCCGTTGCAGAAGAAATTGTGGGGGCATGATATGAACAACATTCAACGTTTAATCGAACAAGCTCAACAAAATACCCATTCTGCCGTTGTTCATCACGGTTTTGATGAGTCCTTTGAAAGTTGCATTAAATGTACCGCTTGTACGGCGGTTTGCCCTGTTTCGCGTAATAACCCGATGTATCCAGGTCCGAAACAATCAGGCCCAGATGGTGAGCGTTTACGCTTAAAAAGCCCTGAACTTTATGATGAAGCACTCAAATACTGCACCAACTGCAAACGTTGCGAAGTAGCTTGTCCGTCTGATGTCAAAATTGGTGACATTATTGTGCGAGCGAGAAACCGTCATTTAGATCGCCAAAACAAACCGCTAATGCACAAACTGCGTGATGCTATTTTGAGCAACACCGACATTATGGGCAAAATGAACACCCCATTAGCCCCGATTGTCAATACCATCACAGGTCTAAAAGCAACCAAATTCTTGCTTGAAAAAACCATCAAAGTGAGCCGTCATCGCTCGTTGCCAAAATACGCTTTTGGTTCATTCCGCAACTGGTATATGAAAAAAGAGCAAGAACGCCAAGCCCTTTATCGTGAAAAAGTGGCGTACTATCACGGCTGTTATGTGAACTACAACAATCCACAACTTGGTAAAGAGTTGATTGATGTGTTTAACGCGATGGACATCGGCGTAATGCTACTTGAAAAAGAGAAGTGCTGTGGTTTGCCATTAATGGTAAACGGCTTCCCAGATAGAGCGAAGCAACAAGCGAAATTCAACCTTGCAGAACTTGAAAAAGTGGTGATGAACCGAGAGCTTGACGTAGTAGGGACATCATCAAGCTGTACAATGAATTTGCGTGACGAATATCATCACGTTTTAGGAATGGACAACGCCAAAGTCCGCCCACACGTTCATATCGTCACCAAATATCTCTATGAACTGTTTAATCAAGGCAAAAAACCAAAATTCAAACAGATGCCATTACGCATTGCCTATCATACCGCTTGTCACGTTGATAAAGCAGGTTGGGCGCCTTACACCCTTGATGTATTAAAACATATCCCAGGGATTGAAATTGTGATGTTACCATCACAATGTTGTGGTATTGCAGGGACTTACGGCTTCAAAGCGGAAAACTACGAAACCTCACAAGCCATCGACAATCCGTTATTCCAACACATCAACAACGGCGGTTTTGACTATGTCGTTTCCGAGTGCGAAACCTGTAAATGGCAAATTGATATGTCCACCAACTTAACCTGCCTACACCCGATTACTTTGTTGGCGATAGCGTTGGAGAGATAGTTCCCTCTCTACCAAACTTCCTGCGTACTTTCATCGAACCTTAGTTTATTACTCATTAACCCCTTCCCCCACAAACGGGGGGAAGGGCCCGAAAGACGGATGGGGAAAATTTAACATTATGGTATCTACTGTTCTTTTTATGCAAAATAATGTTGAGTAGCTCTAATGAAACATTGATACCTTTCTGCTAATTGTTTATAGGTTTGTTTTACTTGTGTAATCAATCTAAATATCTATCAGACGTAATTTCTTTGTGAAAGAAGACAGATGGTTATTTAAAAAAGGGCTTAAATCCTTGTACTATAAGGCTTTAAGCCACTTTTTAGCAACCATTTTTCTACTATGCCTAGGTATAGAGAGAAAAAGAAAAACCCCGATGATTTCTCATCGGGGCTAAAAATATGGCTCCTCCTGCGGGACTCGAACCTGCGACATATGGATTAACAGTCCACCGTTCTACCGACTGAACTAAGGAGGAAAAGAGTTGTAACATAAATGGTGCCTCGAGGCGGAATCGAACCACCGACACGGGGATTTTCAATCCCCTGCTCTACCGACTGAGCTATCGAGGCATCTCGTCGTTACGGGGTGCATTATGCTGATTTCCGCCCCTCTCGTCAAACGTTTTTTTCAAAAAAATAAAAAAATCTGTTTAACGGATCGCTTTTTATTCAATTTGTTTAAAAAACAACGTGTTATCTCACGTTACGGTATTTTTGTTGGGCTTTATTTACCTTAACCAAATAGTTTCTTGCTTGTGAAGATGGATGAGCGGTGGTTAAAATTCGATAAATTGCTGACGGATCTAAGTTATTAATTCGCTCAATCGCCATTAATTTGTCATTATCAAACACTCTCAGTACTGCGCCAGCCCCACTATTATATGCTGAAATCATTGCGTAACGTTTTGATGTAGGATCAGTTATTCCTTCTAGATACTCATCACGCAAAATCGTTAAGAACATTGTGCCTGCATCAATATTCTGACTTGGGTTATAAAGATAATCACGATTAGGCTGGCCACCAAAACCTTTACGCGCAAAAATATCCCGTCCAGCTGTACGAGGTACAACTTGCATTAAACCAATCGCATTCGCATAACTTACTGCATAAGGGTTAAATGCTGATTCAACTTCCATAATACCCAGAATTAAGCTCATATCAATGCCATAGCGTTTTGACATTTGACGAACCAATGGCAAATATCGTCTTGCACGAACTTCAACGTGGTTTGCAATCATTGGAATCGTGACATAAGTAACGGTATGTCCATTTTTCAAGCGGCGTGTTTTTAATTTATTTTGCAATAGGTAAGTTGCAAAATCATTAGCAACCGCCATATTGGTTACAGAACGCCCATATTGATCCACAACTTGACCTGCTAAAAAAGGATTATTGCTAATAGGAACATCACCCGAAGCAAATAAATCTATCCCTGTAGCATCTGATCCCATCAATAATGTGTGAATAATCGAATTACGCAAGCGGTTGTGATCCGCCAAAGTTTCAATGGTAATTTGACCATCTTCAAAACTAATATGGCTACGGGTGTAATATTTGTCCGTATATTTTACATAGTCTTTCTGGCTTGCTTGGAGCAGTTCATGAACGCCCCAAATTTGATCGATATTACGCGAAAATTGCCCCATCAAAATATCTAATCCATTGGTATTTTTAGAATAATCAGGGCGAGGCTTCTTAGAACCTTTTCTCGTCGGCGTATCACTTCCACAAGATGCTAAAAAAGGGATCAGCACCAATAACGGCAGGAATTTTTTATATTTGTTCATTAGGTTATCTCTATTTTGACTCTACAGGCACATAACCTTCAATATGGACTTCTTTTCCTTCAAACAAAAAATTCACCATTTCTGTTTCCAGAAGCTGACGATGTTCAGGGTTCATCATATTAAGCTTCTTCTCATTGACTAACATTGTCTGCTTTTTGATCCACTCTGCCCACGCTTGTTTACTGATTGAATCAAAAATACGTTTACCTAATTCCCCAGGATAAAGTTGAAAATCTAAACCTTCTGCTTCTTGTTTCAAATATGCACAAAATACATTACGCGCCATTTTTCTGTCCTAATGTCAAAGTTAATTCGTCTAAAATGCGTTTTATTGGGGTTGCTAAACCCACTTCGCTAGGTTGAGTTAAATCATACCAATAATCCGCTGTTGAAGATACACGCAAATGATAATTTCCCTGATTTTCTGCCACTCCAAGCGGTAAGATTTCGGCATTTCTTTGTAAACTAAGTTCCGCCAGAATCGGATAAATATCCAAATGAAAATGGCTAAAAGTATGCCGAAAGGCAATTAATTGGGTAAATTGCACATTTCTGCCTGAAACTGACCGCTTGAGATCATCTAAATGCTCAAATTGCGGAAAGACATAAAGTCCGCCCCAAAGTCCTTTTGCTTCACGTTTTTCCAATAAGACTTTTGTCCCCTGTTTTAAAATCAAAAAGTAGCTCTGTCTTTCTGGCAACACCTTTTTCGGTTTTTTAGCAGGAAAATCCGCCCAAGCCTGTTGAGCATTTGCCTGACAGCCCTTTTCTAACGGACAAAGGGAACATTTCGGCTTAGATCGTGTGCAAATCATTGCCCCTAAATCCATCATCGCCTGATTAAAATCCGCAACTTGCGAAGTTGGTGTAACACGAGCGGTCAGATCCCACAATTTATTTTCAACTGCTTTTTCGCCCGACCAACCTTCGACTGCGAAATAACGAGACAGCACACGCTTAACATTGCCATCTAAAATCGGGTACGGAGCATCAAGTACCGAAGACAGCACCGCCCCAGCCGTACTTCTGCCGACACCTGAAAGTGCAAATACATCGGTAAAATCCGTCGGAAACTGACCGCCAAATTCATCTCGAATTTGCTGTGCCGCTTTATGTAGATTTCTTGCCCTTGCGTAATAGCCTAACCCAGTCCATAAATGCAACACTTCATCAATCGGTGCGTTGGCTAAATTAACAATGGTTGGAAAACGTTGAACAAAACGCTCAAAATAGGGAATAACCGTTGCCACTTGGGTTTGCTGTAACATCACTTCGGATAACCAAACGCCATACAAGGTTTTATTTTGTTGCCACGGCAGATGTTTACGCCCGTATTGCTGATACCACGCCAATACGCCTTTGGCAAAAGGGGCATCGACACGAGATTGTGCCAAGGGAAATTCGGATTTTTCTTTTTTCATTTAGATAATGATATAAGTCTTAATAATAGGGGCTGATCAACGTTAGCTCCAAAGAAAATATTTCTATAGTTCTTTTGGGTTTTCCCACACACAAACAGGGATTATAAACAACCATTTTATCTAACATGCTAAATACTTTACCTACATATCATTACTCAATAGACCAATTTCGATTGAATCAATCTCACCATCTCTTGCAATGCCTCTGTTGGCGGTGTGTCTTGATTCATAAACCAGCGGAACAGTTCGGGATCGGTATAGCGAAGCATTTCCACGAAAGTGCGCTGTTGTTCAGCGGTTAAACTATCAAAATGTTCTTGATAAAACGGCATAATCATTTTATCTAATTCACGCATACCTCGACGGCATTCCCATTCAATTCTAAAACGATTCATCAGTTTACCTCCGTAATGCGTAGCTCTCTTGGCACTTCAAATACGGTATTTTCTTCACAACCTTCCAGTTCTTCAACTTTGGTAACACCCAATGTTTTTAAGTGTTCAACCACTGACTGCACCAATATTTCAGGGGCAGATGCACCTGCAGTAATACCGATAGTTGTTACCCCTTGTAGCCAGTTCGGATCAATGTCCTGCGGCCCATCAATTAACTGTGACGGTGTTCCCATTCGAGAAGCCAACTCGGCTAAACGATTTGAGTTGGACGAGTTTTTAGACCCCACTACTAGCACTAACTGTGCTAATTTCGCCAATTCTCTCACCGCTTGCTGACGGTTCGTAGTGGCATAGCAAATATCATTTTTACGCGGACCTTGAATTGCAGGGTATTTCTGTTTTAAGGCTTCAATCACATCGCTGGTATCGTCGATAGATAAAGTAGTTTGGGTCATAAAAGTCAGATCCTCATCTTCTTTTAAGCCAAGTTTAGCAATATCTTCCACATCTTCTACAAGGAAAATACCCCCTTTCTCATTATCATATTGCCCCATTGTGCCGACGACTTCAGGGTGTCCTTCGTGTCCGATTAAAATCGCTTTTGTGCCTTTTTTGCTCGCTCTAGCCACTTGCATATGGACTTTGGTTACAAGCGGGCAGGTTGCGTCAAACACTTTCAACTCACGACGTTTAGCTTCGTGGCGAACGGATTGAGAAACGCCGTGAGCAGAGAAAATCACAATAGCACCGTCTGGTACTTCATCAAGCTCTTCAACAAATATCGCCCCTTTGGCTTTTAATCCGTCCACCACAAAGCGATTGTGTACAACTTCGTGACGCACATAAATCGGTGCGCCGTGAATTTCAAGTGCAAGCTCTACAATTGAAATAGCACGATCTACACCTGCACAGAACCCTCTTGGATTCGCTAAAATAATGTTCATTTAATTACTCTTTTTACTTTTACGATGTTCTAAAATGGATTCTAAAATCAGCAATCCTGCCCCCACCACAATACCAATATCGGCAATGTTAAATACAGGATAATGATAAATGTCCCAATAAAAATCTAAAAAATCAACCACATAGCCATTATAAGCACGATCAACCGCATTGCCTATTGCCCCACCAATAATCAAGGCATAAGCTGAATTTTGCAGTTTGAGCTCCGCTTTATTTTTAAACAGCATTACAATCAATGCAATAGAAATGACAATAGCTAAACCTAAAAAGAAATATTTTTGCCAGCCTGAGTGATCCGCTAAGAAGCTAAACGCCGCCCCATAGTTTCTCACATACGTAAGATTAAAGATCGGCAGAACATTCACGCTTTCATAAAGCTCAAAGCGTTGTACCACAATGTATTTGCTCAATAAATCTGTGATTAATACCACGGCACTTAACCACAACCACGATAAACCTGTTTTTTTCATTTTATTCCTTAAATTGCTTCTTCGTTCTCTTCGCCCGTACGAATACGAATAACACGTTCTACATTATACACAAAGATTTTACCATCGCCGATTTTGCCTGTTTGTGCGGTATCAATGATCGCTTCAATACATTCATCAACTTGCTCATCAGCCACAATAATTTCTAATTTCACTTTTGGCAGGAAATCAATCGCATATTCTGCCCCACGATAAAGTTCCGTATGCCCTTTTTGACGACCAAAACCTTTGACTTCAGTGACCGTCATTCCCGTAATTCCCACATCCGTTAATGCTTCACGGACATCATCTAATTTGAATGGTTTAATAATCGCTTCAATTTTTTTCATAAGTTATCCTATCTTCTTGCTGATTTTGGTCTAAAACTCTCACAAATTTCAGGGTAAGTTTCAATATAAATGTCGCTTAAAAGTTGTAAACAGTAGGGAACTGCACTGAAAATACCTCGAACAAGCACTTTGCCATCTTGATCTTTCACGCCTTCTAAGGTTTCTTTAATTGCCTTTGGCTGTCCAGGAAGGTTTAAAATTAGTGAGCTATGTCGAATTGCCCCCAATTGACGAGAGAGAATAGCCGTTGGTACAAAATGTAAACTCACTTGTCGCATCTGTTCGCCAAAGCCAGGCATTTCACGGTGAGCAACGGCTAAGGTTGCATCGGGCGTGACATCACGTTTAGCAGGACCTGTTCCGCCTGTGGTTAAGACTAAGTGACAAGCGAGGTTATCGACTAATTCAATTAGTGTTTGCTCAATAACCGCTTGTTCATCAGGAATTAGACGAGTTTCAAGTTCAAAAGGCGTGGTAATGGCAGTTTGTAGCCAAGCCTGTAATTCAGGAATGCCTTGATCGGCATAAACACCTGCAGATGCTCGGTCGGATACGGAAACTAAGCCAATTTTTAAGGTTTCTTTGCTTAAACAAGCGGGCATTTTCTTTCTCTTTTTTACAAATTTAGACTGCTTGTTATTTTACCTTGAGAGCCTATTTTTCTAAAGTCTTAATCTTAAAGATGAAGTAATAATATTGAAAGATAATCACAGCAATTAAGATCAGTTTGCCGATGATATGAGGGATTACAAAGAACGCAAAAATACAGAACGGAACAGAAAATGCCAAAATACTGATTTTCTGTTTAAGTGTCATTGCTCGTGTTTGATCGAAAGACTTGAGATATTTGGAATAGATAGTGGTAGATAAGAACCACTGTGTTAGTCGTTCAGAACTTTTGCCAAAACAATAGAGTGCTAAAAGCAAAAATGGGGTGGTAGGTAGCCCAGGTACAATAATACCTATTAAACCTAATATAATTGAGATAAAACCGAGTAAGATGAATAGTGCTTTCATGTATTTAAGGGAAAAGTAGTGATAGATGTTGATAATATGTTAATTCAATTCATTTTTCAACGAAGCAAGCAACTAGAAAGTATATAACTATTTTTACAGCCTAAAAAAGCATAGTGGACCAAAGTGTTGGTTCTGTTTTTCTAACTTTCACTAACTCTTTTGATTACGGCATCCCTAAAATATGAATTGAGATAGGGACGATTAGTTTCCTCTCAATGACATTTCACCTGTCGCAAAACGGCGGATAATTTCCCCTTGTTGCAGAATCAATTCCCCTTCTTCATTAATCCCAAGGGAAATCCCGTGAATTTCTTCATTTTCAGTGATTAATCTAACCGCTTGATGACGGAAAATATCAAACTGTTGCCAACGTTCTGCGTAGGGTTCAAAGGTGGTTTGTGGATAAGTCACTAGGGCATTTTGTAAACGTTTAGCTAGCTCAGCAACCAGTTGGGAACGATCTATCTGATGTTCTGAGAGATCGCTCCAAGCCTGCGTTACCACATTTTTATCGACAGCGTTCATTCCTAAATTCAAGCCGATGCCAATCACAAGGTAAATTCCCGTTTTATCGACACGGCTCTCAATTAGAATGCCCCCCATTTTTTTACCTTGATAGTAAATATCATTGGGCCATTTAATTTGAATATACGGTACGTTCAGTGTTTGGAAGGTCTCGGCAATTAATACTGATACCACTAAACTTAGTGATGAGAGCTGTGGAATATCCAATGAAGGATAGTGCCATAACATTGAAAAATAAACGTTTTGACTTTCAGGTGAATACCACTGCCGTCCACGTCTGCCACGCCCCGCCGTTTGGGATTCTGCAACACAAAGTAAGCCTGACGGTAAGGTTTTATAGTGCGTCAGTAGATATTCGTTAGTAGAGTCAATCTCTTTAAATACAAGAGCTTGTCCTTGGGTTAATGCCGATGTAATTAAATGTTGATCAAATCCCATTGCCAATTACCTTGTCACAAATTCACTATCCACTTCGCCCTGTCGTCCCATAAAACGTACTTCTGGGTGTAATTCCACGCCAAATTTTTCACGGACTTGACGACGGACTTCTTTTGCTAATGCCACAACATCAGCCCCAGTGGCATTCTCTTTATTAATCAGCACCAGTGCTTGCTGGGTATGAACTGCCGCTCCGCCAATTTGGAAACCTTTTAAATTTGCTTGGTCAATTAACCAGCCTGCAGGTAATTTGACTGAACCATCCGCTTGTGGATAGTGTGGAATATTCGGGTAAGCGGTCTGAATCTGTTGAAATTTTGCAAATTCCACTACGGGATTTTTAAAGAAACTACCCGCATTACCAAACTCATCAGGATTTGGTAATTTCGCTCGGCGTACGGTACAGACTTCATCAAACACTTGCTGTGGCGTTACTGTGTTTGGATCAAATTGTGCCAAAGAACCGTAATTTAAAACAGGTTGCCACACCTTTGCCAACTTCAAACCGACAGCCACAATCGCATAATGCTCACGATATTGATGCTTGAATACACTTTCTCGATAGCCAAACTCACACTCGTTTTTCGTTAAACGGAACAGCTCACCCGTTTTGAGATTTAGTACATCGACATAATCGCAAACACGCTCAAATTCTACCCCGTAAGCCCCGATATTTTGAATCGGTGCAGAGCCAGCAACACCAGGAATTAACGCCAGATTTTCAAGCCCGCCAATTCCTTGTTGCAATGTCCATTGCACTAACTCATGCCAATTTTCACCACCTGCAACCTGTAAATAATGAAAATGCTCATCTTGACGATGCTCGATCCCTTTGAGCTTATTGACTAATACTGTGCCGTCAAAATCATCTAAAAACAGCACATTAGAGCCTTGCCCTAACAATAAAATCGGTTGTTGTGCGTGATCAGCTTTTTGCCATTCGGTTAATAGTTGTTCAATACTGTTGAACTCGATAATGACCGATGCTTTTGCAGGCAAATGAAAGGTATGAAATGGGGTTAAGGTCTGACTCATTGACTACTCCAAATTCTGAATTTGCTCACGCATCTGTTCAATTAACACTTTCAACTCAACGGCAGAATTAGTGACATCAGCGTTAATCGATTTTGATGCCAGCGTATTCGCTTCACGATTTAGCTCTTGCATCATAAAGTCTAATTTACGTCCAACTGCACCGCCTTTTTTCAAAATAGACGTGGTTTCTTTGACGTGTAGCTGTAAGCGGTCTAACTCTTCCGCCACATCGACTTTTTGAGCCAGTAGTACCATTTCTTGCTCTAAACGTTGTGGATCAAGTTGCAAGTTCAGTTCATCAAAACGCTGTTGCAAGCGGTCTTTTTGCCACTGTAAAACGCTCGGCATTTGAGCCTGTACTTTTGTTGCTTCTGTGGCAATAGCGTCTAAACGCTGTTGAATTAAGGCTTGTAAATTCGTCCCTTCACGTCCACGCATTGCAATAAATTCTACAAGGATCTGCTCAAAACCGTCTAATAAATCTTGACTGATCTGGTCGAGATCTTGATTTTGGTTATCGACAACCCCAGGGAAACGCAGAATATCCACCAAGTTAATTTCGCCTTCTTGAGCCGTTTCTTTTAGCCATTGTAATGAACTTATCACCTGTTTGGCATACTCTTGATTTAAAGCTAAGCCATTGTTTTGATTAGCATTTAATTCAATGCGTAAACTACACTCTACTTTACCACGGGTTAGTGTCGTACGCAGACGTTCACGCAAGGTCATTTCCAAATTGCGAAAGGCTTCAGGCAGACGGAAATAAGTTTCTAAAAAACGTTGATTAACCGAACGGATTTCCCATACGGCGTTACCCCACTCTTTTTTAAGCTCAAGGTGGGCGAAAGCGGTCATACTGTAAATCATTGTACTCTTTTCTCTTTGTTACAAAATTTGGCATATTGTACTTGGTATTCTGCTAGAATAGGGGAAATTTTTTAGAGAAAGGGAATAAATATGCGTCCAAATAATCGTCCTGTTGATCAAACTCGTCCTGTAAAAATCACTCGTAACTATACTCGCTATGCCGAAGGGTCTGTGTTGGTGGAATTTGGTGAAACCAAAGTGCTGTGTAATGCCACTGTCGAAGAAACTGTACCACGTTTTCTCAAAGGGCAACAACAAGGTTGGGTGACAGCCGAATACGGTATGTTGCCAAGAGCAACCCATAGCCGAACCCAACGTGAAGCGGCGAAAGGCAAACAAGGCGGTCGTACAATGGAAATTCAGCGTTTAATCGCTCGCTCTTTGCGTGCAGTCGTTGATTTGAAAGCCTTAGGTGAGCGTACAATTACGGTAGATTGTGATGTGATACAAGCCGACGGCGGTACACGCACAGCGTCTATCACAGGGGCTTGCGTTGCGTTACACGATGCGATTAACAAATTGATCGCCGATGGCTTATTGAAAGAAAATCCGATGAAAGGATTAGTGGCGGCAATTTCTGTAGGGATTGTCGATGGGCAAGCGGTCTGTGATTTGGAATATGTGGAAGACTCTAACGCAGAAACCGATATGAATGTGGTGATGGTTGAAGACGGTCGTTTAGTGGAAGTACAAGGCACTGCCGAAGGTGAACCGTTCAGCCATATGGAATTATTGCAACTCCTTGATTTAGCACAGAAAGGGATTGAGCAGTTGTTTGAAGCACAGCGTCAGGCGCTAAATGCAACTTCTGATGTTATACGATAGTCGTACAAAAATTAAAATTTTAAGAAATCATTTAGGGGATTATTCCCAGCAATATTGGGGCATAGTAGACAAAATAGTCGCTATGCCAATTTTTTGAAACATATTATGTCAAAATAACTTACTCAACCAGCCCAATTTTGAACCTAAAACATTAAAGTAGTTGTAATCTTTTAAATGCAATAGACGCAACTTATCCGGGCTTTTTTGCACAAGAATACGTTCATCAGGGCTAAACGGCAGTAAACGTTGGCTATCACAGCTAATCACTAAATTTGACTGATTGTACTCAGCAAAACGCATTGAAATAACACTATCGCCATCGACAACCAAAGGACGAGAAGAAAGGCTGTGTGGGTTCATCGGAACAAGAGCAATCGCATTTAAATTAGGGGTTAAGATTGGGCCACCGGCGGAAAGCGAATAGGCGGTTGAACCTGTAGGTGTTCCAATAATTAACCCGTCGGAACGTTGCGAAAAAGCAAATTTGCCATCAATACTCACTTCAAAATCAATAGTACGAGCGATTTGGCTAGAGTGAACGACAACTTCATTGAGGGCATTATTTGCTTCAATGATCTTACCATTTTGCTCAATTTTCGCATCAAGTAAGAAACGTTCTTCAATCATAAACTCGCCACGCTCAAGGCAACTATGCAGTTGCTCAAAGGCTGTTTGAGGGGCAATATCTGTTAAAAAACCAAGATTTCCACGGTTAATGCCAATCAGTGGTACACGATATTTCGCTAATTGCCGAGCCATACCCAGCATATTACCGTCACCACCAATCACAATTACTAAATCCGCCCATTCGCCAATTTCTGCAATGCTCATCGGGTTAGCTAAATTGAGTTGAGTGGCAATTTTTTCTTCGACTAACACATTATATTTACGATCTTTTAGCCAGTTATACACAGCTAAATGCGTTTCTAAAGCTATATCGTGACGAGGTTTGCCGACAATCGCAATGGTTTGAAATCTACGGTGCATCATTTGAACTCGTTATCTAATAAAATTTGGCTATATGGTAGTACGCAATCTGCTGTTTGTCATCTTTTTCCTATCAGCTTACTAATTGTTTAAATCTTAGGGATAAATAAAAAATTACCCTATAAAATAGGGTGTCATCTATTTTATAGGGTTAGCATGAATTTAACTAAAAATGAACTAAATAAAAGAGTTATTGATGATTTCTTATTCGTTTTATAGCGTATAAATTAATTTTTATTCATCATCCTAGAAACTCTTTATGTTTAATCAATCGCCGGTGTATATTCACCTTTTGCAATTGCATCTTTGATACGCTCTGCTTCACTCAATACTTGAGCTAATAAAGCCTGAACGTTTTCTAAGGTCGCAATTGGACTTAAGGTGGTCATTTTTAGCGATTGTATGTTGTTCACTTTGGTTACGCCGATATTCGCTTCGCCACGGGCAAAGAGTTCATCTGCAACGTTCTGGTTCAAGGTATCAACAAACTCTGCTGGGTAGCCTTGCGGTACAACACGGAACAACACGGAAGCAAATTGAGGTTCAACTAATAGCTCTAAGCCGTCGGTCGCTTTGATGTAGTCTGCAACGGCACGAGTTAATTTCACGCCGTGGTCAATCATTGAACCGTAAAGATTTTCACCAAGGGCTTCCACAGTAAACCATAATTTTAATGCGTCAAAACGACGGGTGGTTTGTAGTGATTTTGCCACTAAGTTTGGTACACCGTGTTCTTCGTCATACTCTGAGTTGAGATAATCTGCTTTGTAGTCGATGTAGCGGTATTCGTTTTCATCTTTTAATAAAAACGCGCCACAAGAGATACTTTGGAAGAAGTGTTTGTGGAAATCAAGGGTGATTGAGTCGGTGAGTTCGATACCGTCTAGGAAATGGCGATATTCATTGGATAGCAGTAATGCACCGCCCCACGCCGCATCAACGTGTAACCAAACACCGAATTTGTTGGTAATCGCACGAATGGCTTTGAGTGGATCGATCGCCCCTGCGTCCGTTGTGCCTGCTGTTGCCACAACGCAAGCCACAACTTTGCCTTCTAAATAAAGTTTGGCTAAGGTCGCTTCCAACGCATTGATGTCCATTTGGGCATTTTCATTGCACGGTACAGTTACAACAGATTGGAACCCCATTCCCATCATTGCCATATTTTTTTGCACAGAGAAGTGTGCATTTTCCGAGCAAACCACTTTTACTTTTTGCATTGCATCAGGCGGAATACCGTTACGTTGCACTGACCATTCTGTGCCGTCGGCATTTTTCCAGTGTTTTGCAATGCACGCATCACGAGCAAGTAATACGCCCATTAGGTTAGATTGCGTACCACCAGAAGTGAAAACACCCGCTTGTCCTTTGCCGTAGCCTACTTTTTCACGCAACCACTCGATGAGTTGCACTTCCATTAATGAACCTGCTGGGCTTTGATCCCAAGAGTCCATTGATTGATTGGTGGCATTGATTAATACTTCGGCGATTTGGCTGGTGACCATTGTTGGACAGTGTAAATGAGCCAAAGAGTGTGGGTGGTGTACTTTTAAACTTTTGTTGAGGAATAATTCAATTAAGCGATCTAGGGATTTAGCAACGCCTAAGCCTTCTTTTGATGGGTTAAAGGCAATTTCTGAGCGTAGCTGTTTAATGCTACCGCCGGTGTACATTTTTTCATTTTGTAGCCAGTTACTCACCGCTTGTACGGCGGTTTCCATTGAGCTTTGGTAGTCTGCAATAGATTGAGCGTCATTGCAGAATAGGGCTTGTTTGTGTTTTGAAATATCAGCCATTTTTCTTTTCTCGTAGGGTGCGTATCAACGCACCGTATTAATAGACGAAAGGTGCGTTTACACGCACCCTACAAGCGGTCACATTTGGTAAAAATTTTGCAATTCCCGACCGCTTGTTAACGAATTATCCACGCACTGTGCTCAACGCATCGGCAACCGATTTGCTGAAACGTTTAATCATCTCTTCACATTCTGCTTGAGTGATGATTAATGGGCAAAGGATACGCACAACGTTACCGCCACGACCGCCACGCTCTAACAATAATTTGTTTTTAAAGCAGGCTTTTTGGATTTCCGCAGCAAGTCCGCTATCTGCAGGGTAAGAACCGATGCGATCTTGTGGCTGACGCTCATCAACAATTTCGATCCCCATCATCAAACCTTTACCACGAACGTTACCGATACACGGATATTGTTGTGCTAGTTTTTGCAATTCTGCTTTTAAGAATGCACCACGCTCTTCTGCGTTTTTCGCCAGATTTTGCTCACGCATAATTTTAAGTGACGCATAACCTGTTGCCATTGCTAATTGGTTACCACGGAATGTACCTGTGTGTCCTGCTGGCTGCCAAGCGTCAAACTCTTTTTTGATCGCAAGTACAGCAAGCGGTAAGCTACCACCTACAGCTTTTGACATTACCACAACATCTGGCTCAATGCCTGCGTGTTCAAAGGCGAACATTTTACCTGAACGGCAGAACCCTGCCTGAACTTCATCTAAAATCAACACAATTCCGTGTTTTTTCGTTACTTCACGGATTTTTTGTAACCATTTCACTGGTGCGGTAACCACACCGCCTTCACCTTGAATTGCTTCAAGAATAACAGCTGCTGGTTTTACCACACCGCTTTCAACATCTTCGATAAAGTTCTCAAAATAGTAAGTTAAAGCATCAACACCTTCTTTACCACCGATACCTAATGGGCAACGGTATTCGTGTGGATATGGCATAAACTGTACGCCTGCCATTAAGTTTTGCACGGCATTTTTCGCATTAAGGTTACCTGTCATTGAGAGCGAACCGTGGGTCATACCGTGGTAGCCACCTGAGAATGCAATTACATTACCGCGACCTGTATAGGTTTTCGCTAATTTGATTGCTGCTTCTGTGCCGTCCGCACCAGAAGGGCCACAGAATTGTAAACGGTATTCACCTTTCGGGAAGAAAGAGAGTAGTTCTTCGGTAAAAGCATCTTTTAACGGCGTAGTTAAATCAAGGGTATGAAGCGGTAAACCACTTGCTAATACATCTTGAATAGCCTGAATAACGGCTGGGTGATTATGTCCGAGTGCTAAAGTACCTGCACCAGCCAAGCAATCTAAATATTCGTTACCTTCAACGTCAGTGACCCAGCAACCTTGTGCTTTTGCAATTGCAAGCGGTAATTTACGAGGATAACTACGAACATTCGATTCCATTTCGTTTTGACGAGTTAAGTAATATTCGTTAGTTGCTTGATTGATCGGATTTACAGGAATTGTTGTCATTTGAAAATAGACCTTCTATAAGAGGTTAAAAAAATAAGTCGGGTGCCTTGCGGGAAGCCTAAGCTTTCTTATCTTGAAAGATAAGATGCCTTGGGGCATTTGACTCGCTACTTATTAAAAAAAGCGTTTCAGCTTTTTTGTTTTTACCCTATTGCTCCCTAGGATTGGATAGGTTGGAAACAACGCCTCAAATGTTGGGTTATATTTGAGGACGGCGTATAGTAGCGATTTTTAAAAAAAAGAAAAGTTTTTTCTGGATAAAACTTTACCTGTGATACAGCGAGCTTAATTGTTTAGAATAAGTCTTTGGGAGATTTTTGTAGGGATGTTATTTTTAATTTGTTGTTTGGCGTAATCAATTGCATAGAAAAACGCTCGCTCACTTGCCCCACCATGGCTTTTTACAACCACGGACGATAAGCCGAGCAGTGTGGCACCGTTATGGCGATCAGGGTTGATCTGTTGTAGCTTTTTATAGTAACGATAAAAGATTAAACGTAGTAAATAACGTTTGGTATTGCGACAAAGATGTGAATCTTCCGTTGTTTTTTTAAAGAGTGAAAGGATATTTTTTGCCGCACCTTCAAGTGTTTTAAGTGCAACATTACCGCTAAATCCATCGCAGACAATTACATCAGCAAGATGATTCATTAATTTATCCCCTTCTAAGAAGCCAATGTAATTTAGATGATTACATTGTTTTAATTGCTGGTGAGCATCTCGAATTTGCTGTGTTCCTTTATGCTCTTCTGTTCCAATATTCAGCAACGCTAAACGTGGATAGACCAAATCCAACATCACTTCTGCAAACACATTGCCCATTTCCGCAAACTGAAGCAATAGTTCACTATCTGCTTCAACGTTTGCACCAAGATCTAACATCACACTTGAGTTGCCGTTAATTGTTGGAATCAAAGATGTTAATGCGGGACGATCAATGTTTGGCAAGGGTTCAATCAATTGTTTTGCCAGCCCCATTAGTACACCTGTATTTCCGCCACTTACACAGCCTTGAGCATTTCCATTTTCTACCGCTTCAATCGCTAAACGCATTGAACTGCCTTTACTTTGCCGAATCGCTTGCACAAAAGGCAAGTCTGCTTCGATCACTTTTGTTGTATGGACTAATTCGATACGTTGTTGAATATCGGGAGAAAGTTTATTGAGATAGGGGGATATTTCAGCTTGGTCTCCGAACAAGATGCAACTGAGTATTGGATGTTGAGCCAACGCAAGTGATAATGCGGGGATAGTAATACGGGGACCAAAGTCCCCGCCCATCGCATCTAACGCAAGAGTTAGATGAGTCAATTTAAACCTCTACGAGATCCAATTGATTATTTGATTTTACGACCACGGTAATAACCGTCAGCGGTAACGTGGTGACGTAAGTGGGTTTCGCCACGTGCATCTACAGATACTGCAGCTGTGGTTAATGCATCGTGTGAACGACGCATATCACGACGTGAACGAGATTTCTTATTTTGTTGAACAGCCATTGGCTATACTCCTACTAGATCTAGTTTTTCTTTAAATTAGCTAATATTGCGAAAGGATTTGGTTTCTTTGCCAGTTCTTCTGGTAATTCGCCAAAAACTAATTCGCTTTCGGACACTTCACAGTGTTCATCGGTATGCATCGGCACTAGGGGTAATGACAGAATGAATTCGTCTTCTATCATATCTAGCAAATTTATCTCACCAAAAGAATCAACTTCAATTGGTTCATAAATCTCGGGCAAATTGTCCGCCTGATCCATATTAGACACTGGACTGAAACAAAATGTGCAGTCGAGTGTTTGCGTAAATGGGTTACTACAACGTTGACAGTCTAGCTCCACATCAACTTTCGCACTGCCTTTAACCACTGTGAGTTTTTGCGGATCAACATATAACGATAAAGTAACTTGTGCATCGCCCAGCACTTGACCAACAGATTCACCCAAACGGCTAAGTAGGTTCGCAGAAATGTAGCCTTCGTAGTCCATTCGACGCTGAGCGTCTTTATATGGGTCAATAGTTAGGGGTAGTTTTACCTTTTGCATAGGGTGCGAATATTACAGATTTTGAAGCAACTAGTCAAAGAGAAAATCTGGATTTGTAAAAAATCCGTAGAATCATGCCGCTTATATGTATCTATTACATTATTTGGTGAAATTTAGTAGCAATCCCACCGCTTATATGTTAAAACGTTCGCCGTTTTTATTTAACTTACAAGAAGGAAATGCAAATGTTATTACAAGCAATTATTGAAGCGGCGTTCGAGCGTCGTGCTGAAATTACTCCAAAAACTGTTGATACACAAACTCGTGCGGCTGTCGAAGAAGTGATTAAAGGATTAGATAATGGTTCACTGCGTGTTGCAGAAAAAATTGATGGTGAATGGGTTGTTAATCAATGGGTGAAAAAAGCGGTTTTACTTTCATTCCGTATCAACGACAACGAAATCATTGATGGTGCAGAAACTAAATACTACGACAAAGTGCCGACCAAATACGGTAAATATAGCGAAGAGCAGTTCAAAGCAGATGGTATCCGTGCTGTTCCAGGTGCCGTTGTGCGTCAAGGTTCACACATCGAGAAAAACGTGGTGTTAATGCCATCATTTGTGAACATCGGTGCTTATGTTGGCGAAGGTACAATGGTGGATACTTGGGTAACGGTGGGTTCTTGCGCGCAAATCGGTAAAAACGTGCATTTATCAGGTGGCGTGGGTATCGGCGGTGTGTTAGAGCCGTTACAAGCTAACCCAACGATTATTGGTGATAACTGTTTTATTGGCGCACGTTCTGAAATCGTAGAAGGTGTGATTGTTGAAGATGGCTGTGTGATTTCAATGGGTGTGTTTATCGGTCAATCCACCAAAATTTATGATCGTGAAACGGGCGAAATCCATTACGGTCGTGTTCCTGCCGGTTCTGTGGTGGTTTCAGGTAGCCTTCCGTCAAAAGATGGTAAATATAACCTTTACTGTGCTGTCATCGTGAAAAAGGTAGATGAGAAAACCCGTGGTAAAGTGGGTATCAACGATTTATTACGTTCTATCGAAGAGTAATTGTTATTTTAGGGAGGTTCTACCTCCCTTTATTTATTGAAAATCCTATGAAACATATCTTTTTCGATCTTGATGGCACATTGCATAAGGAAGATATTGAATTCGCCTTTATGAGATTTTTGCTCAGAAAGCGTATTCTCAATTTACTGATTTTCTTGCCTATTTATCCGCTTGCATTAGTGATTTACGCCTTTTTTCCAACGGCAAGATGGAGTTTAAATATTCTAAACTTTCTTATTACCTTTGGTTGTTCAACATCTCAAATGGAGAAGTATCTTGTTGATTTCAAAGACTACTTTAGCCTAACGCCATTACCTCAGGTTCAACAAGCACTTAAACAACATCTTACTCAGCAAGATCAAATTTGGATTATCTCAGGTAGCCCTGTAGAGTTAATTTCCCATTTTTATGCCGATTTGCTTCAACAGCCGAATGTACATTTGATTGGCTCTAGCCTTGTTCATCAGTATGGTGCAATTTTGCTTAAAGAACGCTGTTTAGCGGAAAATAAGGTCAAAATGCTTGATGAACGTGTTCAGCCTGCTATTCAGTTTGACGTTGGTTATTCCGATAGTATGACGGATTTACCGATGTTTAAACGTTGCAAAAAGGCAATGTTGATTACTCAAGAAGGTAAAATTGTTCCTTTCAATATGTAGCAAGTGGTTAGATGAGAGCTGCTTTTTGCAAAGTGTCTTGCTCATTTACCCGCTTGCTATTTTTGCCCCTAATCCCTAGCTTTGCTATAATCTTGTGCAATTTTTAAATTAACGTATATCAATTATGGGATTATCTGAATCGATCTTAATCATTATTTTATTGGTCATCGCCAGTGCAATCATTTCTGCTGGGGAAATCTCTTTAGCCTCAGTGCGTAAACTTAAGTTACAGAATTTAATTAACGAGGGTAATGAGAAAGCACAGAAAGTATTGAAGTTTCAAGAAGAGCCTGGGCAATTTATTACAGTAGTTCAGATTGCTCAAAATGTGATTGCGGTGTTGGGCGGTATGTTCGGCGAGGGTTCGCTTACCCCTTATATTTATCGTTTTCTTTCTCAATACAGCCAAGTCGCTTGGCTAGAAACAGCGTCATCGTGGATTTCTTTTACGTTGGTGACAGTGGCGTTCATTATCTTTTCCGATTTAATACCAAAACGTTTGGCGATTGCAAACCCTGAAAAAGTGGCAATGAAAATGGTTAATTTAATGTCATTTAGCATTATTTTATTTAAGCCATTTGTGTTGTTACTTGATCCGCTTGCGAATGCTTTGTTTAGACTATTTCGTATTCCGACTGTTCGTGAAGAAACTATGACTTCTGATGATATTGTTGCTATTGTTGATGCAGGTGCGGAAGCGGGAGTGCTGAAAGCTCAAGAACATTATCTGATCGAAAATATTTTTGATATGCAACAGCGAACAGTGACTTCAACAATGACAATTCGTGAGCATATTGTTTTTCTTGATAAATCCTTTAATCGCCAGCAAATTATTGAAACACTGAAAGAAAATTCCCATTCCAAACTGATTATTACTGACGGCAGTTTGGATAAGATTTTAGGCTATGTCGAATCTCACACCTTATTGACGCTCTATTTACAAGAAGAAAACGTTAAATTGATCGATAGCCGTGTGTTACGCAAGGCATTGTTTATCCCTGATACTCTTTCGCTGTTTGAAGTGTTAGAACTGTTTAAATCATCGGGTGAAGATTTTGCGGTGATTATTAATGAATATGCGTTAGTCGTGGGGATTGTGACCTTAAATGATGTGATGAGTATTGTAATGGGCGAATTAGTATCTAATGAAGAAGAGCAGATTGTTCGCCGTGATGAAGACTCTTGGCTGGTTGATGGCTCAACACCGTTAGAAGATGTAATGCGAGCCTTAGATATTGAAGCCTTCCCAAATCAAGAAAACTACGAAACCATCAGCGGTTTTATGATGTATATGCTACGAAAAGTACCGAAAAAGACTGATTTTGTACTGTACGATAAATATAAGTTTGAAATTATTGATACGGAAAACTTCAAGATCGATCAACTGATGGTGTCGTTTAGAAAAGATCGAAAATCAGAGGAATAAAATGCTAACTATTTACCACAACCCAAAGTGCAGCAAATCTCGTGAAACACTTGCGATCATTCAAGCGGCAGGCATTGAACCGATAATCATAGAGTATCTCAACGTGCCTCTGGATATTACCGTAATTAAACGACTTATTACAGAAAGCGGATTATCTGTTCGAGAAGCCATTCGTACCGATGTAGAGGCTTATCAACAGATTACCCCAGAAATGAGTGACAACGATATTTTCGCCTTGATTGCCCAATATCCTAATCTACTAAACCGACCATTTGTAAGCGGTCAGAAAGGTACAAAACTTTGCAGACCGCCTGAGTTAGTGAACACCTTGTTATAAAAAGGAAAGTTATGAAAACCATCTTACTATTAAACGGCCCAAACCTAAATATGCTTGGAAAACGTGAACCGCATATCTACGGCTCACAAACCCTTTCTGACATTGAACAACATTTAAAACAACAAGCAGAAGCACAAGGCTTTGCGTTTGACTATTTTCAAGCAAATGGTGAAGAACCATTGATTAATCGCATTCATCAAGGCTTTCAAAAGGTTGATTTTATTATTATCAACCCAGGTGCATTTACTCACACCAGCGTCGCCTTGCGTGATGCCTTATTATCTGTCGCTATTCCTTTTATTGAGGTTCATCTATCCAACGTACATGCTCGTGAACCTTTCCGTCACCACTCTTATTTAAGCGATGTGGCAAAAGGGGGGATCTGTGGCTTAGGGGCAAAAGGTTACGATTATGCGTTAGATTATGCTATTCAATTTCTAAAGAGTGGGAAATAAATCCACTTTTTGTTGTCTGAAGTAAAAAAAGAAAACTGAACTGCTACGATCAGTAGCAAATTTGCTAACAAATTCGGCAAATTTATCAGATTTTCGTCGCAAATTAATAAAATTTCAGGTAATCTACGCAAAATTTTGCTCTATGTTCTTTGAACATAGAGTCTGTTTATTTTTACACTGAAATACGGATCTCACTATGGATATTCGCAAAATTAAAAAACTTATCGAGTTAGTTGAAGAATCAGGCATTACTGAATTAGAAGTGTCTGAAGAAGAAGGTACAGTACGTATCAGCCGTGCCGCCCCAGCAGTTGCGCCTGCGGCAGTACAATATGTTGCAGCACCGCAAGCTGCTCCAGCACCTATTGCAACCCCTGCACCAGCAGCTCAAACCGCACCTGCAGCAGCTCCAGCTCCGACAGCGGAAGTAGCTGGCCACGCTATTCTTTCACCAATGGTAGGGACATTCTACCGTAGCCCAAGCCCAGAAGCTGCACCATTTGTTGAAGTGGGTAAAACCGTGAAAGTGGGCGATACACTTTGTATTGTTGAAGCAATGAAAATGATGAACCGTATCGAGTCAGACAAAGCAGGGGTAATCAAAGCAATCCTTGTAAACGATGGCGAAGCGGTTGAATTTGATCAAAAACTCTTCATTATTGAATAATTCATTTCTTACAAGCGGTCAGATTGTTGCAACATTTTGCAAACAAGTGACCGCTTGTTCAACTAAGGACATTGTCTTATGTTAAAAAAAGTTGTCATTGCAAACCGTGGCGAAATTGCATTGCGTATTCTGCGTGCGTGCCGTGAACTTGGCATTAAGACGGTTGCTGTTCACTCAACGGCAGACCGTGAGTTGAAACACGTTCTCCTTGCGGATGAAACAGTGTGTATCGGTCCTGCGCCATCGACAAAAAGTTACTTAAATATTCCTGCGATTATTGCCGCTGCAGAAGTAACTGGTGCTGATGCGATTCACCCTGGTTATGGTTTCTTATCTGAAAATGCAAACTTCGCAGAACAAGTAGAAAATTCAGGCTTTATCTTTATTGGTCCAACAGCAGATGTAATTCGTTTAATGGGCGATAAAGTTTCTGCAATTAATGCGATGAAAAAAGCAGGCGTACCTTGTGTACCTGGCTCTGGTGGTCCTATCGGTAATGATGTCGCCAAAAATAAAGAAATTGCACAGAAGATTGGTTATCCAGTGATCATTAAAGCATCTGGTGGCGGCGGTGGCCGTGGTATGCGTGTGGTTCATCACGAAAAAGATTTGGAAGAATCTATTGCTATGACCAAAGCAGAAGCGAAAGCAGCCTTTAATAACGATATGGTTTATATGGAAAAATACCTTGAAAATCCACGCCATATCGAAATCCAAGTGCTTGCAGATACACACGGCAATGCGGTTTATTTAGCAGAGCGTGATTGCTCTATGCAACGTCGCCATCAAAAAGTGGTGGAAGAAGCTCCAGCACCAGGCATTACCCCTGAATTACGTCAATTTATCGGTGAACGTTGTGCGAATGCGTGCCGTGAAATCGGCTATCGTGGTGCAGGTACATTTGAATTTTTATTTGAAAATGGCGAGTTTTATTTTATTGAAATGAATACCCGTTTACAAGTGGAACACCCTGTGACAGAAATGATTACAGGTATTGACCTTGTAAAAGAACAGCTTCGTGTTGCTGCAGGTTTACCAATCTCAGTTAAACAAGAAGATATTAAAGTACGTGGTCACGCGATTGAATGCCGTATTAATGCGGAAGACCCAAGTACATTCTTACCATCACCGGGTAAAATCACCCGTTTACACGTTCCAGGTGGATTAGGTGTTCGTTGGGATTCTCACATTTATGCGGGCTATTCTGTTCCACCGCATTATGATTCAATGATTGGTAAATTGATTACCTTTGCTGAAAATCGTGATATTGCAATTCGTCGTATGGAAAATGCATTGTCAGAAACGATCGTGGAAGGAATTAAAACCAATATCCCACTTCATAAACAGATTCTTTCTGATGAAAACTTCTGCAAGGGTGGAACGAATATCCACTATCTTGAGAAGAAATTGGGTTTAAAATAATGATATAGTAGAAAACATATCTGCTACTATGTCAAAATAGATACAATAAAGCCCTACCTTACGGTAGGGCCTGAGAAAAGATGTAATTATAAACTTTCAGTGAAAGTACGAGTAATAACATCACGTTGTTGTTCTGGTGTTAATGAGTTAAAACGAACTGCATAACCAGAAACACGGATAGTTAATTGTGGATATTTCTCAGGGTTTTTCACTGCATCTTCTAATGTTTCACGACGTAATACGTTTACGTTTAAGTGCTGACCACCCTCAACTTTAATGGTTGGTGCAACATTAACTGGGACTTCACGGTATGAAACTTGACCTAATTCGCTGATTGCAACGATTTGGTCTTCTTGGAAATCACCTTTAGCTACTAAGCAACGTGCTTCATTTTTCTCTTCATCTAATAACCAGAAAGAGTTTAATAAGTTTTTGTTGGTAGATTCAGTGATTTGTACACCTTTGATCATTTTTAGCTCCTAGTATGTTGGGTAAATTATAAAAAAAGTTTAAAATTTCAAAAAATTTTGAGCATTTTAACTTTAACCCTTTAAAAAGCGAGAAAAATTTAAGCATTTTTATCAAAAAAACTGATAGTGGCTTAAAAAATAGACAGGAATTAACAGTTCATTTTAATTTTTAACAATTTAATAATAGGATAGAATATGAACAGTTGGACTGATGCTATTGGGGAAGAAAAAACACAACCCTATTTTCAACATATTTTGCAATATGTACATCAAGAACGTTTAGTTGGAAAAGTAATTTACCCACCTCAAAATGAAGTGTTTAGTGCTTTTGCTTTAACTGAATTCAAAGATGTGAAGGTAGTTATTTTAGGGCAAGACCCTTATCACGGCCCCAATCAGGCACACGGTTTATCTTTTTCAGTAAAACCAGGAATTGTTCCGCCTCCCTCGCTGGTTAATATGTACAAAGAATTATCCCAAGATGTTGGGTTTCAAATACCATCACACGGCTATCTCATTGAGTGGGCAAAACAAGGGGTGCTATTGTTAAATACGGTTCTCACCGTTGAGCAAGGAAAAGCACATTCACACGCCAATATCGGTTGGGAAACCTTTACTGATAAGGTGATCCATCAACTCAATCTACATCGTGAAAATCTGGTATTTTTGCTTTGGGGAAGCCATGCTCAGAAAAAAGGGCAATTTATTGATCGTTCTCGTCATTGCGTTCTCACAGCCCCTCACCCATCACCGCTCTCTGCACATCGTGGCTTTTTAGGCTGTCGCCATTTTTCAAAAACCAATGATTACCTTCGTTCTCACGGAGTCGAAGAAATTAATTGGCAGCTGCCATTATAAGTAACATGCTAGGAATATCTAAGAGATTTCCTAACTTATATTGTTGATTTGGACTGGCTCAATAATTTCACTTGGATAGCAACCCAATACTTTTAAGAAACTCGTCACTGTTTCAAGTTCTTTCAAGGCATTTTGGGTATTTTCATTGTGAATATTGGCATCTAATTCCACATAGAACATCTCTTCCCATGGTTTACCATAAATAGGTCGAGATTCAAGTTTAATCATACGAATGCCGTGTTGCTTGAACACCATCAACGCATCAACCAAAGCACCCGCTTGTTGAGTCGTCGTCATTAATAACAAGGTTTTGGTCTGTACTTGTGGCGAAACATTGATAGTTTTTTTAGACACTACAATAAAGCGAGTAATATTGTTTTCTTGATTCGCAATACCACTTTTTAACACGCTTAAACCGTACAATTTCCCGCCATCTTCATTACCTAACGCAACGCAATTTGGTTTATTTAAACGAGCCACTAACTGCATAGCGTGAGAACTACTTTCACAGTATTTGATATGCACTTTATCTAAACTATGAATAAATTGGCTACATTGTTGTGCAGGTTGTGGGTGGGTATAAATGGTATCCACTTGGGCAAAATCAGCATTGTTTGTTCCTAAAACACAGTGTTTAATAGGATAAGCTAATTCGCCTACAAGGGTTAAGTCTGTATGTTGCAACAAATCATAAACTTCATTGATAGAACCTGATGTGGTATTTTCTAACGGCAACACGCCATAATCGGCTTCATCTTGCTGAACTTTTTCAAAAACTGAATCGAAAGATTCGCAACTGAGTTCCACTAAAGAAGCCGTGCTGTTTTTCATAAACTGGCGAGAAGCAAGATGAGAATAAGAGCCACGCATACCTAAGAATGCAATGGTGGCATTTTCTTGATTCTGATTCAGTTTATTTTGCAAGTAATGTTGCTGTGTTAAGACAGAGTCTTCAATGATACGTTGGAAAATTTGCGTTACATATTGTGGGTCAAGTTGATAATTTTCCGCTTGAGCAAAACTAACCAATTCTTGTAACAGCTGTTTTTCACGTTCGATATCTCGTAGAGGCTTTTTCGTGATCTCTTTGCTTCTCACTACATCGAACGCAAGTCGATGACGCTCCGATAATAATTTCAATAAGTTGCGGTCAATTTGAGTGATTTGTTGTCGAATATCCGATAAATCTAAAGACATTGCGTTTTCCTAAGCGGTCGGTTGTGTCTAATTTTTTGCAGTTTGCATTTGCAGTTTGTATAAAACTGAAATTTTAACGGCTTCCCCCATAAATCACAATAAACTAATGAAAATAATCGCTAAAATGGTAAGATGTCGCACTTTTATCAAATAAAGAGGAAATCGAATGTCAAACCCACTTTTAAACAACACAGGTTTACCTAAATTCTCTCAAATTCAACCTGAACACGTTGTGCCTGCTATTGAGCAGTTAATTCAACAATGCCGTGATACGATTGAACAAGTTTCTCAAATTGATACACCAACGTGGGAAAACTTCTACCTACCGCAAGCAATCACAGGGGATAAACTCTCTCGTGCGTGGTCGCCTGTTGGGCATCTCAATTCAGTAAAAAATAGCTCTGAACTGCGTGAAGCTTATCAAGCGTGTTTGCCGATGTTATCCGAATACAGCACTTGGGTTGGGCAACATCAAGGTTTATATCAAGGCTATGTCAAACTGAAAAATAGCCCTGAGTTTGCCACTTATTCACTCGCTCAGAAAAAAGCGATTGAAAACAGCTTGCGTGATTTTGAGTTATCAGGGATCTCATTGCCAGCGGATAAACAAAAACGCTATGGCGAAATTTCTGCTCGTTTATCTGAACTCAGCTCACAATTTAGCAACAATGTCCTTGATGCGACAATGGGTTGGGATATTGTGATTGATGATGACGCAGATCTGAAAGGCTTGCCAGAGTCGGCACTTGAAGGGGCGAAACTTTCAGCACAAAGTAAAGAGAAATCAGGCTACCGCTTTACCCTTGAGTTTCCAAGCTATTTGCCTGTGATGACCTATTGTGAAAACCGTGAGCTTCGCCAGAAAATGTATGAAGCTTATAACACACGAGCGTCAGATCAAGGTCCAAATGCAGGTAAATGGGATAACTCTGCAATTATGGCGGAAACCCTTGAGTTACGCTTAGAGTTAGCTAAATTACTAGGTTTTGAAAGCTATGTCGAGCTTTCCCTTGCAACCAAAATGGCGGAAAACCCAACGCAAGTGGTTGATTTCTTGGAAGGTTTAGCAAATCGTTCTAAAGAGCAAGGCAAAAAAGAGTTAGCTGAGCTAAAAGCCTTTGCAAAAGAGAGCTATGGCGTAAGCGAATTACAACCGTGGGATATTGCGTTTTATAGTGAAAAACAGAAACAAGCCTTATATGCGATCAACGATGAAGAGTTGCGCCTTTATTTCCCTGAAGAACGTGTGCTTTCGGGGTTATTTGAACTGGTGAAACGCATTTTTGGTATGCGGGTGGAGGAGCAGAAAGAATTTGATAGCTATCACGAGAATGTCCGTTTTTTCAATATTTTCGATGAAACTGACCGCTTGCGTGGCTCATTCTATTTGGATCTATATGCCCGTGAAAATAAACGTGGCGGTGCTTGGATGGACGATTGTATCAATCAAAAACGTCTAGCGGACGGTTCATTACAAAAACCTGTTGCCTACTTAACCTGTAACTTCAATAAACCGATTGGCGATAAACCAGCTCTGTTTACACACGATGAAGTTACTACGCTGTTCCACGAGTTTGGGCATGGTATTCACCATATGCTGACCGAAATTGATGTGGGTGACGTTTCAGGGATTAACGGCGTGCCGTGGGACGCAGTTGAGCTACCAAGTCAACTCCTTGAAAACTGGTGCTGGGAAGAAGATGCCCTTGCCTTTATTTCAGGACATTACCAAACAGGCGAGCCACTACCAAAAGAGAAATTGACCCAGTTGCTGAAAGCGAAAAACTTCCAAGCAGCAATGTTTGTGTTACGCCAGTTAGAATTTGGCTTATTCGATTTCCGCTTACATATGAGCGAGCCGAAAGAAAATATTGTGTTAGATACGCTAAAAGCGGTCAAAGCACAGGTTGCAGTGGTGGAATTACCGACTTTCGTGCGTACCCCACACAGCTTTTCCCACATCTTCGCAGGAGGCTATGCCGCAGGCTATTACAGTTACTTATGGGCAGAAGTGTTATCAGCAGATGCCTTTGCACGCTTTGAAGAGGAAGGTATTTTTAATTGTGAGGTTGGGCAGTCTTTCCTAGATAATATCTTAACCCGTGGAGGTTCAGAAGAGCCGATGGTCTTGTTTGAACGCTTCCGTGGTCGCAAACCTACGTTAGATGCGTTGTTAAGACATAAGGGGATTGCTCGTTAAGAGGATAAGACTTGGTAGCATAATACATTAAAGAAAAGAGCTGGCTTGTATGCATTAATTTGAAAATTGTTGAATATAAATCATATATTCCAAGTGATTCAATCAACGTTGATAATCAGGGCAACCGCATATGTTGTCCTGGCATTCTAATAAAATTCAGTTGATCTTATTACGCTAATTGCGATATAATCTGCAACCTATTTGCATAGGGTAAATAGGTTCGTCCCGAAAGGGTGTTTTTTATTTTAACGGAGCACTAATATGATCCAAGAACAGACTATGCTGGATGTTGCTGATAACTCAGGGGCTCGTAGCGTAATGTGTATCAAGGTTCTAGGTGGATCGCACCGTCGTTACGCTGCTATCGGCGATATCATCAAAGTTACTGTGAAAGAAGCAATTCCACGCGGTAAAGTTAAAAAAGGTGATGTGTTAAAAGCAGTTGTTGTGCGCACCAAGAAGGGTGTTCGTCGCCCAGATGGCGCAGTTATTCGTTTCGATGGCAATGCTTGTGTAATTTTAAACAATAACACTGAGCAACCAATCGGTACTCGTATTTTTGGACCTGTGACGCGTGAACTTCGTTCTGAGAAGTTTATGAAGATCATTTCTTTAGCTCCAGAAGTACTATAAGGGGAGAATGTAATGGCTGCAAAAATCCGTCAAAACGATGAAGTAATTGTTCTTGCTGGTAAAGACAAGGGCAAACGTGGTAAGGTAACTAAAGTGTTACCAAACGGTAAAGTGGTTGTTGAGGGTATCAACATTATCACTAAACACGAAAAACCAGTTCCTGCTTTAGGCAAAGCTGGCGGTTTAGTGAAGAAAGAAGCTGCGATTGATGCGTCAAACGTTGCGATTTTCAACCCAGAAACAAACAAAGCTGACCGTGTAGGATTTAGATTCGAAGATGGCAAAAAAGTCCGTTTCTTCAAATCTAACGAGAAAACAATTTAATTAACTGGAGTAATGCGATGGCGAAACTGCATGATTACTACAGAGATACAGTAGTTAATGAATTAAAAGCAAAATTCAACTACTCATCTGTCATGCAAGTCCCACGAATCGAAAAGATAACCCTGAATATGGGTGTGGGTGAAGCATTGACCGACAAAAAACTGTTAGACAACGCAGTAGCAGATTTAACAGCAATCAGCGGTCAAAAACCTTTAATTACTAAAGCACGCAAATCTGTTGCAGGCTTTAAAATCCGTCAGGGATATCCAATCGGATGCAAAGTAACCCTACGTGGTGAACGTATGTGGGAATTCTTTGAAAGATTGATTACTATCGCTGTTCCACGTATCCGTGACTTCCGCGGTTTAAACGCGAAATCATTCGACGGTCGTGGTAATTACAGTATGGGTGTTCGTGAACAAATCATTTTCCCTGAAATCGACTACGATAAAGTAGATCGTGTTCGTGGTCTAGATATTACTATTACCACTACAGCGAAAACTGATGAAGAAGGTCAAGCTTTATTAGCGGCTTTCAATTTCCCATTCCGTAAATAAGGTAGGTTATCGTGGCAAAACAATCAATGATTGCACGTGACGTAAAACGTGCGAAATTAGCTGATAAATTCTACGCTAAACGTGAAGAATTAAAGAAAATTATTTCTGATGTAAATTCTTCAGACGAAGATCGTTGGGCAGCAGTGTTAAAATTACAAACACTTCCACGCGATTCTAGTCCAATCCGTCAGCGTAACCGTTGCCGCCAAACTGGTCGTCCACACGGTGTACTTCGTAAGTTTGGTTTAAGCCGTATTAAGGTGCGTGAAGCTGCAATGCGCGGTGAAATTCCAGGCCTTAAGAAAGCAAGCTGGTAATAACCTCTTTTAATTTGGAATCATGGGAGTAAATACATGAGCATGCAAGATCCAATCGCAGATATGCTGACCCGTATTCGTAACGGTCAAGCTGCGAATAAAGTTGCAATCAGTATGCCTTCATCTAAGTTAAAAGTTGCTATTGCAAGCGTTTTAGCTGAAGAAGGTTATGTTGAGAGCTTCAAAGTTGTTGAAGGTTCAAAACCTGAATTGGAAATCACTTTAAAATATTTCCAAAACAAACCAGTTGTAGAAAGTATCCAACGCGTAAGCCGTCCAGGTCTTCGTATTTATAAACGTAAAGACGAGTTACCAAAAGTAATGGGTGGTTTAGGTATCGCAGTGGTTTCTACATCTAAAGGTGTAATGACCGACCGTGCTGCGCGTCAAGCGGGTCTCGGCGGTGAAATTATCTGTTACGTAGCATAATAGTGAGGTAGGAAAAATGTCTCGTGTTGCAAAAGCACCTGTCGCTGTTCCTGCCGGCGTTCAAGTTACTTTGAATGGTCAGCTATTAACAGTAAAAGGTAAAAATGGCGAGTTATCTCGCGAAATTCACAATGCAGTTGAAGTAAAATACGAAGCTGATACTTTAACATTCGCTCCAAAAGCGGGTATCGTTAATGCAGATGCGCAAGCAGGTACAGCTCGTGCCCTCGTTAATGCAATGGTTATCGGTGTTACTGAAGGCTTTACTAAGAAATTGCAATTAGTGGGTGTTGGTTACAGAGCTCAAATGAAAGGCAACACTGTTGCATTAAATTTAGGTTTCTCACACCCGGTTGAACATGAGTTGCCAGCAGGTGTAACTGGTGAATGTCCATCACAAACTGAGATTATTCTTAAGTCTGCGGACAAACAGTTAATCGGTCAAGTGGCAGCTGATATTCGTGCATACCGCAAACCAGAGCCTTATAAAGGTAAAGGTGTACGTTACGCTGATGAAGTTGTGCGTATTAAAGAAGCGAAGAAAAAGTAAAGTAAGGTAACACTATGGATAAGAAAGTAGCTCGTATCCGTCGTGCAAGCCGTGCACGTCATTTAATGAGAGAGCAAGGTGCAACACGTTTAGTTGTGCATCGCACACCTCGCCATATCTATGCGCAGGTGATTGCACCGAATGGCTCAGAAGTTTTAGCAGCAGCTTCAACTGTTGAGAAAGTAATTAAAGAGCAAGTTAAATATACTGGTAATAAAGAAGCGGCAGCAGTCGTTGGTAAAATCGTTGCTGAACGTGCTTTAGAAAAAGGTATTAAAGCAGTTGCATTTGACCGTTCTGGTTTCAAATACCACGGTCGTGTGCAATCATTAGCAGATGCTGCTCGTGAAGCTGGTCTTCAGTTCTAATAGAGGAATTTGAGATGTCAAACATCGAAAAACAAGCTGGTGAACTGCAGGAAAAGCTAATCGCGGTTAACCGTGTATCTAAAACCGTAAAAGGTGGTCGTATTATGAGTTTCACTGCTTTAACAGTGGTGGGCGATGGTAACGGTCGTGTAGGTTTTGGTTACGGTAAAGCTCGTGAAGTTCCGGCAGCAATCCAAAAAGCGATGGAAAAAGCTCGTCGCAATATGGTTAATGTAGCGTTAAACGAAGGTACATTACAACACCCTGTTAAAGGTTCTCACACTGGTTCACGCGTGTTTATGCAACCAGCTAGCGAAGGTACAGGTATCATCGCAGGTGGTGCAATGCGTGCAGTATTAGAAGTTGCAGGTGTTCACAACGTACTTTCTAAAGCGTACGGTTCAACTAACCCAATTAACGTTGTTCGTGCAACAATTGATGCACTAGCAAATATGAAATCACCAGAAATGGTTGCTGCAAAACGTGGCAAAACCGTTGAAGAAATTTTGGGGTAATTGAATATGGCTAAAACTATTAAAGTAACTCAAACTCGTAGCTCTATCGCTCGTTTACCGAAGCATAAAGCAACGTTGAAAGGCTTAGGTCTTCGTCATATTCGTCATACCGTAGAGTTAGAAGATACTCCAGCAGTACGCGGTATGATCAATCAAGTTTCATATATGGTTAAAGTGGAGGAATAATAGAATGCGTTTAAATTCTCTTTCTCCAGCTGAAGGTGCTAAACACAGTGCAAAACGTTTAGGTCGCGGTATTGGTTCTGGTTTAGGTAAAACTGGTGGTCGTGGTCATAAAGGTCAAAAATCTCGTACAGGCGGCGGTGTTCGTCGTGGTTTCGAGGGTGGTCAAATGCCTTTATACCGTCGTTTACCAAAATTTGGTTTTACTTCTCTTAAAGCATTACACGTAGCTGAAATCCGTTTAAGTGACTTAGCAAAAGTAGATGGTAATGTTGTTACTTTAGATGCGTTAAAAGCAGCAAACGTAATCACAAAAGATATTTTATCTGCAAAAGTAATCCTTTCAGGTAAAGTGGAAAAAGCAGTAGTGGTTAAAGGCTTAGGCGTAACTAAAGGTGCAAAAGCTGCTATCGAAGCTGCTGGTGGTTCTATCGAGGAATAATAAATGGCTAAACAACCAGGATATCAAGGTAATACCCAAAAAGGGACTGGTGAATTAAAATCACGATTATTGTTTGTTTTAGGTGCTTTAATCGTTTTCCGTATCGGTTCTTTTATTCCTGTTCCTGGTATTGATGCTTCTGTATTATCCGAGCTAGTACGACAACAGCAAGGCACCATCATTGATATGTTCAATATGTTCTCTGGTGGTGCTTTAAGTAGAGCTTCTATATTTGCGTTAGGGATCATGCCCTATATTTCAGCGTCAATTATTATTCAATTATTGACAGCAGTACACCCAGCACTTGCCGAGTTGAAAAAAGAAGGTGAAGCAGGGCGTCGTAAAATTAGCAAATATACACGTTATGCTACGTTGTTATTAGCATTTATTCAGTCTATTGGTATTTCATTAGCCCTACCGAATATGCTAGCTGGATTAGTTCCTAATCCAAATATGCTGTTCTATGTAACTTCTGTAATTAGTTTAGTAACAGGTACTATGTTCCTGATGTGGTTAGGTGAGCAAATCACTGAACGTGGCATTGGCAATGGTATTTCGTTAATTATTTTTGCAGGGATTGTTGCTGATCTTCCATCAGTAATCGGGCAAACTATTGAACAATCTCGCCAAGGTGAGATTTCATTATTAGTGTTATTACTAATAGCTGTAGTTGCATTTGCTGTAACATATTTTGTTGTCTTCGTGGAACGTGGACAAAGAAGAATTGTTGTAAACTATGCAAGTCGCCAGCAGGGAAGAATGATGGCACCTGCAAGACAATCTCATTTACCATTAAAAGTAAATATGGCTGGTGTAATCCCAGCAATCTTCGCTTCAAGTATTATTTTATTCCCAGCAACCATTGCACAATGGTTCGGAACAAGTGAAGGTTTTGAATGGTTATTTGATTTATCACAGTTGTTACAACCAGGTCAGCCACTCTATATTGTATTATTTACAATGGCTGTAATCTTCTTTGCATTCTTTTATACAGGAATGCAATATAATCCTCGTGATACAGCGGATAATTTGAAAAAATCAGGTGCGTTTGTACCAGGTTATCGACCAGGCGAGCAAACATCTCGTTATATCGATAAAGTAATGACACGTTTAACCTTAATTGGTGCGTTATATATTACCTTTGTTTGTTTGGTTCCTTATATCATAACATCATTATGGAAAGTATCTTTCCAATTAGGCGGTACTTCATTATTGATCGTTGTGGTTGTTATTATGGATTTCATCGCACAGGTTCAAAGTCATCTAATGTCTTTACAGTATGACTCTGTGTTGAAGAAAGCCAATTTGAAAGGCTTAGGGCAATAAGCCCTTAGATCAAAAGGATAAGCAATGAAAGTTCGTGCTTCAGTTAAAAGAATGTGTCGTAACTGCAAAGTTGTTAAACGTGAAGGTGTTGTACGCGTAATTTGTAGCGACCCTAAACATAAACAACGTCAAGGTTAATTGACATTATTTCTTGCAAAGAACCTGCTGAGCAGTTATACTGCTCAGCTCATTTCGTCCTGATATGCTGTTTGAGTATCCTGAAACGGGCTTTTCAAGGTCAGTATATCAATAATTTTAGTTAAATAGGAGTGCATAGTGGCCCGTATTGCAGGCATTAACATTCCTGATCAAAAACACACCGTAATCGCACTGACTGCTATTTATGGCATCGGTAAAACTCGTGCAAAAGCGATCTGCGCTGCAACGGGTATTGCTGAAGATGTGAAGATCAGAGAATTGTCTGAAGAGCAGATTGAAAAACTGCGTGAAGAAGTTGGTAAATTTACTGTCGAAGGTGATTTACGTCGTGAAGTAACTTTAAGCATCAAACGTCTTTTAGACCTAGGTTGCTACCGTGGTTTACGTCATCGTCGTAGTTTACCAGTACGTGGTCAACGTACTAAGACTAATGCGCGTACTCGTAAGGGTCCACGCAAACCGATCAAAAAATAATCGGAGTAGATAAATAATGGCTAAAACACCAGTTCGTGCACGTAAACGTGTAAAAAAACAGATCGTAGATGGCGTAGCTCATATCCACGCATCTTTCAATAATACAATCGTAACCATTACTGACCGTCAAGGTAATGCTCTAGCTTGGGCAACTGCGGGTGGTTCAGGTTTCCGTGGTTCTCGTAAATCAACTCCATTCGCTGCTCAAGTTGCTGCAGAGCGTTGTGCAGAAATGGTTAAAGAGTTTGGTTTAAAGAATTTAGAAGTTATGGTTAAAGGTCCGGGTCCAGGTCGTGAATCAACAATCCGTGCATTAAACGCAGCGGGTTTCCGTATCACGAACATTACAGATGTGACTCCGATTCCACATAACGGTTGTCGTCCACCGAAAAAACGTCGTGTGTAATTGACGTTAGGATAATTGGAGAAAGAAAATGGCAAGATATTTGGGTCCAAAACTCAAGCTAAGCCGTCGTGAAGGTACCGATTTATTCCTTAAATCAGGTGTTCGCGCGATCGAGTCAAAATGTAAAATTGATACAGCACCAGGTCAACACGGTGCTCGCAAGCCTCGTTTATCTGACTATGGTAGTCAGTTACGCGAGAAACAAAAAGTTCGCCGTATCTATGGTATTTTAGAACGTCAGTTCCGTAACTACTATAAAGAAGCTAACCGTTTAAAAGGCAATACCGGTGAGAACTTATTAGTATTGTTAGAAGGTCGTTTAGACAACGTTGTTTACCGTATGGGTTTTGCAGCTACTCGTGCTGAAGCACGTCAGTTAGTAAGCCACAAATCTATCGTGGTAAATGGTCGTGTTGTAAACATTCCTTCATACCAAGTTTCTGTTGATGATGTGATTGCTGTTCGTGAGAAATCTAAAAAACAAGCACGTATCAAAGCATCATTAGAGTTAGCTACTCAACGTGAAAAACCAACTTGGTTAGAAGTTGATGCAACTAAAATGGAAGGCGTATTTAAACGTACTCCTGAGCGTTCTGATCTATCAGCAGATATTAATGAACATCTGATCGTTGAGCTTTACTCTAAATAATAGTTAAGCTTAAAAGCAAAGAGAGGATAAAATGCAGGGTTCTGTAACAGAATTTTTAAAGCCACACTTAGTGAATATTGAACAAATTAGTTCAACTCACGCAAAAGTGACCTTAGAGCCGTTAGAACGTGGTTTCGGCCACACTTTAGGTAACGCACTTCGTCGCATTTTACTTTCATCTATGCCTGGTTGTGCAGTTACAGAAGTAGAAATTGATGGTGTATTACACGAATACAGCAGCAAAGAAGGCGTACAAGAAGATATTCTTGAGGTATTGTTAAACCTTAAAGGTCTAGCGGTAAAAGTGCAAAATAAAGATGATATTATTTTGACACTCACTAAATCTGGGATTGGCCCTGTAACTGCAGCAGACATTACTCACGATGGTGATGTTGAAATTGTGAATCCAGATCACGTTATTTGTAACTTAACGGATAAAAACGCATCAATTAGTATGCGTATCCGTGTACAACGTGGTCGTGGTTATGTCCCAGCATCTGCTCGTGTACATACACAAGACGACGATCGTCCAATCGGTCGCTTATTAGTCGATGCTCGTTTTAGCCCAGTAGATCGCATTGCTTACAATGTTGAAGCTGCTCGTGTTGAACAACGCACAGACTTAGATAAGCTCGTTATCGAGATGGAAACTAACGGAACATTAGATCCAGAAGAAGCCATCCGCCGTGCTGCAACGATTTTAGCAGAGCAACTCGCTGCATTCGTTGATTTGCGTGATGTTCGTCAGCCAGAAGTGAAAGAAGAGAAACCGGAATTTGATCCAATTCTTCTTCGTCCAGTAGATGACTTAGAGCTGACAGTTCGTTCTGCTAACTGTTTGAAAGCAGAGACAATTCACTATATCGGTGATTTAGTACAACGTACAGAAGTTGAGTTATTAAAAACACCTAATCTTGGTAAGAAATCACTTACTGAAATTAAAGATGTTCTCGCTTCTCGTGGCTTATCACTCGGTATGCGCCTTGAGAATTGGCCTCCAGCAAGTATTGCTGAAGACTAATTTTAGGTTTAGATTTTCTTAGAAGGAATAAGGTTATGCGCCATCGTAAGAGTGGACGTCAACTAAACCGTAACAGCAGCCATCGTCAGGCGTTGTTCCGTAATTTAGCAAGTGCATTAGTTAGTCACGAAATCATCAAGACAACATTGCCAAAAGCAAAAGAATTACGTCGTGTAGTTGAACCATTAATTACTTTAGCAAAAGTAGATAGCGTTGCTAATCGTCGTTTAGCTTTTGCTCGTACTCGCAACATCGAAACCGTTGCTAAATTATTCAATGAATTAGGTCCACGTTTTGCAAACCGTGCGGGTGGTTATACTCGTATCTTAAAATGTGGTTTCCGTGCAGGTGACAACGCGCCAATGGCTTACATTGAGTTAGTTGATCGTCCTGAAGTTGCAGCTGAACAAGCAGCAGAATAATTCTACATTGACTTAAAAAGCCCGATAGATTTATCGGGCTTTTGTTTTTCAAAATTCTTCTCATATCTCACCGTTTGTTACCATCTTTTATCAAAATTTTAAATAATGCTAGCATTATTTAGTTCATTACTTGCGTAATGAACTAAAATCATCTCTGCCAAAACATTTAGCATTACTATGAAGGTATATTTATGATTAAAGAACAGATGAAAAACGGTATGTTTGCTTATAAAGGGTTAAGTGGAACTTACTACCAGTATGATTTAAGCAATCCTGTTGATAAGCAGCTTTACGAAACAGATATTGCCGCTCAAACAAGGGATAAACTTTCTCTCAATCTCTATCGTCAGTTAGAAAATGGTGGAGGTGTTTATGAAAATTTGTAAATATCTCAAAATGCCCACTTATTTTTTATCAATGTTTTTCACAATGTTGATTACTATTACAGTTGTTTCTACAACAGCTTATGCAGAAACCAAAATGGTGGAAGTTTATACCAAGTTTTCTGATCAACAATTGATTGATATTGTGAAGAAAAAATATCCAACAGTTAAGTTGATTGAAAAAGGAAGGATCAGAATTACCAGTGACTCTGGGCTAAAACTGATAATTTTTAATGAGCGTGACAATGGCTCTTTATCTTTTAAGATGTATTTTGACGGTGATAATACTTCATTGAAAAGCGTCAATAAATGGAATGCGACAAAAAGATTTTTCACTGCTTATATTGTTGAAGATTATGGTCTTGTTTTACAAGATGATCTGGATGTAGAGGAGGGTATTAGTGAGGCTTACTTATTGAATACTTTAGCTAGAATCTTTATAGGTGCTTATATGTTTATGTCTGATATGACAAAAGAATAGTAAACACTTTTTTATACATAAGCTCGAGTAAATACTTGAGCTTGTGTTTTATGAGCGGTCAGAATAATTTAACATTTTGCAAATTGATATATTATTTCATTTTAATAAACACTCTTTTCACTTTCCCCTACTTTATTTCTCTTCATATTCGGATAAACTAATGCGTAGTTATTCAATCGTATTTTCGATCTTCGGAGTTTTTAATGAAAAATGTATTAGTGATCAAATCAAGTATCCTTGCCGATAATTCCACTTCAAATAAATTAGTTGATTACCTTAAATCTAAAATTTCAGCGAACGTGACTGAACACGATTTCGGGGTAAATCCACTTCCTTATTATGATTTAAATGCAGCATCAGGCACGCGCGGTGAACCACAAAATGATGCTCAACGTGAAGCTCTGGATTTATCTAACAAATTGATTGGTGAGGTGAATAACAGTGATGTACTTGTATTCGCTGTGCCAATGTACAACTTAGGTATTCCTGCTCAACTTAAAACCTATATTGATTACTTAAACCGTGCAGGTGTGACTTTCCGCTATACAGCGAATGGTCCTGAAGGCTTAATCAAAGGCAAAAAAGCAGTGGTAGTGCTTGCTCACGGTGGTATTTATAAAGATGGTCCTGCGGACTTAGCCAAAATGTATATGCAAACGGTATTAAACTTTATTGGTATTACTGATGTTGAGTTTGTGTATGCAGAAGGTATCGGTTATGGTCCTGAAGTTGCGGCTAAAGCTGTTGAAGCGGCTAAGGTTGAACTGGATCGTATTGTGCAAATGTTTTAGCAACAAATTTGTCTACTATACCCCAATGAAGCCGTTTTTATAAGAAAAGTCTATTACTCCTAAAATAGCATAGTATACAAAATGGCCACTAAAAAATGGCTTAAAACCTTATATTACGGGCTTTAAGCCACTTTTTTGAATTATGAACCCAAAAAATGTCATTTTTGCCACAGTAGCGACATTCGCAAACATGGTATAAGAAATAATATTCAACGCTATAAATGTAATGCTTGTAATAAAACATTTACCCTTAAAAAGAAATTAAATCCACCACTATCACGTGATTTAAATATTAGATACACCGACGCAAATGTGCCATTTTCATATGGTAGCTATTGTGATGAGAGCATTAAGAAAAAAACATCAATCTATAGCTGGAAAAGAATTAAAA
>NZ_MUXW01000034.1 GCF_002015085.1 Glaesserella parasuis
CTTAAGCAGTGTGTCTAATTGTTTTTTAGGTAAAGCATCCACACCTGCAGCAGCTAAACGATTGAGCAACTCACGTTGTGTTTTACTCAGCTGTTTCATTACCTGCTGTCTAAGATGTGCATCATAACGAAAATGCAGAATTTTGCGATCAGTCAAGGCGTATGCAATACGACTATTCAGGCTTTGTTTCGGCTTGTCCTGCGAACTCAAGGTCATATTCTACCCCCTCTTCATTTAAGCGAGCCTGTTCATCTTCCCATTCTACATTATCGCTAATCAACCCACGGCGTTTTGCTTCATTAAATACGGTTTGTTTTGAAAGTGTGCCTGCTTGTTGCATTTTAATGACCATATCCATTGAGGCATTTGGATCGAGATCGTCATCAATGTTACCGCTAATTTCCACCTTACCGACATCATCAATACCCAACCACAACCCAACGTATTCCAAGGCTAAATCTAACGCATCTTCAAATTTATTCGCATACAGTCGCAATAAACTGATTTCTTTGCCTTGCTCTTCTTTGGCTTGACTGTCTGTCATTGCTAACACGGTTTTATCTAAGAGTTTCGCCCCGGCAACACGCATTTGGCTTTCCAGCTCTTTCAAACTGTCTTGCCCTGCGTTAATCGCATTACCTGAATGTTCGATATAAGCAATTTGAGAACCTGCAGGTAAATGCAACGCACTGCCACCAACTTGTAGCTTATTGACTTCAGTATCAGAGAAAATCCCTAATAACGGCACACGAGCGGTATTTAAAATGTTGTCCTGATCGGATTGTGATTGCCAATGCTTAACATTCAAATAGGCTAATTCAAGCAACGGCGGTTCACCTAATGCAAACACATTGCTTTCTTTCGTAATAAACGGCACAACAGGCACCACTTCAAGCGGTCGATTTTGAGCAAGAAGTTGCACATCATCAATCAGCGTCCATTGCCCCTCTGTTGCTTTATACTTACGCATACGGCCGATTTCGTACACATAAATCACCTTCTCAATCTTCGAACCAAACTCGCCATCATCTACCGACACTTCTTCCATATAGCGGAACTGCGTGATTTGTCGTTTCCCTTTGATTTTATCCGTTTTAAATCCCAAAACATTTTTAGGCTTAATCAAAATAAAGTAAGGACGAGCATTAACCGCTTTCTCATCGGCAATGGTACGAACATTCTCAGTACGGGTGTAATCCACTAAGCACCACGCCACGCCATAAGTTAAACCTGCATTAAACCAACGAGAAGAAAATACATCGACATTATTTCCCTCTAGATCCACATCAGGCAAAATATCTTGCTTTAATTTATCGTGAACGTCATCTGTCGTAATCGGCTCAAAAAAAACTCTACCTGTCATTTGGTAGAGCGTTTCCGATAAAGCAGGATAAAGCGTTGAGCGGTTAAGTCTGTTTTTATAAGCCTCTTCTTCCTCAAGACTGAATTGATAAAGGTATTTTTTCCCTGCTTGTCGCATTGTTTTTGTTCCGCCAAGCAAATCATCAATCATCACACCTTTTTCATTCAACGCCCTAATTTCTGGCATAACAATAGCAACATCAGACATAAATTATCCTTAGTAAAGTTTAAGTGGATTTTGGCTAAAATCCCCTTTCCGCTGAATACGAGGATTAAGCGCATACCGCAACGCATCAATATAGTGGTTATGGGCATCAACTAATGTTGGCAACACATCGCCAGACAAGCGGTCGGTTTTGTAGCTATACAAGCGAAATTCGTTTAAAGTTTGCTGACAACGTGGGTGAATGTAGATTTTCTTATAGGATTTAATATGTGCAATCCCATCTTCAACGCTACCTTTCCATTTTGGCACGCCATCAATACGAGGCAAGCCGTGTCGCTTTAAATAGCTGATAGACTCAGGTCTTGCTGAATCTGCTCGTATCACATACTGCTCAATGCCAGCAATACCTTTCTGCAAAAATGTGGCTGTATCATCAAGCTCTAACCCAACTTTGCCGGCCTCATATTCAATATACAATTCATCATTAAACACCCAGCATTTAATCGCTGCGGTTGGGTCGTGAGCAAAACCGAAATCCAACCCGTGATAAGGACCTTCAAAATCAGGTAAAGGCTTAAACTCAAGTTCCTGATATTTTCCTCTAAAGACTTGAGCCTCACTTTCTTCAAGATAATCCCCCTCCCAAATCCAACGATAAGTCGCATCATCTAAACGGGCTTTATCCCTTAAGCGTTCTTGCTCTAATACATCAGGAAACCACGGATTATCGCTATAATTCATCTCAACAATCGCCATACTTTCGTCTTGATGTTGCCTAAAGCGTAAATCCGTTGCCGAACCTTTCTTTTCAGGGTTCCACGTTAACCAAATTTCCGAACCGTTTTCACGCACAGTAGGCAGAAGTTTCCGCCACGCCATTTCGCTCACGCTTTCTGCTTCATCAATCCACGCAAGTAAAATCCGTGCTTTTGATTTAATGCTGTCAAGATTGTGCCGTAAACCTGTAAAAATATAGGAAATTCGACCGCACTTTGTGCGTACATATTTCTCACCAACCTCAAAGAAATCCGCCAGCCACGCTTCGCTTTGAATGGCTTGCTTAATTTCTTCTAATGACGAGTCTTCCAACGAGTTCATAAACTCACGACCACACAAAATGACACCGCTTTCGCCTTGCATTGCCCGTTGATACGCTACAACCGCAGTCATCTTGGCAAAAGTGCGTGTTTTTGCCGAACCACGCCCACCATAAGCACCACGATAACGCACATCCTGGAGAATAAACACTGGAATAAGTTTAGGTGGGAGATTAAGTTGTACTTTCATCTGGAGCCACCAACTCAATAATAGTAGGGCGAAGTGAGCCGTCAGAGTTTGTTACATCGACTTTATCCTTAAACATACCAAGATGTTTACCTAATAGCTCAAGTGCTTTATTTGCTGCGTGAGGCTCAAAACAAACTTTCTCTACATCCATAGGAACAATAGAACCATCAACCTTGCTTAGTTCTGTTTCTGTGATTTTCTGCTTGCCTGTACTCATTGAGATAATTTCAAGTAATCCCTTTAAAACATCATCTTGAGTAACATTTACTCGCGCAGCTCGTTTGTTTTGAGCTTCTTGAATTGCTTCTTGAATGTCTACATTTGACAGCAAGCGACTACCTTCACGATTTGCTGTTTTTTCAGCATAACCAGACCTAATCGCCGCTTGTGTTGCGTTAAGATCAATTAAGTATTCTTCAACAAACCGCTGTTGTTTGTCTGTTAGTTTGAATTTACCCACGCCTTTAGACGTGGATTTAACCTCGTCTTTCTTCGTCATCGTGGTTAATCCTTTTTATTTCAAAACATTCAATAAATTAGCAATGGCATTAATTAGCTTTGGTGAAACAAACGCTAAAATAGGTAGTGTTACTGCAAGGCTTATTTGCCATAAACCATATTCCATAAGTATCTCCTTGATGGTTACGGTTAAAACTGTCATAATCTCCATAAATCGTTACTCATTCGGCTTTAATGGGTAATGAAAAACCCCGATCATTTGCAGTGATCGGGGTTTTGTTATATATAAATTACATCACTTGCGTATTTTCTCGGGGATTTATCCAACAATCCCAAAACCCATACGCAAATTATGTAGCATTTAATTTACACAAAATAAAAGAGCGATCATCTGACCGCTCTTTATCGTGGCACAAACGTTAATCCGCTATTTAAACCCTTGCTTAGTTCGTGCTTGCCACTCTCTAATGCTATCAATCTGACCCGCACACAAGTCACGTTCTCCCATCACCTTAACGAGATACTCGATAGCATCACCATAGGTCGTGCCACTAAACTTTGACCGCTCGCACTGCACTAAAAAGGCTTGCGGTGGATATAAATACTCAATCTTTGTCCTTGCTGTGCAACCGCTTAAGCTCATCGACAACAGGGCGAGGCAAAGCAGTAACGCCACACGGCTCTTTCTGTAAAATAGATTTAATCTGTTCATTACTCTGCTCCACCTGCTTTCGTAGTTTATTTGCAATACTTTGCTGATATTCAACCGCTTGTCGCTCTTGTTGCAGTTGCATTGTCAGCTTATTGTTTGCTTCTTGCTGTTGCTCAATGGTTTGGGCTTGCGTCTGGTTCTCGGCTGTTAATGCACTTATCCTCTGTGACTGACCCCACAACCACGCACACAAGCCCAAAATCAATGCCATTAAGATTTTATTAACCCAGCTAAACATAACGCCTTCTCTTTCTCACGACGGATTTCTAACCCTCGTAACTTCTTGCCACCTGAATAAACCCACTTAGGCAACTCATTACAGGCACCAACATAATCGCCTGATTTGATTTTACGAAAGAATGTCGATTTACTCACGGTGCCACACCCAGCATTAAATGTCAGCGAAGTAGCAACATCAAACACCGATTGCGGAATATTCCAACCGTTTGCGTAACGGTTCACGCATTTTTCTGCGTGCTGAATATCAACCAACCACCGTTCTGCAATCTCTTTGTCCGTGTAAACTTTTCTTTCAATCTTACCGCTTGACGCTTCCGTTGAACCAATACCAACAGTAAGCACATTTGCAGGACACAAATAAGGCTCACGTTTACAACCTTCTGCATCGCCGATAATCTCAAGCCCTTGCTGACTTGTACGAAATTGACCGTGAAAATCTGTATTTAATACCGCAATAATGGCACTGACAGCACAAACCCCACCGCCAACTTTACTTAATGTTTTTATTCGGCTCATCTCTTAATCCCCTTGAGAGTTGTTGTTTACGTATCTGATGCATTTCTTCGAGGTGGCGCATCTCTGCTTTATGCTTTTCTTCAGCTCTTTCTTCTTGGCGTCTTTTTATTTTCCCTTCTCGGCATTTTGAGTACATATTAACTAACGCTGTAACAATCCCTAGAGCCAAACTAATGAACATTAAATTTTGTTGATCGCCTAACCATGCTAACCAACCTGTAAGCCCAGTCCATGCATAGCTCTGCATTCCTGCATCTCTCATAGCATTTTTCATACCTTAGCCCTCGTTTCAGGCAATAAAAAAGCTCAGTCCGTAAAGACTGAGCTTGGTTAAAAAAACTGCTAGAATATTGTTCCCCAACAAATAAACTAGCAGAGGATTAAATTATGTACTTTCGTGAAGGTTATACCAAATTTCCATATCGACCATCAAATGGATCTGAAGATTGCCAAAATCCAACACCAAATGCAGGTGGAATTGATTTAGTTAATCATCCTGAAAAAATAGATGAAATCCTAGAAATTGCTCAACTACCAGAACTTAAAACCACACTTATTGAACTTAACAAGCCTGATAGCCCCTTTATCACACTAGGTTGTTCTCACTGGATAGGAAAATATGATAATAGCCATTTCTCTTATATTGAATTCACATTTAAAGATGCCAAAATTGCAGACAACTTTAACTTCTTAGTTCAACTCGAAAAGGATCTTCACCTTTTTTTCATAGAAAAACTCACAACAGGTTTTACTAAAGAGCAGCGAGATTCTTACGCAACTTATCTAAAAGATCAGGTTCAAGTCTACTTTCGGAAAATCCAATACCAAGACGACTTAGAGCTTCGCAACCTGCTAGGGTTAGAGTTCCACTTTCAGGATCGACAAATGGTCGATTTTCACCATAAAGCTCTGCGGCATTTTTTAACGCAATATTTAGTTCTACCATTGTGATAACCTTTATCAAATTTACTCAGTACCACTAGATATGTTTAATCTTGTGGTACGTCATTATTGCCAGCAAATGGATAAATTTTCCTATTTTGGAAGTGAGGACCGCAGTCTGATATACGTCGAGATGACCGGTCAGCGGTATAGCGATTAGTTCAAGGATAACGAATTAAATCAGGTCTAACTTTTAAGCTATTTACCGCTAATTCAGAACATTGAACTTCAGATTGAGAATTAAGAGGAGGCAAGCTACTTACTTTAATGCCTTGAGCTTGAATACTTTCTGCAACAATAAAACCTGACGTGTATCTCAGCTTCAAATTTTCATAAAGTGCCTTGAGCAAATACTCTGGCACTTCTTCGCCATTGATTTTGATTTTATCGCCTAATGTAATTTCCATCCCTTCCCCCAAACAAAAAACCCCAAGCATTTCTGCTCAGGGCTGTAAAAT